>CAYLYJ010000035.1:0-13375 GCA_964388185.1 uncultured Coriobacteriaceae bacterium
GGGTATAGCATTCTTTGAGCTTGAGCTTGTCGCGATCGATATGCTCATGCTCGTTTACCGTCTCTTCGTCGAGCGATCCACCCACACGGGGATGCGCTCCGAAATAGTTGACCTCGTTCGTGCTCACGAGATGTCCTCAGCCTCCAAACCTAAGAGAACCGGACCAATTTTACAGATTATATCCTCAGGCATTACCGCTTGGACGCTCAATTCGCGCGCGGCGGCCCTACCTGCGCGGCCATGAACGAACACCGCGAGTGTGGCGGCGTCAAATGCGTCGAGACCCTGGGCGAGAAACGCGGCGATCATCCCGCCGAGCACATCACCGGTGCCGGCCTTGGCAAGCTCCGGTCCACCTTCGACGACGGCGTGCAGGTTCCCTGCCGGCGTCGCAATGAGCGTCTCGGGCCCCTTGAGAACGACGATTGCCTCATACTCGCACGCAAGCTGCAACGCATCTTCGTTGCGATTGGCGATTTCGCGGCCCAGAAGGCGCGCTGCCTCCCCCTCATGCGGCGTGAGAATGCGCGGATAGCAAGCCGGCATCTCGAGTAGCGCGTGGTTACGTGCGATGAGGTTGAGGGCATCGGCATCGAAGACCATCGGGCGATCCTGCGGGAAATTCGCCATGAAACGCTCGGTGTCATCCGTTGCCTCCATGCCCGGTCCGATGAGGATGACCTGGCTCTTGGCCAGATCCTCTCGCGCCTGGACGAGAGACGTCGCGCACAACGTGCCCTCGAGACCCTGGTCACATGACGAGACGGGAATCGAAATAAGATGCGCGTGAGCACAGGTGGCGGCATCGCGTGTCGTGACAAGACGCACGTAGCCCGCCCCGCAGCACGCAGCTGCACGAGCAGCCAGTATGGGCGCACCCGGATATGAGGCGCTTCCACCAACGATGCCAACAGTGCCCCGCGAGTACTTGTTCGCGTCACGTGCAGGGTACGGGATGAGCGCCTTGATGTCGCGCTCCCCGAGCATCAACGCCAAAGGCTCACTCATCCCCGTCATCCACTTCCTCTTCGACCTGGTCGATGTCGTGCTCCAAATCGTCGAGCATGCCGCGCAGCTCCCTGAAGCGCATCGCAAGCTCCTGCGCCGGCGTGATTTTCTCTTCGATGACGGGACGTGTTGCCGCCGTCACGGCAATGGCATTAGCGACAGCCGTTTCGTTGGTGCGGGAAAGCGACAGGGGAATCTCGAGAATGCCGAGCGAGTCGGCTATCTGCCGGGCACGTCCATGCAACAGCGCGAGCGGTTTTCCCTTTTCGTCGTGTGTCACCTCGACATCGGTGAATGCGATGCCCTCGGCAAAACCCGTGCCCAGCGCCTTGAGAACGGCCTCCTTGGCGGCGAAATGCGTCGCATAGCGCACGGCAGGACGATGGTGCCCCTCGCAATATGAACGCTCGCCATCGGTGAAGACGCGAAACGCAAAGCGCGGCGAGCGTTGAAGTATCTGCTCCATACGACCGATCTCGACGATATCCACCCCAAGTCCCGTCGTGGGCGCTTCCTGAGCGGCTTGCGTCATTCTACGGTCACCGACTTCGCGAGGTTACGCGGCTTGTCAACGTCACAGCCGCGCTCGATGGCGATATAGCGCGCAAAGAGCTGCAGCGGAACGCTCGCCGTGATGGCCGTGCACCAATCGGCGATAGGTGGAATGTAGAAGACGTAGTCGGCGATGTCGGCAACTTCTTGATCGCCCTCGGTTGCCACAGCCACGACACGCGAGCCGCGCGCGAGGATCTCCTGCACGTTGCTGAGCGTCTGCATACGCGTGGGCGACTCGGTGACAACGGCCACGACCGGGACGTTCTCATCCAACAGTGCAATCGGGCCATGTTTGAGCTCGCCAGCCGGATAGGCCTCGGCGTGCAAGTAGCTGATCTCCTTGAGCTTGAGAGCGCCTTCCTTGCAGATGGGAGATCCGATGCCGCGTCCGACGTACATGACCGAGTGGGCCTTCGCGACCTCCTTGGCGGCCTCCTCGATCACCGTAGTGTCTTGCAGGATATCCTCAATCTGGGAGGGCGTCTCACGTAGCTCGTAGTACAGTGATTTGACCTGGCGCGTAGTCAGGCGGCCCTTCTTCTGGCCCAGGAACATCGCGATGAGCGCAAGGCAGGAAATCTGCGCGAGAAAAGACTTGGTCGCTGCGACCGAAATCTCCATGTTGGCCTTGACGTAGAGCGTCCCATCGGATTCGCGCGTGATGCGACTACCCACGCAGTTGGTGATGGCGAAGACGCGTGCGCCCTTGGAGCGCGCGATGCGCACGGCCGCCAGCGTGTCGGCCGTCTCGCCCGATTGTGAGATGGCAATGACGAGCGTCGAGGACGAAACGATGGGATTGCGATAGCGAAACTCGCTCGCAACCTCGACCGTCGTGGGAATGCGTGCCCATCGTTCGATGAGATCACGAGCGACGAGACCGGCGTGATAGCTCGTGCCGCATCCGATGATGTAGACGTTATCGATGGCGTCGATATCGTCATCGTCAAGCGCGAGACTATCGAAGAGCACGTAGCCGTTCTTGACTGCGCCACTGATGGTGTCACGTACGGCGCGCGGCTGCTCGTATATCTCCTTGAGCATGAAATCGGGGAAACCACCGCGCTCGGCGTTCTCGGCATCCCAGTCGACATGCATGGTCTCAAGCTCGATGGCCTTGCCCGGTGCGCTGAAGTAATCGATGCTCGTGGGCTTGAGCAGTGCGAATTGCCCATCCTCGAGAAAGACGACATCGCGCGTGAAGTCCATGATGGCGATGATATCACTTGCCACGAGCGCCGCAGGCTCGTCACCCTCGGAAAGACCGACGACGATGGGGCTATCCTTGCGTGTCACCGCAATCTCGCCCGGATGGTCGACATGCATGACGGCGAGTCCATATGCGCCCTGCAAAACCTCGGTCGTGCGCGCCAACGCGTCAATCAGGTCGCCCTCGTAATACTTCTCGACGAGGTGGGCGACGATTTCGGTATCCGTCTCGCTTTTGAAGACATGCCCCTCGGACTCGAGAAGGCCTCGCAGCTGCACGAAGTTCTCGATGATGCCGTTATGCACGACGGCGATCTTGCCCGAGCAGTCAGAATGGGGGTGAGCGTTTTGCTCGGTAGGACGTCCGTGCGTCGCCCAGCGCGTGTGACCAATGCCGCACGTGGACGTGATGTCCCAGTCCTCAACCGCCCCGGCAAGCTCTTCGACCTTGCCCACGCGGCGCACGATGCTAATCTTGTCGTTCGTCTCGACGGCAATGCCGGCCGAGTCATAGCCGCGGTACTCGAGCTTGCGCAGCCCCTCGAGTAATATGTCACGTACGGGAGCAGTGCCGGTATAGCCAACGATTCCGCACATATGGAAATCTGCCTTTCAGAGGTGAGTCTTAAAGTATAGATTCTATCAAAGCCCCCTACTCCTAGCCATAATTCAGAGCAGCTACACAAAAAGCCCCGCCGCCTAATGGCAACGGGGCTTTCCTTGCGTGATAGAGAGGCGGTTACGCCTGGGGAATCACGTGAACCTTGCGCTTGAGGCCCTTGGTGTACTTCACCGTGCCGGGAACCATCGCGAACAGGGTGTCATCCTTGCCGCGACCGACGTTCTCGCCCGGATGGAAGTGCGTGCCGCGCTGACGAACGAGAATCTCGCCCGCGTTAACGACCTGGCCGGCAAAGCGTTTGCAGCCGAGTCGCTGCGCGTGGGAATCACGGCCGTTACGGCTGGATCCGAGGCCCTTCTTGTGTGCCATTATCCTTCAGCCCCCTTCGCTACTCTGCGTTGGTGATGGTCTCGATGATATCGGCCTTGCGAGCACCGCTCGGGAGCTTGATGTCATGCTCCTTGGCGTAATCCTTGAGCTCGGCAACCGTCATCTTGGTGAAATCGACATCTGCCGCAGGCTGAGCGGTCTTCTTGGTCTCTTCCTTGGCAGGCTTGGCGACCTTTGCGGGCTTCTCCGCGGCAGCCGGCTTGGCGGCCTTCTCGACCTTGGCCGGCTTCTCGGCCTTGGCAGCGGCCTTCTTGGGCTTGGCCGGAGCGCTTGCCTTGGTGCCATTCACGTCGACGATGCAAAGGCGGGTGAGCTGCTGGCGATGACCGCGCGTGCGCTTGTAGCCCTTGCGCTTCTTGAACTTGAAGACGATCTGCTTGTCGCCCTTGTGCTGGTCGAGAATCTCGGCCGTGACCTTGGTCTTGGCAAGAGCGCCCGCATCCGTGATGACGTTGGAGCCGTCGTTGAGGAAGAGCACGTCGAGGGAGACCTTGTCGCCAGCCTCGCCTTCGATCTTCTCAACGTCGAGCACGTCGCCCGGCTTCACGGTGTACTGCTTGCCACCGGTTTTAACAATCGCGTACATGTGCGTGCCTTTCATTACTCATTGACATGCCCGTTACGTGCGGGAAAGGGAAAAGAACCGTCACGAGGGGGCAAACGCTAATAGTCTACTAGGAGGATGGAATCGAGGCAAGGAAAAATTTCGGGCACACGGGACCGGGGGCTTGCTCTCGCACCCGACTCACAGTTCGCGCGATGCCGCGTGCGGCGACGCGAAGCTAGTCCCTTTAGGGAAACTCGCGCGCATAGAACGCGCGCTCAAACAGTCCTCGCAAAACCGCATCGCGCTCACAGTGAGTCTGCTCGAGATGCCCCGGATCCCGTGCTCCCTTTCATTTTATTTCAGAGCGCTCTGTACATCTCCATAGCACCCGTTGGCTATCATGCCCCACTCGCGACGATGAAAACAGGGGAAACTACACTTCCCGCAGCTCCATCCGGGTGAGGCTCTTGACGGTAACCTGATCATCCATCAGCTCGCAAGCAGCGGCGATGAACTTGTCGGGGCGTAGCGCCCCCTCGTTACCCTGGAAGGTGGAGAAGTCGACCGTTGTAACATCGCCGTCGGCAACCACATGCGGGCCGTCCACGAGTCTGCCTGCGAACTCGACACGTTTGACCGTCGTCTTACGGCCCTTCGTCTTCGTGACTTCGATGAAACCACGATCCACGAGCTGCTCGAACGCGCATGTCATGTCATCAGCAGACACTTGCTCGCATACGAGCTCGGCGCGCCACACGCTCACCGGATACATGACGTCAATTGCGTCATCGCCGTGGGCACAGTATGCGCAGGCAACGGGCATGAGGTTCTCGGGAGCCGCTGCTTGCAGCGCCACGAGCGCCGCTTCAGGTGCGACATACTCGCGCAGACGCACGTCGAAGTACTCCGAGCGCGAGCCCGCGCCCACGGGTAGCGCCGGCCCGAAGGCAATCTTCATATGCGGATTGAAGCCTTCGGTAATCGCGAACGGCAATCCGGCCCTGCGTACGACACGCTCCATCGAGCGCACGGTCTCGAGATGCGACAAATACGCGAGCCTGCCCGTGATCTGGTATTTGACCCGCAGACGGAATCCCTCGCTCATGCGCACTCACCTCGCAAGACGCGCTCTCGCTCGGTAATGTTCGTGATTCCCATGAGCGGACACACGCCGCATTGCGAGCAGGTCGCGAAGCTGCAATCGGGCGTCGTCTCACCCGCGCACGCACGCGCACGCTCGACGCGCAGGAAGTCCTCACTCACGCCAGCAGAGATATGGCTCCAGGGAAGCGGCGCCCCTTCCTCGTACTCGCAGGCTGCACGTTGCATGATGGGGATGCCACATACGTCACCGGCCTGCTCCCAGGCGGCGAAGGTGAATTGCTCGGTCCACGCGTCAAAGCGAGCGCCGCGACGCCATGCCTCCTCGACGAGATCGGCGCACTCGCGCCCGCCGCGCGCCAAAACGGCCTCGACATAGCTCGTATCCGAATCGTGCCAATGCAGGCTGATACCCTTCTGGGGAAAGCTCGCCCGTAGCACCTCGATGCGATGATTGATCTGCGAAAGCGGGATCTGGCGGTCCCACTGAAACGGCGTCATCGCCTTGGGGATGAACAACGCGACCGAGACGTTGAGGCGCACGTTGCGCGGCTCGCCCTCGGGAATGGCATCCTTGGCAGCGGCATATACGCGTCTGCACAGCGCACCGATACCGGCCACGTCCTCATCGGTCTCGCCGGGTAAGCCAATCATGAAGTAGAGCTTAAAGCCGCGCCAACCCGCCTCGATGGCACTAGTCACAGCACGCATCAAGTCATCTTCGCTCACGCCCTTGTTGATGCGATCGCGCAAGCACTGGGTGCCAGCCTCGGGAGCAAGCGTGAGGCTGCCCTTCTTCTCACCCGCCGCAAGACGTGCAAGCTCGATGCCCAGCGCATCGACACGCTGGCTCGGCAAGCTCACGCTTTTGCCTGTCTGCGAGAAACTGTGATTCAGACGTCTGAGCATCTGCTCGATAGTCGAATGATCCGTCGAGGAAAGCGAGGTGAGCGAAACCTCGTCATAACCCGTGGCGGCAAGGCCATCCATGACCGCCGCGATGACGGTATCGGCGTTGCGCTCGCGCACGGGACGATAGATCATCCCCGCCTGGCAGAAGCGGCAACCTCGGTTGCAGCCGCGCAATATCTCGATTGCAAGGCGGTCATGTACGAGCTCGCAGTACGGAACGATCTGACGTGGCAAAGCGGATAGCGCATCGAAGTCACGGATGATACGCTTCTCGATGCGTGCAGGTGCGGCCTCGTCATGCGCAATCACCGTGGTGTACCCGCGCATGCCAGGTACCGAATCCTGCGTGGCAATCTTATGCTCCTCGACTTTATAGAGGCTTGGAACGTAGACTCCCTCGATACGCGCAAGTTCGCGCAGAATTTGCGCACGTGTCGCACCCTGTGCCCTGAGCTCGCGATGTTTGAGCGCAACTTCCACGTCAAGCTCTTCGCCCTCTCCCACGAAAATGAGGTCGAAGAACGGCGCAAAGGGCTCGGGATTGTACGCGCAAGGACCGCCGCCCATGACAAGTGGATCGTCCTCGCCGCGTTCATCGGCATGCAGCGGGATGCCAGAGAGATCGAGAAATTCCAGGATGTTCGTCGCGCACAGTTCGTGCGGCAGCGTGATGCCCACGAAATCGAACTCGCGCACGGGTGTATAGGTCTCGAGCGAGGCCAATGGCAGTTCATGCTCGCGCATGAGCGCAATCATATCGACCCAGGGCAGATAGGCGCGTTCGCAGTAGATATGCTCATTGGCGTTGAGACAATCGTAAAGAATGGCAATGGCCTGGTTAGCCTGACCGATCTCGTAGGTATCCGGATACACGAGCACCGCATGATAATCGGCCCCCTCCTTCTCGGAAGGCGCAACGCTTCCCCACTCCTGGCCGAGATAGCGCGATGGCTTCTCGACATGGGAAAGAAGCGGCGCATAGCGTTGCCAGAGATTGGATTCCTGCACGTTACCTACCACCAAGCCGGTTTCGAGACAGCGCTAGACGTGCGCGGTCGCATCGCTCACGACGGTGCCGACCAAATCGGCACCCTTGTCGACAATGGGAGCTGCTTTCTTCGCGGCCTTGGCGGCCACTTCGGAAAGGCCATGCAACTTGCCATGCTCCTCGTAGTACTCGATTGCGGCAATGGCCATGGCCATCGTACCCGATGCGGCAACAGCCGGCTTGATCGCCCAGCCCAGCATGGGAGCACGTGCGACAAGCTGGCGCGCCACGGCGCGAAAGCCGAAACCACCTGCCATCACAGCCAGCACCTCGCCGATACGTTCCTTGCTCATCTCCTTGCCGTACACGGCAGCGATCTGGAGCACCATCTTGGCTTGGTTAAGCGCGATGAGCGGCATGTCGGCACCCGGCACGAAAAAGACGAGACCAATGGCGCCGTTTTGGATGGTCGTCTGCTTGGCGAGCTCCACGGCAAGCGGATGGCGCAAAAACGAAAATGCGCGAGCAAGCGAAAGACGCTTGTCGGGTGCGTTCTGGATAATCCAGGTACCAAGCGGCTCGAGCGGACGGGGTACGCCGTCGGCCAAATCGACATCCACAAGGTTCTCAAGCTCGATACCCCTGCCCACGCTGGGGGCTTGGGCGGTACCAGTCACAGTGGGAGCGGCATTTGCCGCAAGCGTCATGTCCGCATAGGCCTGCGCGGACTTCCTATCGTTAGCGAAGTAGGTCTTACCGCGTTCGATCACGACGACCGCGGGAACGTTTTGCTCTTCGGCCGCATATGCCACATCACCCAGCAGCAATGAGTCACCACCGACGATGACAACGAGGTCCATGTCCTTTGAAATCGTGGGGACCTTCTTGTCGAGAACAGTATCCGTGACATGAACGTTAGACGATACGTCGACGAAGGCGTCGATAATCTTGTCGACGAGCATGTTGCTTGCCGTCGGATCGAAGACGAGCTCGACACGCGAGGGCAAATCGCGCTGCTGCCCAATGCTCGTAATCGCACTCAGCAGTTTGTTTACGTCAATTGGCATGCTCGGCATAACGTGTCCGAACCTTTCTCTTCCTAGCCCAAAGCGTCATTGCGTTTTGACCAGACCGACAGAAGCAAGCCCACACAGATGAAGTTCGTGAACATGAATGAAGAGCCATAGCTCATAAACGGCAAGGGGATACCCGTGATGGGCATGAGGCCCAAATCCATGCCTATGTTCTCCACGATCTGGAACAACCACATCGCCATGATACCAGCTGCAATGAGCGACCCGAACAAATCTGACGATGACAAGCCTATGCCAAGCGCCGTTATGAGCAGCGCAAGGTAGAGCACAAGCAATATGAACGCCCCTACGAAGCCGAATTGCTCGGCAAAGACGCAGAAGATGAAGTCAGTCGCGGATTCGGGCAAAAAGCCACCGGAAGATTGGGTCGCGTTACCCCAACCCTTGCCGACGAGCTCACCGCTTCCGACGGCGATTTTGGCTTGGTTGAGGTTATAGGCATCATCGGCGTATTCGGGATTATCCGGATCGACAAAAACGAGCAGACGGCTCATTTGGTACTGCTTGATGAGTTGCACGTCGCCACCGGTCCAATCGTTGACGACGCCGTTGAGGCCGAGCAGGGCCGCGACGCCGACCACCGCCGTGGCAACCGAGATGATGAGCCACCGTCGAGCCACACCGCCGATGAGCAGGATGCAAAAACCGACGATGAGAATGACGAGCGCGGTACCCAGGTCCTCACGCATGAGCAAGACGAAGGGAATGAGCAGGATGCCAAGTAGCTTGAGAAAGTCAGCACCCCTGACGATCGAACCCTGGTACTGTGCCGTTGCCGCACCAATCGCCAGAATGGTTACCGGCTTGGCGAGCTCGGAGGGCTGAAAGGTCAGCGACCCAATCTTGATCCACGAAGTCGCGCCGTTGACCTCGTGTCCGAGACCGGGAACCATCGGCAGCAAGATGAGGATAACATCAAGCACAATAAGGGGAATGACCAGGTTGGCCAGGCGACGATAGTCGAAGAGCCAGACACCCACCATGACGACGATGCCGATTCCCACGCCCATGATCTGTCGTGTAATCGAGTACTCCGTTTCGGTCCTCGTCACCGCATACAAGGTGACAAGCCCGCAAATCAAGATGAGCGCGACCACAACGAGCAAGATGATGTTGGCCGGAATCGAAAACGAGCGTTTCTCGCCCGAGCCAGCCAAGCTAGCTGATGCAGTACGTGCATGGACTTTGGGTGACTTCCCAAACGAAAGCTGTGGCATGCCCGAATCAGCGCTCCTCGGTCGCGGAGCCGGAAACATGCTCGGCAGACAGGCCAAAGGCGGCGGCGAGCACCGAGCGCACGGCAGGCGCGGCGCACAGGGCGCCGGAGCCGCCTTCCTCGATACAACAGACGCACACGTATTCGGGAGCCTCGGTCGGGCCATAGCCTACATACCAGCCAAAGTCGTCCTTGCCAGCGACCTCGCCAGTGCCGGTCTTGCCCGACGTGGCGATGCCCATGTCCTCGAAAACACCGGAAACCGATCCTTGCGCGACAACGTCCTTGAAGCCGTTACGCATAATCTCGATGTTCTTCTCGTCGAACTCGGGCTGAATGATGCTGCCCTGGTAGCGCGAGCCATCGACAGCCGTCATGGTGCCATCAGTCGAGATGACCGAATGCAACAACACGGGCTTGGGAACGCGACCGGTGGCAAGGCCCGCATAACCACAGCAAATCTGTAGCGGCGTCACGAGCAGGTCGCCCTGGCCGATGATGAGGTTCGAGAGGTCACCCGGCAACCACGCCTGGCTTTCGGGAGCATCGCGGTTGAACTTCTTCTTCCATTCGGGCGTGGGCACGCGGCCTTCGGCCTCGCCAGAAAGCTCGATGCCCGTTTTGGAACCGAACCCCCAGCTCTTGAGGTAGTCTTGGAGGGCCGTCTCGCTCTCGTTGTACTGGTAGAAATTCTTGGCGATTTCGTAGAAGACGACGTCACAGCTCTCGACGATGCCGTTATGGAAGCCAATTGATCCATGACCAGTCGTCTTCCAGCACTTTTGCGGCCATTCCTCGCCAAATCCCGTCCACGTGCCTTCGCACTCCCACACCGAGCTATCGGTGACAAAACCGTACTCGAGGCCTGCCAGGCCAGTAAATCCCTTGAAGGTCGAAGCAGCTGGATACTGACCTGCAATGCAGCGATTCGACAGCGGATAGGCGGAATCCTCGCTCGTCATCTCCTCCCAGATGTCCGACGAAATGCCGCCGATGAACTGGCTCGGATTGTACGAGGGAGCCGATGCCATGGCGATGATCTCCCCGGTGTTGCAGTTCATGCACACGATGGCCCCGGAGCGCGCACTATCGTTACCTGACATGGCCGCATCGGCAAAGGCGCGGTCCAGCGCCTCTTCGGCGACCTTCTGCACGTTTGCATCGATGGTGATGCGAATGTCGTTGCCCTGGACGGGCTCGACCGAATCGACGGCATTCACGACCTCGCCGGCAGCGTTAACCTCGACGCGCTTGATGCCACGATCACCCTGTAGATACGATTCGAACGCCTGCTCAACGCCGTCTTTGCCAACGATATCACCCGATTCGTACGTGAGGCCATTGACTTCCTTCTTGAGCTCCTCTTGCGAAATCGTACCCGTATAACCGAGCACGTGCGCCGCGAGGTCATCATTTGGATAGGTACGTACTGTGCGGCTTTCAATGCGTACGCCGGGAAAGGCGTTGGGATGCTCGGAGATGTAGGCAACCGCGCGGTCGTCGACATCGAGCGCGATGACGCGGTCTGCCTGCGCACCCTGCGTCTGCGAGGCGGCCAGCGAGGAAATGGTCTCACGTGGAATGCCCAGCACGTCGGACAAACGCTGCAGCACGAGCTTGTCGTTTTGCACGTCAGCGCTTGCGAGTACAGCGAAAGTCGAGCGATTGCCCACGAGCTCGACACCGTTGCGGTCGAAGATGCGCCCACGCGGCGCGACGGTCGTGTACTCGTTGATGCGGTTGCCCTCGGCCTTGGCCGTGTACTCGGCTCCGGAAATAACCTGCATCGACCAGAGTTTGACGATAAGCGCGCCGATGCAGGCACCGATGACAGCGACAAAGCCGAAGAAACGCCGACGCGTCGGACCCTGGGAATCGCCGCCCGGCCCGCCATGGGCCTCGGTACTCATAGCGAGCTCGGAGGCATTGCGCGTGTCGATGGGAATGCGCGTCGGCCTGCGTCGCCCCGATCGGACGACGATGACGATGATGGCAATTGCCACAACTATGAGAAGAACGCTGATTGCCGCAAAAATTGCCGCTGTCATGCACTCATCTCCTTACTTGAGCCGCGATTTCATGCGCGACATATTGCGCCTGCCACCCTCACGCCGCTCGCCCAGATGCGTGGGCATGCCAGCGTTGTCATCGGCGATGACCAAACCGATGGTAACAAGCGCGAGCACGGCGAAAACAGCCGTGTATAAAGACGATGGAAGCGAGTAGCTCAGCATCGTGGACATCACACCGCCACCCTCCGACGATGTGAGGATAGCCGCAACGCCATAGCCGATCTCGGTGATGAGCGACGAGAGGACGGCCACGATAATCGTGGCGACGGGAGTGAGCAAATCCATGCTCTCGCCCGCAACGCCCACAATGAACGCGATGAGCGTGAATACGAGCGCCATGCAGCCAATGGTGCCGCTGCCCATGAGATCATACAAAAGCCCCAGCGAAAAGCCGGCGATGCTTCCCGCTCCCGTTCCCGATCGCATGCTGATGAGCAGCACGGGGATGAGCAGGAAGTTGGGCGAGCAGCCGAGGATGGCAATTGCCGGCGAAATGCCGGCCTGCAGCAAGATGCACAAGATGATGGTGACGAGATAAACGACCTGCTTACTCACCAGCACCACCCCCGCCCGTGCCGGAACCAGTCGAATCACCAGATCCGGAACCAGATTCCGACCCGGCTCCAGAGCCGTTTTGACCGGTCTCGCCTTGGCTCCTTGCCTTGGCGGCGTCTTCGGCGGCCTTGCGCTCCGCCTCGGCACGCTTGTATGCCTCGTTAGCTTCGTTGAGCAGGGCCTTGGCAACAGCACCGACCTTGGCAGATGACGCGTTCACCGAATTGGCCGAGTCGATGATCGTCTGCAGAAGGTCCTCGTTCAGAATGCGCTCGGTCTCGGACTCGTTACCGGTCAAGACGAGCACTTCCTCGCAAGCCCCGATGTTGAAGAGCGGCTCGACGATGATGCGGTGGTAGAGCTTGGACGAGTCGGCCTCGATGGTGCGCACCGTCCCGAGGACGATGCCACGCGGGTACGTGCCACCACTACCGGATGAGATGACGATGTCACCCTCGCCCACGGCCGTGTCGATGGGAACGTACTCGAGCGTGAGCGTGCCATCGTATGCGCCGTGCATGACGCCGTGCGCACGCGAGTTCTGAATCATGGCCGACACAGAAGAGTTCGCATCGTTGATGAGGCGTACGACGCTCGTGGAATCGGTCACCGACTCGATTTGGCCGTAGAGGCCGCAGGTGCTCATGACTGCCATGCCGACGCGCACACCGTCACGCGAGCCCTTGTTGATGGTCGCGGTGCGATCCCAGCCGCTCGTCGTCGCAATGACCTCGGCACTCAACGTCTCGAGGCCGTAGATGTCGGCAAACTGCATCATCGCAGTAAGACGCTGATCTTGCTGGCGATATTCCTCGAGCTCGGCGACGAGCGTACGCAGCTGACTGTTCTCTTCCTGCAGGCGCGCGACTTCCTCGTCCACATCTATGACACCGATGTTCGCGAACGGCGTCGAAACGAGCGAGCAGACCTGCTCGACCGGTTTGGTCACCGTTTGCACGACGCCACGCGCAACCGCAAAGGGACCCGTGTTCGCAAAGCGCACGGACAGCGTGATGAGCATGACAGATATGATAATCAGAACAATCGGAATCCACCAAAGGCCCGAGCGTCTGTTCTGACTCTGTTTGCCAAACGAGAGTCCTGGC
>CAYLYJ010000036.1:0-13150 GCA_964388185.1 uncultured Coriobacteriaceae bacterium
TGCGCTACCAAACTGCGCCACCACCCGATTGGATACGTGCCTCGCACGCGAGTTGGTATGTTACCACAACGACAGCAGCATACCCAACGAATTTACGAATCGCTTAGCGCGAGCCCGTACGTGCGGCCTGTCTTCAGGTCAGCGACAATCTCGTCGGCACGCATGATGAAGCGCGATGCGGTCTGCACCGCCTGAGGTCCGTAAATTTCGACGAGAAGTTGCGCGTTGTTCCAGCAATCGCACAGCTCGCCGAGCTTGTCCTGCACGGCTTTGGCGCGCACATTGGTGCTACCGGCATCATCGGGCAGGCACTCTGCAAGCTCACGCGTCACGTAACGCAATGCCTTGGCCTGCTTTCGCACGTCATGCACGGCTTCCTGGTCGTCATAGTCGACGCGTGCCATCTCCACCTCGTATGCCTCGCGCATATCGTTCACACGCTCGACAAGCTCATCTGGCTCAAGACCACGCTGCCAGACAGTTTGGCGCCACGGCAGCTCCTTGACACGCTTGACGATACGCCTGAGCAAGCGCTGCGTTGCCTCGGAGCCAAACCGCTCGATGAACGCCTCGCGCTCCTCCGAGCATTCCGCGCGAACCATGCCGGCCTCGTCCGTTTGCGAATCGAGCGCGGCAATCAGCATGTCAAGTTCGCGAATACGCGAGGTGGGATCCTGGAGTTTCTTGAGTTCACGCATCTCCTGCTTGACGGTCCCGCGCTTGCAGTACGGCTTCAGAAACTCCAGAAGCGAGCGCGTCACCCGCAGCGAGATGCGGTACTGATGCAGCGATTCGGAATCGTCGGGATTCTCGAGCAGTTGCGCCGCACAGCGCTCGATGCGCGTTGCAACCTCGGCAAGACCATCCTCCACGTCGACGAGAGTCCGCCAGTTCTCGGTACGCGGCCCCTGCACGAACCACTCGGGATACGCATCCAGTCCCTTGAAGGCAAGTGCCGCCATCGCGCCTGGCCGCATGTCTTGCACAACGCCACTCAAGCTAGCGCAAAGCTCCTCCATGAAGGGATTGTGCCCCACGGCGATGACCGTGCCCTGCTCATTGTAGAGCTCGGCGATGAACTCGTCGTTACTGTCCGCATAGAGCGATTCCTTGACCTCGATGCCGCCGATGCCGAGCATCCGGGCGATGACCTCGGCCGTTTGCAGTGCGCGTAGCGCCGGACTGCTCCAGATCTGCATTTGCCCCGGACACTCGTCGTTCAAAAGCTGCAAACTCACCGGGTAACGTGCTTCGAGCGCGTACCTGCCTGCCCGTGTGAGCTGTCGCTCGCGGTCAGTCAGCTCACCGCTACGCTCCTGGGCCTTGCCATGCCGCACGAGCACCAGTCTGGAAACCATGGAATCCCTCCTTGCAGCGACCGGTGGTTACAGTGCCTCCGGATCTTCGCGCTTCAAGATGAAATGGTAGATGATGAGCACCACGCCCTCGATTGCCGCGGCGACGAGCGCGGTGACGATGACGACGTGCGCGTAGAGATACATACGCGCGAGCGCCGAGCCCGTGATAACGAGGATGCCACCAATGACAACGGCAAGTGGGATATAGCTTTTGCCCTTGCCGGGGTCGCAGGAAACGGCGTAACCCGCCAAGGCGAAGACCACAGCCAGCAGTCCGGAGAACCAGGTAATCGACGCGACGAGCGTGCCGATCTCCTGCACCTGCATGAGGAGGCTAAACCCGCACGCCGAGCCACCGACACCCGCAACGATCACCGAGATGATGCGCGTGAGGATCTGCCTCTTGGAAAGTCGATACTCGTTACTCATGCGGCATATGGTAACAGCTTACAGCGTGAACTGCATGCCATCTTCTGCCACGATGACACGACCATCGAATTGCGCAGCGTAGCGATATATCTCGTCGATCTCGTTGACACCCGGCTCGCACATATGCGGCGCGAGATGCGTGAGATACACGCGCCCGGCATCGAGGATGTCGATGCCCTCGTGTACGGTCTGACGCACGTCATGATGCGAACGGGCCGTGCCATGGTTCTCCCAGAAAGTCGAATCCATGACGAGATTGTCCACGCCCTTGAGAATCTCGATGACCTCGGGTTTGAGATCACTCGTGTCAGGTGCATAGAAGGTACGTCGCCCCTGCGGAGTGGTGATGAGGTACCCGAAGGTGCCCGGCGCATGCTTGAGCGGAAGCGCTTGAATCGTCATTCCGTCCACCTCGCGCGTATCGTACTCGTTCATCACGTCGAGCACGAAGCAATCATCCATGTAGGCATATTCCTTGAGCGTCTCGGCAATGGCGTAGTCGCTTGCGTGAAACGGCATCGTGCCCATGAGGTACAGGCGGATGAAGTACTCGAATTCGCCCAGGCCGCCCATGTGATCGTAATGGGCGTGGGTGAGGAAGAAATCATTGATGACGTCGATGCCCTCGCGGTTGAGCTGATGACGCACGTCGGGCGGAGCGTCGATGACGGTCGTCCCGTGCCCGCGCAAAACCGCGCCCGTGCAGCCGCGGCGTTTGGATGGATCCTTGCGAGCGGCCTCGCAGGCCGGGCAATGGCAGAAGAACGCCGGCACACCGCAACCCGAGCTCGTCCCCAGGAAGGTGAAGGTGCGCTCGATGGGAACCGAGCGAAACGGCAGCGGCCCGCAGCTGGCCTTGTCGGGACAGACATCGCATTCGGCACGATACTCGGGAGCGATCGCGTCCCAACCGCAGCGCTCAAAGCCGCAAGACAAGTAAAAGGGCTCGATCTCACCGCGTGCCACGAGGCGCAGATCCGGGTGCAAGCGCAGCGCATCGGCAAGCAGCGCACGACCCACGCCCTTGCCCTGTACGACATCGAAGACGACGATGGGGCGCACGTTCCACGAGCCATCGCTGCCCTGTTCCAGGCGACAGGCACCGTACATCGTATTGTCCGGCGTCACGGCGACACGTACGTTCTCGGGGCTCTGCAAATCGCTGAAGCCCTCGACCGAGAACAGGTACCGGATGAGGTCCATATCCGCCTCGACGCAGTCGCGGATGTGATATTCGGGTGCGATCATGCGCTGAATCCTTTCTCGAAGTGCCCGAAGCGACCGCGCTGCCCCATGAGCAGCGCCGGACACGGCTCGAGCTTGCCGTTGTCGTCGAGTTCGCCGCGCGTCTCGGCGACGAGCGTGCGCCCGATGAAAAGTTCGTGATCGCCATATACGCGCGATTCCACCAGTTCGCATTCGATCCACGAAATCGCCTGCTCGATACGGGCGGCACCAACATGAGCAGCCGGACACACCATGAGCCCCGCCTCGGCGAAGCGATTCCCGACACCTTGTTTCTTGCCGCACGTCATCGCGACGTGCACGGCGTCCTCGTCGGCACCGAGCACGTTCACGACGAAGCATCCCGACTCACGCATGGCGCACGCGGTCTGTCCGTCGGGACGAATCGCGATGGCGATGAGGCTTGGTTCGTGCGATATGGGCATGGCCCATGCGATGGTCGCGACCTTGTCAGCGCCCGATGCATCGCGTGCCGTGACAAGCGTCACGGTCGTGGGAATGAGCAGCGTGGCGATCTCGCTGCCGGTAAGCTCGCTGAACGACTTCGTCATCGTGACTCCTCGCTCATCGCACCTACATGATGGGCGGCACGTAGATCTTCATACGTGACTGCGGAATGGCGCGTTTGGCAAGCTCCTGGCAACCCTCAACGATAGTGTCGAGACGGTTTGCCGGCACGCCCATGTACATCATGTCCTCACCAATGTCGCTTGACGCGCGTCCGCCGTAACAGCCAAACGAGATGTTCGGCTCGTCGTTCATGAGCGGCAACAGCGTTGCTTCCACACACTGCGCGTTGAAGCCCGACGCATGGAAATCGTGGCGATGCCCGTCGAAGTACGACATGCTCATCGACAGCCACATCATCTGCTCGGGCGTACCCGTGAAGACGATGACTTCGGGATGGCGCGTGCATGCGCCGAGCGGCTGCACAAGGGTGGCGCGCTTGGAGTTGGGCGGTAACGTGGGGCGCTCAGCCACCATCTTGGCCGCGGCCTCGGCATCCACGACCTTGTGGAAGAGCACGTAGATCTCGCCGGTGGCGAGCTTGTCGGGCACGCCGGTCATGCCGAAGATGGAGGTGCCATCGGGACAGGCATGGCAATGGGGCGGCATGAGTATCGATGCGCCACGCCGCGCCGCGTTCATGCTCTGGCAGTAGCGCAGCTTCTCGGTGGGCATGGGAACATCGGGCAGCGGCTCGTCGATGTCGATGAGCCCGACGGCCACTGGATGCCAGCGCAGGTCGAGCGCTTCCATGATGGCCTTCTCGGCCTCGGCGTAACGGCGCTGCTCCTCGACGCTGATGGGCTCGGCACGCTCCTCGCCGGCATACGGATCGAAGGCCGCGGCGCCGGGCAGCGACTTGATCACGATGGCACGTTGCGGGCATTGCCCCGAGCAGGTCGTGCAGCCGACGCACACTTCCATGTCGACGGCCCTCGGCATGCCGCACTCATCCACCTCGAGGCAGTACTGCGGGCAAAACGCCACGCATAGGCCGCAGGCAACGCAGCGATCCGCATCGTGTATGAACTCGTAGTCAGCGCTCATGGGCTGCTCCTTGTCGCATTAGGCAGTGGGGCCGGTTCCCCACATCTCGTAGATACGCTCACCGGCGGAATTCGTCATCTGGTAGCTGCAAAACGGAATCACGCGCCCGTCCTTCATCGCCACCGTCATCGAGCATTCCGCCATACGTTCGGTCGTGGTCGTCATCGCGTCCATGTAGTTCATGATGATGACGCTGATGCCGCGATAGAGGTTGACGCCCTTCTTGTAGAGGATGTCGGGCAGTACCGAACCCTGCGGGGACGTCGGGTCGTAGTACTGCATGTACTCCTCGCTCGACAGACCGCGCGTGGCCGGGATATAGCCGCCGTTTTCATCCGGCATGAGGAAGGTACCCGTATCACACAGCGGGTGAGAGCACCCGAGCGGCATGATGTCTGCGACCTTGATGCGCCCACCTGTTTGCTCCTCGAGCGCGTAGATGGTGTCGCCAGCGGTGTAGGGCGCGTACTCGCTCGGCTCGAAACGTCCCGAGGTGAACGCGGGCTGCAGCGCCACGCCAATCACCACGTCGGAGTTCTCCCACGCAAAGTCGATGACCTCGCCGACGCGATCGTCGTTTACTCCCTTGACGATGGTCATGCACAGCACGACCTGGATGCCCACCTCGCGGCAGTTCTCGATGCATGCCATCTTGTCGGCGAGCATCGCGGCCTTGCCGCAGATGGCCTCGTAGGGCTCCTCGTCAATGCCATCGAAGGAAAGGTAGATGCCCGTGATGCCCGCGTCGACGAGCTCCTGCAGGTTCTTCTTCGAACGGCCGATGACGATGCCGTTCGTGTTGATCTCGATGCCGGTGAAACCGTGGCGACGCGCGCACATGACGATCTCGGGCAGGTCGCTGCGCACCGTGGGCTCGCCGCCGGTGATCTGCAGGCCCGTTTCGGGACCGACCTTCTCGGCAAGCGTGGCAATGAGCCCTTCGATCTCGCCGAAGGTGATGCCGTCGCTCGGGAAGTCGGCGCTCATGAAGCAGACGGGGCACTTCGCGTTGCAACGGCGTGTGACCTCGATTTCCACCAGCGTGCCACGACGCAGATGGCGCTTGCACAGCCCGCAGCTCTTGGGGCATTCGTCTTCGATGGGATAATCACGGCACTTGGGAGCCGTCGGCGCGACGCGCATCGAGCGCAGCCACTCGTAGTGCTCGGCATCTGGCCACACATAGGTAACGGTCTCGCCATGCTCGGGACACGTGCGCGTCATCCAGACCTTGCCGTCGCTGTCCGCGTAGATATCCGCCTTCAGCTGCGCCAAACAATGCGGACACAGCGCATGCGCCGTATGGAGAGTTCGATTCTCAGTCATAAGCTACCGGAGTATCCCTTCTGTCTCCTCCGGCTCATGCGCGGGCGCATCGGCACCATCCTCCACGTCATCGAGATACTGGCGCGGATCGTGGTTCTCGTTGGGCGCGGCATGCGGCTTGAGCCCCAGAAAGTCTGCCCACTGCAAGACGCGTTTGGGCACGTAGATACCCGTCTGATACTCCGATGCCGTGCGCAGCGCGCGAGCGCACGACAGACAGTGCGCCAGGTCCTCGACCTCGTCGACGTCGGCAACCGGCGCGAGATACGCGTTGGGGATGCCCTCCTCGACGAGCTTCTCGACATAGCCGTCAAGCGCAGGGCGACCAGTCATGTTGTAGTAGATGCCCTGGTGGTTGATGGGCGTGTCGAAGTTGAAACCCACGAGCGAGGTGCCACACTCCTGGCACGGTGCTTGCACGAAGCCGGGCGTGCCCAGCACCTCGGCGAAGTAGATGAGCCACTGGAATGCCTGGGTCACGTGTGCGCGCGGCAACGTCGGGATGTCGGCGCCGATGGAGACGATGGCCTCGTAGCCCTGGTCGAAGATCTCCTTGAACGCCATGTCGAAGTGGTCGTCAAAGGTGGCACCACGATCATACATGTAGTGAATCTCACGCGGCCACTGCCCAATCTCCTCGATCGTCTCCTTCATGAGAGCGACGTTTTTTTCAGGTGTCGTCGAAATGAAGAGGTCATAGCTGCGCTCCGGCGCGCCCGGGTCTGCCTCGCGCTCCTCGCGATTCAGCGCCTCGAGGTCATCCATGCACCACATCGCAAGCTCGGTCACGTCCCAAAGGCTGCGCTTGAAGAACTGGGCGGCCTGCTCTTGGGTAAAGCCGCCGCCGCGCTCGATGGTAAGGCGCGTCTTGACCAGACCGGGAATCGGCGGCTTGGAGAAGATGAGAATCGCGTACTTCTTCTGCATGGGTGCTACTCCTTCTTTCTGATGCGGCAGGGTATGCCGTTGTAAATCCACGTCCCGATAAGCGGCTCGCGCGCACCCTCGACGGTACCGCGCGTGAGCAGATTGATATTCGACTCGAAGCATTTCTCGAAGTCAGGTTCGTCTTCGACTGCCTCAGGGTACCACCATCCGTATTCGGCCGATGCGACATCGTCAAGCATATTCGTGATGTGCACGTATTGGAGCACCTCAACGTCCGGCGTATCCTGACGCGAGATGAGGCAGGCGTCACCTTCGGCAAGACCCAGGCGCTCAGCCGTCGTAGGCGAGAGCTCGACCGTTGGCTTGGGATGGCGAGCACGCATGGCAGGAACCTCGAAATACGAGGAAGCCCAGTATGGCTGCTTGCGTGCGCCGGTGATGAGCGTGACGCAATCATCCTCGTGGCACACGCCCTCGTGCACGCCGGTCACGGGCGTGAACTGCGCGACGAGCCCGGCGCCACGTCGCTGCAAAAACGGGATGGCAAGCTCGACCTTACCGCTCTCGGTCGCAAAGCCCCGCGGCTTACCCGTCGTCTCGTCAATCTCGAGATGCTTGAGGTAATGCGCTCCTCCACCACAGATGCCCGTAATGGTGAAGTCCTCCCAGCTCATCCCCGTCGGTTCGATGGTGCGGGCGAGTTCCTCGGTCAGATCTCGGGCCGGCCATAGTGCCTCGTCACAACCCATGCGTAGGGCCAGATCACGCAAGATGACATAGTCCTCGCGACGCTCGAACTGCGGTTCGACCGCCGCCGGCCCGCCATAACAGAAGTCCGAGACCCCTCCCATCGCCTGGAAACAGGGGTGCTCGACTGCAGCAGCCGCGGGCAAGACGTAGTCGGCCATGAGAGCCGTGGGCGTCATGACGAACTCGAGCACGACGACGAGGTCCATGGCGCTGAGGGCATCCATGACGAGCTGCGTATCGGCATAGGTAACCAGCGGATTGGCCCCATCGACGATGAGCGCACTCACGCGATAGGGCTTGCCGGTGACGGCAGCCCCCCATACGCGCTGCGGCAAAGCCGAGGTGAGGTATCGCATGGGCAGGTGACGCCCCAGTTTGCCGGTACGCTCGTCGGCGAGCTCCCAGCCGGCATAGCTCTGGAGGCCGCAATCGGGCTCGTTGAGACCGTGGGCACGGGCCTCGGCGGACAACCGCGCGCTGTCCTCGAGCTCGAGCTCGCTCATGAAGCTCGGCGCTTCGTTGAGAACGTTGCCGCCGGGCACGTCGACGTTGCCCGTGATAGCACGCAATGCGGCGATGACGCGATGCAGCGGGGCGGTGTTGGGGCCGATCTGGTCGACGCCACGCCCCGAGAGCAGGCCGGCCGGCTTGCTCGTCGCATACATGCGGGCGGCTTCGCGAATCTGCTCGACGGGCACCTGGGTGACGGCGGCCGCCTCGTCGAGCGTACGCTCGAAGGCAGCGGCCTTGAACTCGTCGAAGCCATGGCACCACTCCTCGACGAAGTCGTGATCGTAGAGATCCTCCTCGATGATGACGCGCGCGAGCGCGTACGCGAGAACGAGATCGGTACCGGGAAACGGCGCGAGCCACAGCGTCGCCTTGGCCGCCGTCATGGAAAGTCGCGTGTCCACGACGATGAGCTTGCCGCCATTGCGGGCGTAATCGGCGATGTTGCGCCAGAACAGCGAGTTGTCCGACTCGGCCGGATTGGTACCCCAGAGCATAAGGCACTCCGTGAGGTCAGGCCTGAAATCGCACTCGACCGACCAGCCATAGGTCATCGTATCCATCCAGATGCGCGGGTTCCAGCAGATAGGGCCGATGCCCATGTTGTTGGGACTGTCGATGAAACTCATGAAGCGGTGCAGCGGCCAGTACACCGCATGCGGCCCGCCGATGGCGCTCGCAACCGTCCACGGCCCATGCGCGTCGATGAGCAGGCGCAGGCGTGTCGCGATGTCGTCAAGCGCCTCGTCCCAGTTCACGCGAATAAAACCACCGCCGCCACGCGGCCCTATACGCTTCAGGGGATAGTTAACACGCGTGTCCTCGTCATAGAGCTTCTCGAGGTTGAGCCGCCAACGGGGGCACCGGGCAGCCACGCTCGCATCGTATGGATAGCGCGTTGCATCGGGCGTGAAGTCAATCACGCGTCCGTCTTCGAGCGTCGCATCGAATGCGCACAGATAGCCGCAGTAATGGCAATTGGTTTTACGAGTCTCGGTAGTCATGACCCATGATTGTACTGCATGTACCAGATGCGCACACGCACATCCCGGTTACAGGAATAAGACAGTTGCTCAAAGACGCTGCCTCTAGTCGACGAGCGTGAGCTCCTCGTTCTCCGAAAGCTCAGCGTATGTCGGATCGGCAAAGAGCGCATCGACGTTCGCGTACACCTGTCCCCAATCGACGGGGCAATCGAATATCTGCTCGAGATAATGCTGTACGGGCGTGCTTCCCACGCCGCGCTGCAGCGAGTTGACGCACGAGAAGCAGGTCGACAGCACACGGTCCGCATCGACTCCATCGATTTCGGCAAGGCGCAGGTTGCGACGGTACGCACAGTAATCGGGAGCGTATACGCTCACCATGCCGCCGCCACCGCAGCACAAGCTGTCACGCCCTTCGTGCGGCATACTCTCGAGCGTGGCGTTTCCGAACAGCTTTCGTGCCGCGTCGCCAAAGAAGCCCGAAGAGCGGTCATAGCAAGCATCGTGAAACGTGATCGTCTCCTCGCTCTCCGACGTCATGCCATGCTCGACGAGTAGGTCGGGCAGGCGCACGATCTCGATGCCCATGCCCTCGACGAGCTGGGGCAACAGATGGTCGCAGTGCGGACAGGTCACGACTAGACGTTCGATTTCCTTCTCGCGTAAAAAGGCCTGCACGCGCTCACGATAGGCGTCGTATTCGGCATAGAAGCCAACATCATAGAAAGTCGCACCGCAGCAGATTAGCAGCGTGTAGGCGGCAATGCCCTCATCACGCAGCCACTGCGAGACCTTGGCGGTAAGTTCTGGCGCATATGCGTACAGCGCGCATCCCGGGAAAAACGCCGTGTGATCGGCATCGCCACCCAGGTTCGCCTCGCCTTGAATATAGGTGACATTGGTGATGTCCCCCGTATCACGGGCACGCAATGCCGAGAAGACGTTGTACTTGAGGTCCGTCCTGAACTTGCGATACAGAGGTCTCAGCTCGGGCTTCTTCTCGAGCAGTAACGCCCTAAGCGGTTTGTTGGCACGAGAGGCGACCAGATCGACTGGGCAGTTAATCGTGCAGCGATTGCACAACGCACATGTGAAGGGTGCATAATCCCAGGTCTCCTCGCCGTTGAGAATGGACTCGCACAACTCGCCAAGATTAGGCTCGCCATTCGAGAAGTTGCCGCAATCCGTTTGGGCGCACAGGCCGCAACGAATGCAGCTGTCGGAAAAGTCCTGCACGTCTTCCAGCGGGTGATGCATGTCGGATCCTCTCTCGCGTCGCGTCTGCGCTCGATTATACGCTCATGCGACTGCAAACCCGCATGCAAGTATCATCCGAAGAATTCGCCTGCACCTAAACTGCGTTTTCCTAGGATTCGAGAAACCCCCATGTTGGTTTTTGACGTTTTCCTAGTCTCAATCCCGACTTTCGTGTCGGTTTATTTCGTTTTCCTAGGATTTTTAGAAAACAGCACTAGGAAAACGTCAAAAACTAACATTTGACCGCATCCAAGCCTAGGAAAACGTGATTTTCTTGCAAGAGAGAGGCTCAACATGCGCATAGGCGTAAGTATCGTGAGCCCATGCGGGGAACAAGGCCTCTTGTGCTACATCAGCAAAAAAGAGACCCCCGCTCCCATCGAGGGATCGGGGGTCTCGAGAAACCTTGCGGTTCATTCACGCCAGACGGCATTCACTCCTACTGAGCGCCAGTCATGGCAGGGTTGGGACCGGAGGTCTGGTAGACCTCGTCCGGACCGTCAGCAGGTGCCTCATCGGCAACCTCACCAGCGGGCGTAACCCACGTCCAGTACTCCCTACCAGACTCCCAGTAATCCATGAAGTCCTGGTGGCTCTGCGGCAGGCGCGTGTAGTACTTGAGCTCGGCCGGGGTAACGCGGCGCTGATAGCTCCAGATGATCATGAAGCGCAGCAGGCAGCCGCCCATGAGCGCAATGATCGCCGAAGCGTAGCCACCGACGTTCGTCACGTTGAGCAGGAACGGGATGACCAGGCCGCAGCAGACCATGAGGCCCCAGAAATAACCGGCCCACGCACCACGAACCCAGCGCTCGGCATGAGCCTTGGCGGTCTCGTTGGAGGCGCAGAACTGCAGCATCACGTACAGGAGCAGCACGACGAGCTCAAGCGCGATGAGAATCGCATCGGCAACGTGCAGGAAGTGACGCAGCTCCTCGGTGAGCAGTGCGGCAAGCGGCGTGGACAGGTTGACCTGCAGCCACTCGGCCGGGAAGGGCCACACGCCGATGCACATGGAGAGCAGGGCCGCGCCAGTAGAGCAGCCAGACACCATGAAGAGCACGGGCAGAACCGGCGTGTTCCAGAACGGACGGGACTTCATGCTGGAGAGCAGAACACCCGTGTAGATCGTGACGCACAGGCCGAAGATGCCGGCGATGCCGAGCAGCACCTGCGCAAAGCCCTCATACGGGATGAAGGGCAGGAACGTGAGCCAGGAGAGCTCCCAGAAGATGAAGAGCACGCCTGCGATCATCGAGATGGACAGGAACACAGCGCCCCATTTGATGACCGAAGTCCTCGTCACGAAAGCACGATAGAAAATCCACGGCTGACCAAGCTCGAAGACGAGCAGGCCGGTGCCAATGCCCAGAATCAGGAAGGCGATGAAAACGCCCCACACGAGGGCACCGCTCGTCAGAGCGGATGGCGCAATGATCAATCCGACAACGGCTGCGGCCGCCATCATGCCGCCGCCAAGGCCGCCCAAAAAGAGGTAGAGGGCGATAGGCCAAATCCAGAACTGCTTCACTGTACCGTACCTCCTAAATCGGGGATGTAGTAGATCATGGGCTCGGTACCAACCTCAGGATAGACCTGCTCGGTGTAATACGAGTTCACGAGCTTCGAGACCTCGCTGTTGGGGTCGTCGAGATCGCCGAACGTACGGGCCTTCTGATGGCACGTCATGACGCAGAAGGGCTGCTCGCCCTCGCGGACGCGATCCTTGCAGAAGGTGCACTTGCGGATATAGCCCTCGTGCTCGTTCATATCACGGGCGCCGTACGGGCAGGCATTCGCGCAAACCTTGCAGCCCATGCACTGGGAAGGCTCAACCCACACGATGCCGTCGTCGTCTTGGCGGGAAGCGCCAGTCGGGCAGGCGGGCACGCAGGCGGGCTTATCGCAGTGCATGCAGATGAGCGGCGTGAAGGTCATGTGGACATGAGGCCACACGCCCTCTGCTCCGTTGGAAACAACGGGGTTGTAGATGATGTCAATGGGCAGCTCGTTCCAGGTGCGGCATGCGATGGTGCATGACGAGCAACCAATGCAACGACGCTGATCCATAACCATTGCGTAACGGGTCATTCCAGTCCTCCTCTCTCTACTGGTTCGCTTGGACGCTAGCGTCCTTGATGTTGTAGGGCGCTTCGACGGGCTGCATCGAGAAGTCGTACCAGTCGTTCTTCTCCTCGTCGACCAGGTAGTTACCACCCTCGTGCTGCACGAAGCGATAGCCGGTACCCGGCTGGTAGTGGAAGGAACTGGTCGGGTCGATCAGCCAACCACTGCCCGTGTCATAGTAACGGCCCTTGTCGTCCTCGGCCTTGAGCGTGACGGGGTTCCACGTCGTGCCGGCAGGCAGCTCGAAATCGGCCTGCGGGCCCTCGGAAGGCTGCATCGAGAAGTCGTAGAACGTACCAGTGGCCTCGTCGAGCAGGAAGTCGCCGTTGTACGAGACGTACCTGTAGCCCGTGCCCATCTGGTAGAAAGTGCCCGTCGCGTCATCGACCATCCAGCCGGAGGCCTGATCATAGCGGCGACCCTTGTCGTCATAGCAGGCACGCTTGCGGTAATCCCAGGTGAGACCCTCGGGAACCTCGAAGTCGGGCTGTGCGAAGACAGGCTCGGCAAACTCGAGCGCCATCTTCTGGGTGCTCGGCATGGCATGCACGCCGGGGCCCTCGGTGGCAAACGCAGAGCCAGGGATAGAGAACTGGCAGTCACGCTCGGTGAACTGATAGTCGATATCGGTGCACTTGTACACCTTGCACATCAGGCCGCGGTTGGCCCAGCAACCGGTCAGCGGATCGCAGTGCTCGTCATCGACGGACGTGAGCACGT
>CAYLYJ010000037.1:0-12947 GCA_964388185.1 uncultured Coriobacteriaceae bacterium
AGCTGGCAGATCAGGGGACTCTTAATCCCAAGGTCCTGGGTTCGAACCCCTGCCTGTACACCATGAAACACGAGGTCTGCGGCTTATCCGGCCGCTGATTTTTTTGTTTGTAGTGGTCGCAGGAGCGAACAGGGACCATTTAGTGGCCATTCAGCCGCAGTTACGCTGTCTTTCTCTGCGCGGATAAACTGCTCCGCTTCAACGGTCGCTTCCCGATGTGACAGGGGTCAGGCCCCTGTCACATTCGTGCCTATAACTCCCACATCGGACGATTGCCCAGGTAATTGTGCTTTGCGTTATTGCCGGCGTGCTGATTACCGCGATTGTTGTAGCTGTCGTCCCTGCCTTGGCGAGTCACGTGGCTACGGACGACGCCGGCCCGTGGGGATTGGCGAGCGCGGGCACCGTTGGTCGCGGCTGTTGTGGCCCCGTCCATGTTACGTTTTCCGGGCCCTGCCCGTTTTCGCCCGCCATAGATCGCGAAACTTCCCGCCTCGGCTACGTTTCGCGTCCTGTGGCAGATATGATTCGCCATAGATCGCGAAACTTCCCAAGCACAATGTGACAGGGGCCTGACCCCTGTCACATTGTGCGCGCAAATGGATACAATTAATCCTCGAAGGGGAAGCGGTAATCTAACCCGAGCTCGTCGCGGATTTGCGTCATCTCCTGCTTGACGGCCGCATTAACCGGGATACCCTTGTCCTTGCGGTCGAGCCAGGCCAGATGCTCCTTTTCGCCTGCCGTGTAGATGCGCTCGGCGCCGGGAGCTTTCTCGGACGCGCGCAGCTCGCGTGAGATATCGCCCGCGATCTTCCTGAAGGTGTCCTGCCCCATAAACGCATCGGGGTCAACCACGAAGAAGAAGTGCCCAAGGCCGTACATCTGCGGATCGCCCTCGGGAGAGACGCCCGTGAGCGCCTTCATGAACTCGCCACCGGCAAGGGCTGCCGAGAGGATTTCGACCACGGTGGCGTATCCGTAGCCCTTGTAGCCACCGAGGTCCTCGCCGATGCCCCCGAGCGGAGCGAGCGCCGCCGTACCGTCGACGAGCGCCTTGAGAATCTCGTCGCTGTCCGTCATGGCGCTGCCGTCGCGGCCGATAACCATACCAGCCGGCGTGGGACTTCCCTCGCGGGCGTAACGCTCGATCTTGCCGCGCTGCGAAATGGAGGTTGCGCAGTCGAGGCAGAAAGGAAAGTCCTCGTCGGTGGGAAGCGCGAAGGTGAGCGGATTGGTGCCGAGCATGTTCTCGACGCCGAAGGTCGGGGCGATGGACGGCCGGGCGTTGGTACCGGTAATGCCGATGAGCCCCTCGTCGCTTGCCATCGTCGCCCAGTAGCCAGCGATGCCGTAATGGGTGGAGTTGCGGATCGCGCCGCCGGCCATGCCGAGCGTCTTGGCCTTCTCGATCAGGCGCTTCATCATCTCGTAGCTCGCCACCATGCCCATGCCATCATGCGCGTCCATGACGAGTGTAGTGGGCGTCTCCTTCAGGATCTCGATGTCGGTCTTGGGCAGCAGCGTACCGTTCTTGATGCGATCGAGGTATATGGGTTTGAACCGGTTGATGCCGTGACTCGCGATGCCGCGGCGATCGGATTCAATGAGGACGTCGGTGCAGATCTCGGCATCCTCGCGGGGGACGCCGTACGCCTCGAAGACGTCGACCATGAAGTCGTGCATGAGGTCGAAGGGAACGTAGGCTTGCGCGGTATCTTCAGTGCTCATGACTTGCTCCTCGCTGTCGTGAGTTGTCATTGTTCTTGACAACGTATTATCGCATGGAGATGTGAAGAGCGCGTGAGGTGCAAGAGGCTAGCAGATGCGGGGGAGCTGCTCGCCAACGAGCATGTCGAGGATGCGCTCGCTGCCAAAGGCGGTGCGAAGGTACACGCGCCCCTCGCCTTCGAGCACCTCTCCGACGATCGCGGCCTCGGCACCATACTTGTCCGTGCGCATGGCCGCAAGCGCGGCATCGGCCACCTCGGGCGCACACACGCACACCATCTTGCCCTCGTTTGCCACCTGGAAGACATCATAGCCGAGCATCTCGCAGGCACCGCGCACCTGGTCATGCACGGGTACCGCTTCCTCGTCGACGCGAATGTCGACGTGCGCCGTGTTCGCGAACTCGTTGAGCGTGGAGGCGAGACCGCCACGCGTGGGGTCGCGAAACGCACGCACGCTTCCAGCCGGGCACGCATCGAGCACGGCGGCAATCATGTGGTTGAGTGGCGCGGCATCCGACTCGATCTGCGTCGAGAAGCTCAGCTCCTCACGCGTCGAGATGATCGCGATGCCGTGATCGCCGATGCTGCCGCTTATGAGAATCTTGTCACCCGGTTTGATGTGCGATGCGGAGAGGTCTATGCCCTCGCGCAACTCGCCAATGCCAGCCGTGTTGATGTAGATGCCGTCACCATGACCGCGGTTGACGACCTTGGTGTCACCCGTCACGATCTCGACACCGGCCTCCTTGGCCGTTGCCGCCATGGATGCGCACACGCATCGCAGGTCGTCGAGCGGATAACCCTCCTCGAGCACGAAGCCGCAGGAGAGGTAACGTGGCGTGGCCCCGCTTGTCGCGACGTCATTGACCGTACCGCACACGGCCAGATGCCCGATGTCTCCACCAGGGAAGAAGTGCGGCGTCACCACGAAGGTGTCCGTCGAGAAGGCGATGCGGCCAGCGGGAACGTCGAGCACCGCCGCGTCATCGCCGCGTCGCAGCGTGTCGCCAGCGTACGCCTCGAAAAACAGCTGCTCGATGATGTCACGCATCATCGTCCCGCCGCTACCATGTGCCATTAAGACCGTATCGGTTTTCTGCATGATGTAATCGTCCTACTCGAAAATGGAGCTAATGCTGTTGTAGTGGAGGAAGATGCCCTCGTCTGCCAGGGACTTGATTCTGGCCACATCGGCAAACGCGAAGTCCTCGACCTCCTCTTCCTGAATCGCGACCATGGACTCGTCGGCGTCGAGTTCAAACCTGTAGACGACCATGAAATAATTGTTATCGTCGTTCGGATCCTCGCGCTTGTAGGTGAGCACCTTCTCTGCTGCAACGTCAGAGACGTCCAGACCGGTTTCCTCGGCGACCTCACGACGTACCGCCGCTTCGGGCTCCTCGCCCGCGCGCACGGCGCCACCGGGGAACTCCCACCAGCCAGCACCCCATGGCTTGTCCATCTTGCGCTGCGTGATGAGGTACTTCTTGTCAGGCCTCTGCACGACGCCAAGCACGGATACGTGATATTCGCCGGGCTGCATGCTCCAGTTGTCACGCTCCATGGTCTTGCCGGTCTTGTTCATGTTTTCGTCGTAAATATCCCAGATTTCCATCATCGTTACTCGATCTTGCCAAGAGGCATTGGTTGTCTACATCATGTTCTTGAGTTGGCTGAGGTCGATGTCGCCCAAACCGGGAATGCCCATGCGCCTCCTGCCGCGCTTGCCCTTCTTGCCGGGCTGGTTCATCGAGCTCATCATCTTCTTGACCTGCTTGCGCGTCTCGTTGTAGCGCTTGATGAGCTGGTTGACCTGCTGAATCGACATGCCACATCCGTCTGCGATGCGCTTGCGTCGCGATCCGTTCAGCAGCGAGGGCTTGCGGCGCTCCTCCTTCGTCATGGAGTTGATGATCGCCTCGGTGCGGTCGAGCTCGTGCTCGTCGACCTGGCCGGCGTTCAGGGCCTTGTCACCGCCGGGCAATGCGCTTACGAGCTTGCCAATGCCGCCCATCTTGCGCGTCTGGCTGATGACCTGGAGAAAGTCATTGAAGTCGAAGTCGGCACGTGCGAGGCGCTCGGCCTCGGCCTCCTCCATCTCGCGATCCTGGATCTCGATGGCACGCTCGATGACCGAGACGACGTCTCCCATGCCGAGGATGCGCTTTGCCATGCGGTCGGGGTGGAAGATCTCGAGAGAGTCCGGACGCTCGCCAGCCGAGATGAACTCGATGGGCTTACCCGTGACCTCGAGGATGGAGAGAGCGCCACCGCCACGGGCGTCGCCATCCATCTTCGACATGATGACGCCGTCGAAATCGACCTGTTCGGCAAACGCGGCGGCGACGTTCACGACATCCTGGCCCGTCATGGCATCGACGACCATGAGAATCTGGTCCGGTTCGACGGCATCGCGAATCGCGACCGCCTCGTCCATCATCTCCTCGTCGACATGCAAGCGACCCGCGGTGTCGATGATCACGACGTCGCGCAGGTTGTCGATGGCATCGCGCACGCCCTCCGTCGCAATCTTGACGGGATCCTTGCCGTCACCGCGATAGACGCGCACGCCCATCTCGTCGCCAAGGGTCTGCAATTGGTCAGCGGCTGCGGGACGGTAGACGTCGCAGGCGACCAGCAGCGGGTTGTGACCTTGCTTCCCGAGGCGATACGCGAGCTTGGCCGCTGCGGTCGTCTTGCCTGAGCCCTGCAAGCCCACGAGCATGACGACACCGGGAATCCTGCTGCCAAAGGTGAGCTCGGCCGTCGTGCCGCCCAGCAGCTCGGTCAGTTCGTCAAGCACGATCTTGATGACGTTCTGGCCCGGCGTGAGCGAATCCATGACCTCGGCGGTCAGGCAGCGCTCCTTGACACGGCGCGTGAAGTTCTTGACGACCTTGTAGTTGACGTCCGCCTCGAGTAGCGCCATGCGAATCTCGCGGATGCCGTCGTTGATATCGTCTTCGGTCAAGTGACCCTTGGATTTAAACCCGGAAAACGCCTTTTGCAGTTTATCGGACAGACTCTCGAACATCATTGCTCCTTATGAAAACCAGCGGCGCATCTTATCACGGAACGATTCCTTGGCAGGCTCCGCATCGGTTTCGTCGACAGACTCGCCCTCGTCGAATGCAGACTCGTTCTCGAACTCGTCAACCTCATCATCCTCGGAACCGTCATCAGCCTCAAGCCATATCTCGATTCCGTCCTCATACTCTTCGTCGTCGGACTCGGGCTCGGGCCTTGCTTCGACAAGTTCCTTCTCGGGCTCCTCTTCAACAAGCCCTTCATCAGGCTCGGCCTCGGGAGCTTCCTCGGCGACACCAAGATCTTCTTCCTCGGTCCCGGGCCAGGCGTCAACAGTAGATACGGGCTTATCCTCGTCCTCATCACGCATCTCGCCGAAGAGAGCCTCGGCATACTCGCGTGGCTCGAAAGGCTGCAAGTCCTCGATTCCCTCGCCCACGCCAACACGCAAGATGGGCAGCCCGAGTTCGTGACTCACCGCCACAGCGATGCCGCCCTTGGCCGTGCCGTCGAGTTTGGTCATGATGACGCCATCCAGGTCGAGGGCCTTGTCGAACTCGCGAGCCTGTTGCAAGCCGTTCTGTCCCGTCGTGGCATCGATGACGAGCACCGTCTTCACATCGATGTCAGCGCGCTTGCGCGTGACGTTCACGACTTTCTGCAACTCGCGCATGAGCTCGTCGGATGTATGCAAACGCCCCGAGGTGTCGATGAGCACGAGGTCGCTTCCGAGCCGCTCGGCACGCTCGACGACGTCATAGCAGACGCTAGCCGGATCGGCACCACGCTCGCGCTTCACGACCTCGACGCCGCTGCGCTCGCCCCAGACATCAAGCTGCTCAATAGCTGCGGCACGGAAGGTGTCCGCCGAGCCAATGAGCACCTTGCGCCCGCCAATAGATGCCTGGTTTGCGAGTTTGCCGACCGTCGTGGTCTTTCCCGCGCCGTTAATGCCCACGAAGAGCACGCAGACAGGATTCATGCGAAACGGATCCGGGTCGGGCTCCGCAAACAGGCCACTGATCTCGTCAGCGAGCATATCGAGCACGGCATATGCATCAGGCAGCGCCTGTCGTGTAGCCTGATTGCGCAGGCGTTCAATGACCTCCATGGTCGCCCGAGCGCCCAAATCGCTCAAGATGAGCGTTTCTTCCAAATCATCCCAGAAGTCCTCGTCGAGCTTGGGCCCACGGCGAAACAGCACGTTCATCCGCTCGTTGAACTTCGTCCTGCTCCGATTAATCTTGTCCTTGAACGCCATGTGAATCTCCCTTGCGAGCGAACGCTACTGCGCTCCGCTGAACTCCTCGACATCACGCGCCTGGCCCGTGTCCTCAGTCGACAGGCGAATTTGCTGGTCAAGCTTCTGCGATACGAGCTTGGACACGCCATCGCTTCGCATCGAAACGCCGTAGAGCAAGTCCGCCATCTCCATCGTACGCCTTTGATGGCTGATGATGATGAACTGCGTGGACGAGCGGATGCTGTCGAGATACGAGAGCAGTCGGCGCAGATTGGTATCATCGAGAGCCGCCTCGACCTCATCGAGTATGTAGAACGGCGTCTTGCGCACGCGATATACCGCAAAGAGCAGCGCAAGTGCCACGAGCGATTGCTCGCCACCCGAAAGCAGCGTCTGCTTTCGGACCTTCTTGCCGCGCGGTTGGGCGTACACCTCCACACCAGTTTCCTCGGGATTATCCGGATCTGTCAGCTCGAGGTGCCCGTTTCCGCCAGGGAAGAGCTGAGAGAACACTTGCTCGAAGTTAGCGTTGACCTGCTCGAAAGTATCGAGGAAGCGATTGCGCATCTTACGGTCGATGGCCGCGACAATGCGTTGCAGCGCCTTGGCGGCTGCTTCCAGATCTTCAAGCTGCACGGAGATGAAATCGCGGCGCTCCCTGAGCTTGAGATATTCCTCGACGGCAACGGGATTGACCGAGCCAAGGTTGCCAAGCTTGCGGCGCAGCTTCTCGGCGCGTTTCTCCTCCTGCTCACGGTCGTCAGGTGCCTCGAGCGTGAGCGCGATGTCAAGCAGCACGCCATGCGTCTCGGTGATAACAGCGATGGCTGCCTCGACCTTGACCTCGAGTTTGCTCTTCTCGATACGCACCTGCGTGAGCTTCTCGTTCGCCTCATCGAGTCTTGCCTGCTCGGCGGAGACAGCCTCGCGGGCAGCATCGATAGTGTCGCGCAGGTCGCCCTGACCGGCTTGTTCGATCTGGGCGCGGTCACGCAGGACCTCTGCCTTCTCCTTCACGCCCTCGCGCAGGCTATTGAACACGTCGTAGAGGGGCTCAACACGTAGCCGCAAGATCTCAAGCTTACTCTCCGTCTCGTGGGAAACTTGGAGCGTCTCCTCGAGCTGGGCAATCTCTTTCTTGAGCGATTCGATCTGCTTGCCAAAATGACGCTCACGTTCGCGCACCGTGGCAAGATCGACCTTGGTAGTCGATATCTCGCGCGCAAAGGCATCCTCACGACCTGCCAGCCCGGCGCTCTTCTCGCGCACGGCAGCGGCCTTCTCGTCGAGCTCGCCCTTGCGCGCGGCAAGTTCGTTCTTGCGTGCGGCAAGCTCTTCGACCTTCGCGCGGCTCGTGGCAGTGCTCTCGGCAATCGCAGCACGACGTTGGTCGATCTGACTCTTCTCCTGCAACTGTTCGGTGATTGCCTTCTCGAGACGCCCGACTTCCTCGCGCAGACTGTCAGCCTCGCCGGATACCTGGGCAATCGATTGCGAGAGCTCGAAGTCATCGGCCTGGGCAATGCGCAGGTTGTTGAGCGCCTTGTCAAGGTCAAGCTCGCCTTGCGTAATGGCCTTGACGGCTTCGGGCTCCTGCTTTTGCAACTCGCGCAGACGACGCTTGCGGCTCAAGATGCCTTCGGTATCGGTAACCTGCGTACCAATCGTGACCTTGCCATTGGGCCAGGCCACCACGCCATCGCGCGTGACGAATCGCGATCCGGTCGTGTCGGCAGCGGCAGCTTCGATGGCCTCGAGAGCCGTATCAAGCACGTATACGTCACCAAGGAGCAACTCGGCTACACGAGCATTCTCGGGTGCGTAGCTCAGCTCGTCGAGCAGGCGTGTGCCGGCACTGGCGCGCGAGTGCTCGATGGATGCTCCCTCGACATTGACGAGCGAGAGCTCGCCACCACTCACATTGGCCTGCATGAGCTGCTCGACAAGGCGAGCAGACGCGTGTGCGTCTTTCATCATGAGGCCAAACATGTCGGCGCCGAGCAGATGCTCGACAAGGCTCTCGAGCGCAGGCGGAGCGGAGAATAGCTCGCTCACAGGCGAGAGCACGCCACCATCTTGTCGACCCAATGCCCAGGCCAGCAGTGGTCTTGACTCATCAAGCGCCTTGTCGACATGCTCGAGGCCCTTAATCTCGGCGCGCAGAGAACTGAGGCGCTCGCGTTTTTCCTCGAGACGCGCACGACAATCGTCATGGATGCGCACACGGCTATCGATATCGGATTTGGCGGCAAGTGAATCGGCTTGTAGCTGCGCAAGCTGCGCCTCGAGATCCTCGAGACGACTGCGCCGCACGCCGAGCGCGGTCTGCGTGGAGACGCGCGCCTCCTCGATCTGCGAGATGCGATTGAGCAGAATACCATCCTCGACATCGGCGGTCGACAGGCTCTCGCTCGCTCGCAGCTGCGCGAGCTCGCACTCGTCAAACTCCTTCTCGCAGGCGCGCACCTGCGCATTTGCCTCCGTTAGCTCGCGTTCGGCTTGTTCGCGCTGCTCGCGAATCTCATCGGCAGATGCCTGCTGACGTTCGAGCTGGTCGTTGAGCTCGGCGAGCTGTGCCGCCGCATCGCGATGGTCTGACTCATACGTCTCGAGCCGAGCAAGTGCCTCGGCGCGACTTGATTCCGAGCGATGGACGGCCTGGCGCAACTCGGACAGGCGCGTCACCATATTGCGGCCCTTTTCCTCGAGCAAGAGCATGCCGGAATCGAGACGCTCGAGCGCCGTCTGACAGCGACGTCGCTGTTCGGCTATATCGCCGGCAAACAGGCCCTTTTCCTCGAGAAGATGTTGGTATTTCTCGAGTTCGCGATTCTTCTCGTCGACGCGAAAACGCGCGAGCTCGACGAGCGAGTCAGCCTCCTTCTCGAGCCGCTCGGTCTCGCGCCACGAATCCTGGAGCCTGCGCAGGTCATCGACAGCAAGCGAGAGCTCGACGGTCTTGAGCTCCTCGGAAAGCTGCTCGTGTTGACGCGCGCGATTGGCCTGACGTTCGAGGGGTTTGAGCTGCCGATCAATCTCGCCTGCAATGTCGTAGACGCGCTGCAGCTCGGCGTCCATGTTCTTGAGCTTGCGAGCGGAACGTTCTTTGCGCTTCTTGTGCTTGAGGATGCCGGCTGCCTCCTCGATGAGCAGACGGCGGTCTTCGGGACGAGCGCGCAACACGTTTTGCAGCGAGCCCTGCGAAATGATCGAATGCGTGTCGCGGCCGAGGCCGGAATCGTTAAGAATATCGAGCACGTCCATGAGACGCGAGGGCGAGCCGTTGATGAGATACTCGCTCTCGCCGCTGCGGTACATGCGGCGCGTGACGACGACCTCGCTGAAATCAAGCGGCAAGGTGCCATCCGAGTTATCGAGCACGAGATCGACCTCGGCTAGGCCGACCGCCTGGCGTGCAGACGAACCGGCGAAGATGACGTCTTCCATCGCCTGGCCACGCAGCTGCTTGGCACTTTGCTCGCCCAAGACCCACAAGACCGCATCCGAGATATTCGATTTACCCGACCCATTGGGACCGACGACAACCGTCATGCCCGGCTCGAGCGAGAGCACCGCTCGGTCGGCAAACGATTTGAACCCCTTGAGAACGAGTGACTTCAGATACACGTCAGGCCTTCTTCTTCCCGATTTTTTCGAGCGCTGCCTGAGCCGCGGCTGCTTCGGCCTGCTTCTTGGATTTGCCGCTTCCCTCGCCAATCAGCTCGTCATTGACGAACACGTGTGCGAAGAAAGTGCGATCATGCGGAGGACCATCATAACCGACGATCTCATACGTTGGTTGCCTACCCTCGTTCTGCAGTAGCTCCTGTAACGAAGACTTGGGGCTTTCAGGCACAGAGGCGAGGCTACGATCGGCATGCGTGAGCAACGAGCGCGACACCCACGCGTACGCTGCGTCCATGCCGCCATCCAGATAGAGCGCGGCGACGAGCGACTCGTAAACGTTCTCGAGCGCAGAGGGCAGGCCGCGCTTGTCGGTGCCCGTCTCGCTCTCGCCAAAGATAATGCAATCGGCAATCCCCTCGTCATGGGCAACGCGCGAGAGGCTCTTGCCCGAAACGAGAGAGACCTTGATACGTGTAAGGCCACCCTCATCGAGATCGCGATACTGGGTGAAGAGATACATGGCCGTGATGGCACCCAAAATGGAATCGCCTAGAAACTCGAGACGCTCGTAATCATAGAGCGTCCTTTCCTTGTCGCGTGCGGAAGGATGCGTGATCGCGGCACCGAGCAACGGCTTGTCCTTGAACTCGTAACCGAGAATCTCCTCGGCCTTGGCGATCTTATCGGGATGGGTCTCGAGAACTTCCTCGTTGGCCATGCTAGAGCCCCTCTTCTGGTGACTCGTCATCGGACAGGGCGTGAGCAAGCTTAGCCGGCATATCCTGACGAATCGCATCGGCTGTTGCAAGCACGCCACTACATATGGCCTGCGCGTTGCTCGAGCCGTGGCCAATGAGGCACACGCCCTTGCAGCCAAGCAGCTGGGCACCACCGTACTTGTCGGCCGAGAGCTCGTCTTTGAACTTGGAGAGTACGTCTTTGATGAGCAGACCGCCAATCTTGGACTTGGTCGTCGAGTAGATGGCCTCCTTAAGGCCGGCGAGCAAAGCCATGCCGACGCCCTCGTAGACCTTGAGGGCGACATTACCAGTAAAGCCGTCGGTAACGATGACATCGAAGCCGCCCAGAGCGAGATCGCGACCCTCGGCATTGCCCTTGAAGTTGGGGACATGCTCCTTCATCAGCTTATGGCAGGCCTGGGCGAATTCGGAGCCCTTCGTTTCCTCCTCGCCGATGTTGAGCAAGCCAACGCTTGGGTTGTCGACACCAAGAGCGAGCTGCGCGTACACGCGCGCCATGCGAGCGAACTGGACAAGGTACTCGGGCTTGCAGTCGGCATTTGCACCCATATCGGTGAAGACAACATTGGCGACAGGCGATGGAAGCACCGTTGCAATAGCAGGACGCTTGACGCCTTTGATGCGACCGATGACCAGCGTCGCGGCCGACATGCACGCGCCAGTGGAACCGGCGGAGAAAAAGCCACCGGCCTCGCCTTCCTTGACGAGGCGGCAGCCCACAACAATCGAGGAGTCTTTCTTGCGACGCACGGCCTCGGCAGGATGCTCCCCCATGCCGATTACCTCGGTGGTGGGATGCGCAATGACATTGGCGTGCTCTGCAGCGAAGGGGACGATTACGTCTTCGGGGCCCGTAAGGATGACGGTAATTGAAGGGTCTTGAGCAACGGCCAGGGCCACGCCCTCGAGGACAACACCAGGAGCATCGTCTCCACCCAGCGCATCACATACGACCTTGACCTCATCCATGCCCATTCACCCACCTCACGAGAAGTTTCTTCCCAGAATAAAGAAATAATCCTGCAAGCGGAAACCGTCTGCAGGATTACATGCAATGTGTAGATTTCCGTTAGTCCTCGACGACGAGAACCTCACGGCCCTTGTAATAGCCACAGCTCGGGCAAATGGTGTGCGGAAGCTTGACCTCGCCACACTGCGGGCAGACGGAACGGGGTGCCGTCCTGCACACGTCGTTGGAAGAACGACGAGAATGGGTCTTCATCCTGCCTGTTTTACGCTTAGGTACTGCCATCGTCTGTAACCTTTCTAGCAAGCACGCCGCCGTGACGCGCAGAATCTCTTAGAACACGCGAAAAAGTAATATATCACGCTTTGGCACGAGTGGGAAGATGAAAACTGAACGGATTTCTCCTGCCTCGGGCAACGGCTAAAATGTGGCAGAGGCCAATGTGACAGGGGCCTGACCCCTGTCACATTTGGGGTACGCTTCATCTCCTGATTATTGTCGACATTCCAGCAGGGCGACGCTCTCGAGATGTTTGGTATGCGGAAACATATCCACGCCCACGAGCCGCTTCATCTGATACGTGGGCGCAAGGCGCTCGATATCACGCACTTGCGTGATCGGATTACAGCTAATGTAGACGATGCGACGTGGAGAAGTGGCAAGCACGCTTGTCAGGAACTCCTCAGAAGCACCAGCGCGCGGCGGATCGAGGATGACGACATCGAAGGCTCCCTCGGTTCCAGCAAGGTACTCCCCCGCATCACCGCGAACGAAACTCGCGTTTTTCACGCGATTGACATGCGCGTTCTCGGCCGCAATCTGGACGGCGGACTCAACGCTTTCCACGCCAACGAGCTCGATACGTACCTGCTTGGCGGCGATGATACCGATGGTGCCAATGCCGCAGTACGCGTCGAGCACGTAATCGCCTTCACGCAGCTGGGCCATATCAATGGCCGTCTGGTAGAGCAGCTCGGTTTGTGCGGGATTAGTTTGGTAAAACGCATCTGATGGAATACGAAAAATACAGCCGCACAGCTTATCTTCAATCCAGCCCTGCCCGTATGCCGTCATCGAGAGCGGCCCGAGCACGGCATTGGTACGACGCGTGTTCACATTGAAGCTCACGCTTGCGATGGAGGGATGCCGCTTGCGCAGCGCCGCAACGAAGGCCTTCTTGCGCGGGAACTCCTTGCGGTTGACGACGAGCGTCACCATAACCTGACCCGTGCTCCTACCCACGCGCACGATTGCGTGACGCAATAGTCCCTTGCCCGTGTTCTCATCGTAAGCGGGAATATGAAAGCCTTGCGCGAGCTCGGCGATGCTGTTGAGAATGGGGCGCCCCGCCTTGTGCTCGACTAGGCAATCGCGCATCTCGACAAGCTCGTGCGTCCCCCGCTCGTACATGCCGAATCGCGGCTTGCCCTGCTTGCCGGGCGCAAACGGACTCATAATCTTATGACGGTAGGCAAGCGGTTCGTCCATGCCGAGCATAGCGTCCACTCCACAGCCAAGTGGTGTGAACAGCTCCTCAAGCATCGCTCGCTTGCGTGAGAGCTGAATGGGATAGGGAACGGAAAGCCACT
>CAYLYJ010000038.1:0-12634 GCA_964388185.1 uncultured Coriobacteriaceae bacterium
CTGGGCTATGCGGCTTCGGGACATGAAGGCTGCGCCCGAAGCAGGAAATAACTTATGCATGCTATCACCTCCAACAACCAATGACAAGCGACCTTTTTGACTAAGCAGCGCATTTCGCACACGAGGACCAAAGCATCTGGCGCAAGCGAAACACATCACGGCGACTATGCCCAAAAGCAGCACGCATGCATATGCCGTCAGCGCAGGAAGGGGTATTCCCGTGCCATGAGACAGATCCACAAGTGACTCTCTCAGCGCGGTAAGCTGTCCGATGCATGCGTCGACCAGCCACCCGAACGCACCTGCGACGGGATTGACTGCTGAGGCCTGAGCTTCGTGCCGTGCGAGCTTGTAGGAGCCTGTCTCAATCGAGCCAAAGGACTCGATGCCCGTCTCCGGTGCACCCTGCGATGCGCTGGGAGCATCGAGTTGCTCTTGAAGAGTCGGGCTCTCCTCAACAAGCCCGGGGTGTGTTGCCTCAGGAGCCATGCCGGACATCGGAACACCCATAATCGTAGCGGGCAGCTCTGACGCCTGCTTTGAAGCAGCGCCAGCCGGCGCAGTGAGGGCAGCGCTGAAGAGCTGCATGGGATCGAGATAGCTCGACCCTTGCTTGTATCCCATATGCAGATGGGTCGTAGCCGTCGAGACATCGCCGGATGCCGCCAGGGTTCCTAGACTCGTACCTTCATCGACCACCTGACCCTCGTGCACGCTGACAGTCGCAAAGGGCATGAGCGTGATGACGTGATTATCGTCCAACTCTATGGAAACGGCGATCATCGTCTTGCCTGACGACGTGCCGCCTGTTCGAGAATCGCCGGAAGGTACGGCGCCGGTAAAGCGTACCGTTCCGGCCAGGGGAGAGGATATCTGCATTCCGGCAGACGCGGGTATGTCTATGCCGCTATGTACATAGCTTTCGATACCGGCCGTATAGGACTGATGAAACGCGAGCATCGCGGAAAGCTCCGAGGTGGGAAGGGGCCAAGTCGCTGCATGGGCCGGCTGCACCATGAGCGCGACGCAAAGAGAAAGTGCAGGCAGGGCGCAAATGGAGAGAAATTGACGCACGCGCGCGAGTGAGGAGGAACTCGAGCCTCGCATGGCTTGAGCGCCAAGACATATCCGCTTGCGTTTTATGGAGAGGGGATTTTCGATTCGGTTCATGGTGAGCACCTCCTTCCACCTCGGCTTTCCGGGGAAGATAATGCACCTCGAACCTATCAAAAACGCCGAACGTTTATGGTCAAATCACCGGATTTTTCCGGATGAAATCCGACATGCGTCCGAGTAATCTCGGACTGAAATCAGACCTGGACCTCACCCATGGCTATTCGCTGCAAGACCTGGGGATAGTATTCGTGCTCAGCCGCATGAATGCGCGCCTCGAGATCTTCAATCGTGTCTTCGGGCAATACGGGAACCTCGTGCTGGAAGATAATCGGGCCCTTGTCGTACTCCTCATTCGCAAAATGAATGGTGATTCCCGTCACCTCGTCACCCGCCTCGAAGGCATCCTGGATGGCATGCGCACCACGATGCGCCGGCAACAGCGCCGGATGCAGGTTGACGACACGATTGGAAAACGCATCGAGTAAAACGGGCGTGACCTTGCGCATGTAGCCTGCCATCGCAACGTAATCGATATCGCGCTCCTCGAGCGCCTCGACAATCCTCGCATCGACAGCTTCGGGATCGTCATAATCAGCAGGCGTGAAAACCAATAGATCAAGGCCCTCGTTGCGCGCGTAATCGATGCCCTTGGCATAATCGTTAGAAGAGACGATGAGCTCGATTGTCGCGTCGAGTGCGCCGTCCTTGATCGCGTTGTGAATGGCGACCATGTTCGTCCCCGTGCCTGAGATGAATACGGCAAGCTTCATGGGATCCTTAGCCACGGTACACGACCTTTCCATCACCAGGGATTACGCTGCCAATCTTGAAGACCTTCTCGCCCGTTGACTCGAGCTGCTCGATAGCGGCCTGCTCGGCTTCGGGCGGACAGATCACACACATGCCGATGCCGCAGTTGAAGGTCTTGAGCGCCTCCTCGCGCGACAGGCCCGCCTTCTCAACCACGAAGTCGATGATGGGCGGTTGCGTCCAAGTGCCCTCGTCAATTTGCGCGTCCACTTGATCGTTGAGCGCGCGATTGAGGTTTTCGGTAATGCCGCCACCAGTGATATGCGCAACGGCATGAATCTGGGGCACAGCGCGGCGCAGCTCCAGGATGGACTTGACGTAAATGCGCGTGGGAGCAAGTAGGGCATCGAGTACGGAAACGCCATCGAGCTCGTCACGCTCGACCGTGAGCTCTTCGGTCCCCATGACCTCGGTGACGGCACGGCGCACGAGCGAAAAGCCATTGGAATGAATGCCCGTCGAGGCAAGGCCCAGGATAACGTCACCCTCGGCCACGTCATCGGGATTGAGCATCTTGGGACGATCGACCACGCCCACGCAAAAGCCCGAGAGGTCGTAGTCATCCGGATCCATGACGCCGGGATGCTCGGCCATCTCTCCACCGATGAGCGCACAGCCAGCCTGGCGGCAGCCTTCGGCGATGCCACCTACGACTTGGGCGATATGGTCGCTTCTGAGCTTACCGATGGCAACGTAGTCGAGGAAGAACAGCGGCTCGGCTCCACAGGCGAGCACATCGTTAACGCACATGGCGACCAAGTCGATACCGACGGTATCGTGCTTGCCGGCCATCTGGGCCAGCGCAAGTTTTGTACCCACGCCATCCGTACCACTCACGAGAATGGGGTCGTCCATCTCCTTGAGCGCAGCAGCGGAAAACAATCCGCCGAAACCGCCGATATCACCGATGACCTCGGGACGATACGTCGACTTCACGCTTGCGCGAATCGCGTCGACAGCACGCGCGCCTTCGTCGATATCGACGCCCGCGTCCTTGTACGTGATCTGCTCTGCCATGGTCACTCCTCTTGTGCGATATGAAAAAACCAGACAAACGCGCGATGCATTTGCCTGGTTTCGGATTACAGACCGAGCGCCTTCTTGAGAGAGGAGACGCGCCGGCGCGATACGGGAATCTGCTCGTCCTCGCCATTGAGCGTGAGTAGGAGGGTGCCACCGCTGACGGGGTCGACCTCGCTGACACACGCGAGATTCACGAGATAGCGGCGATGCACGCGGAAGAAACCGAGCGGCTCGAGCTTGGCCTCGAGCTGAGCCAGCGAGACCGTGGAGAGGTAACGATCGTTCTCGGTGTGTAGGTAGGAATAGTCGTCCTTCGCCATGATGAAATGAATCTTGCTGGCGGGGATGAGCAGCTTCTTGCCACCCTTCTCGACGGGAATGCGCTCGTTGGTGGTGGAGCGACCCTGGGCGGTGATAAGCTGCTTGACCTTATTGATTGCCTGCATGAGGCGGTCAGTCTCGACCGGTTTGACCAGATAATCGGTCGCGTTGACCTCGAACGCCTTGACGGCGAATTCGCTATACGCGGTCACGAAGATGATATAGGGCGGGTACTTGAGCTCGTTGAGAGCTTCGGCAAGTTGCAAACCATCGACGCCGGGCATATTCACGTCGAGGAACATGATGTCAGCACCGACATCCTTGAGTTGCTCGATTGCCTCGCGCACATTGGTCGCTTCAGCAGCAGTCTCGACCTCGCCAGTCTCATCAAGAAGAAAGCGCAGCTCAGAACGTGCTGGTGCTTCGTCATCAACAATTATTGCTTTGAGCATAGAAAGTCTCCTTCGTGCATCGTTCGCTTGATTCTAACATCAAACGATGCGCGCATGCGAATAATACATGGCTCAGATAATATCCTGCAGGTCACGCGCATCTGACGAAGTGCCCGGAGCCTCCAGCACGGCTTCCTCGTCCGAGCCGCTGCCCACTTCGTCATCGCTGATGTCGATGCCCTGGTCAACGAGGGCGTCATAGAGATTGAGATACACCGTTGTGCCCTCGCCGTACACAGAGTCGACGTACAGGCCCGATATGGCACCAAAGAAGGCCTTGAGACGAGCGTTCACGTTCTTGAGTGCGATGCCCATGCCCGTCTCGGATTCGCGATCAAGAAGGTTCTCGAGGCGCTCAGGCGGAATGCCGACGCCATCATCGGACACCGAAATCGTAACGCTATCAGATGCGCGATAGGCTTTGATCGTGATGTTGAGCGGGGTTCCGTCATCTCGTCTGCCATGGCCAACGGCGTTTTCGACAAGCGGCTGCAACATGAACGACGGCATCTTGAGCCGCTCGAGGCCAGACTCGATGTCCACGTGCAGCTGGATGGCGTCATCACCGAAACGCGCGTTCTGGAACATGAGATAGCGCTCGGTCTGCTCGACTTCCTTGGACAGCGGGATGAAGTCCTCGGCGTTCTCGAGCATACGACGGTAATAGGTCGCGAACTCACGCAGCATGACGCGCGCCTTGACGGGATCGGTACGAGTCACCGACGCAATGGTGTTGAGCGTGTTGAAGAGAAAATGCGGATTAATCTGCGCCTGCATGGCCTTGAGCTCCATGCGGGCGGCGAGCTCGGTCTGCTGTTGCAGGTAGGACAGCGAAAGCTGCGTAGAAAGCAGCTGGGCGAAGCCCTCGGCAATTGCCTTTTGGTTCTCGCCCAGGTTATGCGGATAACGATAGTAGAACTTGAGCGCACCGACGATGCGCTTATTGACGACGAGCGCGACGACAATGCCCGCCTTGAGCTTGCCCGACTCACGGCTGAAACCCACGGCGCCCGATGTCTCGAGCACGCGCGTGATGCCATCTTCGAGCGTCATGTACGTACTCATCGTCTGGATGGGTGAGTTGGGCATATGGTTTTCACGATCCAGGCCGGAGAAACCGAGCACGCGCTCGCGATTGGTGATGGCGACGGCATCGGCCGTTGCCGCAGGCAATAGCAGCTCGCATACCGCCTGGGCGGAATCGGGGTCAAGACCTTGGCGCATGAAAGTCACCGTCTTACTCGCCAGGTCAAGCGTCTGGTTGGATTGCCGCGCACGGGCATGGTCGGACGTGCCCGCCGAACGCAAACCGATGATAGTGAGCACGAACATGGCAATAATGGCGACGAGTGCCAGCCAGGGCGAGACGTCATCGTAGAAGATGATACCCATGATCGCGAAGAGGCTGAAGACGATATAGCACACGACGAGCATGATGTAGCCCGTTACCTTTTGCACATCCATCGTATCGTCTTCTCTGCGCGGGGCCGTCGAGCTCTACTCGGGAGTGATGGCCGAGAAGCGACTCGTATAGCTTGCGGAGGAACTTTGCAGACCGCTCGTGCCCAGCTGCGTGGCGAGCGCGGAGTTAGACCACATGGCACGCACGATGTTGGGCCACTGGTGCTGCAGCTCGAAGTAGTTGGCACAGTTCTCGCGGGCAAATTCGCTGGCGTCACGGATGGTCTTGTTGCCGATGCGAAAATACTCGCTGTGCTCCTTGTGCCCGATGGCACGCAGGTAGGCAGTGAGGCGCGCACGACGGCGTATGGACGGATCGAGCCACGGACCGGGATATGGATCGAGCGTCGAGGGAGTGACCTGCATGAGATCAATCTGCGTCTTGGCGAACTCGATCTTGCGCACCTCGTAGAACCAGCGGTACACATCCTGCTCGAAGCGACTCGAATGCTGGGAGCCTTCGGGCGGGAGATGTAGCAGGCTGAACTGGTTGTCGAACCAGACATCGTTACCGTACATGCGCGCGTTGATGAGGTAATCGAGATCCTCACCACGGGCAATCCACGGATCGAAGGCGATGTTGCCATACGAATCGGCATGCAGCACCATGCAGCCGCCACAGCAGACATTGGAACGACTCAGACGCGGACCCCGCAAGGCGCCTTCGATGTAATCGTTGAAATCGGCCGCCTTGTTCCAGAAGTGGTCGTACCAGGGCATGTCTTCAGGAGCTTTGGGGCTGTCGTAACTGTCGTAGAAGAAGCCCGTCTTTGCCGTGATAATCGAGCCCGCCGGCGTTTTGCACGCGATGCCGTGCATCGCTCGCTCAAGAAAGTCGGCGTTGGGGATAACCTCGTCATCATCGATGAAGACGACCGTATCGTGGCCGAAAATCGAGGCAACGATGAGACCAAGGTTGCGAATGGCGCCGTAGCCCGTGAGGCAGGCCGCGCCCTTGTACTCGCCGACACCCACCTGTTCGAAACGGCGGTGAATATGGCGCATCTCGGCATCGCCTATGACGACGATGTTGAGGTCCATGAAGTGGTCGGCAATGGCACGCACGCGCTCGGAGGCCTGATTCTCGACACCAGGCTCTGCCGCGACGAGCAAGATAATACGATCGACGCCGATGACATGGCGCAGGGACTCGAGGCAGCGGGACAGCTCGCCCGGCTGATCGATGGGCGTCATGTGATCGTACACGACACCGCGGTTAATCGAGTGCGTTGACCTGCGGCCACACCAGTAACTGGGAATGACGATTGCCGGATTCAGGTTCATGTGAGATGTCTCTCCTCAACTACGTTATGCAAACACCGGTGATCTTACGCGTATTTATATAGATTATCACCGAAGCGGCCCATACATCGCGACTTCACATAAAGATTTGCATACAGCTACGCAATCGAGAACGACACACTACGCTCGCGCGGATCAACTTCCTCGACTCGCACGCGAAGCTGCTGGCCAATGCGATAGGTGCGCCCCGTCTCTTCGCCTACGAGCGTCTGCGTGAGCGAATCAAACTCGTGATACTCGTCATGCACGTAATCGAAGCGCACGAAACCCTCGAGCGTGTTTTCGAGCCGCACGTACAGGCCGCGCGCCACGACGGTCGATATGGTTCCCGTGAAAACCTCGCCGACACGCTCGGCCAAGTACTCGCAGAGCTTGAGCTCGACACTGTCGCGCTCGGCCTGCTCGGCAAGCCGCTCCATCTTTGACGAATGCTTCGCGAGCCATTGCAAGTGGGTTTCCATGGCGTGCGGATCTTTGAGCAAGCGATGGACCATGAGATCGGGATAGCGTCTGATAGGACTCGTGAAATGACAGTAGAACGTAGAGGCCAACCCGAAGTGACCGATGGGCTCCGTATTGTAGACGGCACGCTCCATGGCCCGCAACACGAGGTAGTTCACAAGTGGCTCCTCGCGCGTACCGTGTGCCTCGTCAAGCACATCTTGAAACGCAACGGGATTACCGGTGGCGAGCTCCGCGACGTTATAACCAAGCTCGCGTAGCGGTGGAAGCAGCGCTTCAAGAGCCGCAGCACTCGGTGGTTCGTGCACGCGGTACACGAAGGGAATGTGATTGCTATGAGCATGGTGTGCGACAGTCTCGTTGGCGAGGATCATCGCCTCCTCAATCATGGAAGTAGCATCGGTTTTGCGGCGCAAGTCAATACGCGTGACCATACCGCACTCGTCGAGGACGGGCTTAGCCTCGACCGTGTCGAAGTCAATGGCGCCGCGCTCGATGCGCAACGCGAGAAGTCTCTTGGCAAGCGCATCGAAGCGCTGCAATTTGGGAGCATACGGGTCGTCGCGCTCGCCATCGAGCACCTCTTGCACCTCGTCATAATTGAAGCGGCGCTTGCTGCAGATGACACTTGGGTAAATCTCATAGCGTTTGACGTTCGCAGATGCATCCAGGTACATATCACAGGTCATAGTCAGACGGTCCTCGCCTGGCTTGAGCGAGCAAATCTCGTTGCTAAGCTTCTCGGGCAACATGGGAAGCACACGATCCACGAGATAGACGCTCGTCGCCCTATCACGTGCGCATATATCGATATGGCTGTCCCAGTCCACGTAATGCGAGACATCGGCGATGTGCACGCCCAGGCGCAGCAGACCATCGACCTCGTCGAGCGAAATCGCATCATCGAAGTCCTTGGCATCCGTCGGGTCGATGGTGAAAATGTCTCGCATGCGCAAGTCGTGCCTACCAGGCTCGGCAAGCGCCGCTTCAACGTCGACTTCGATACCTTCAGCCTGCTCGAGAGCTTGGGGGCTGAACTTCGTGGGAAGATCGAGATTGTGGATGATGATGTCGACATCCATACCCGGAGCATCGGCCGCACCAAGCACTTCGACAACGTAGCCCTGCATGGGCTGGCGACGATCGGGGTAGCTCGTGATATGCGCGAGTACCACATCGCCATCCTGTGCACCGCCAATGTTGCCGTCGGTGATGAAGAGATCATGACGCACGCGCGGATCTTGCGCGACAACGACGGCTAGAGGATCGTTTATCTCAAGCGTGCCGATAAGGTATTCGGTCGCGCGGCTCACGACGCGCACGACGCGCGCCGAGCGCTTGCCGCCATCGGGCACGTCGCGTGAGCTCACGCGCAGCTCGACCTTGTCACCGGGCATGGCGCCGCCAAGCGCCGAGCGCGGGATGAAGTAGCTTCCCTCGTCGGTATCGCAAAAGGCGTAGCCACGTGCATGGATGTCGATCGTTCCAATGGGCCCGACGCTCGACCTGCGTGAGCCGCCATAGCTTCTATAGGACCTGCGTCGTGCCATGTAAAGCCCCTCTAGTCGTCGTGGGAGGCCTTGTCGAATTCTTCCTTGAAGCCCTTGAACATGCCCGATGCACGCCCAAGCTGCTTGCCCAGGAGATTTGCCGCCCTGTCGACGCCAGTATATTCGCCGTTTGCCTCGGCCGCGCGCTTCTTGGTCTCGTGCTCCTCGGCTGCCTTGCTCGCCTTGTCGCGTATGGCGCCAATGACCTCACCGGCCTTGTACGCGCCGTCATTTATGGCTGCGCCCGCCTTCTTCGTGCCCTGCGAGGCGGCATGCTTGGTCTTGGCCCAGGCAACACCTGCCTTGGCGGCGGCACCACCTGTTTCTTCGAGGTCGGCTTCCTCATCTTTGACAACAATAGCGCCATCGCGGTAGCCGATGATCTTCGCGCGTGGGATGAGCGAGCTTCCGAGTAGCGCCCGATTTGCCGAGCCCGTCGAAATGTCAATGTGCTCGATTGTGTGATCGTCCCCGTCAAAGGTAACGCTCCCCACGAGCCCGATTTCCTCCCCGGATTCGGTGCGCACGGGCATGTACTCCCATATGACGCAGCTGTCGTAATCGACGCCCAGGCGCTTGCATGCTTCAGCGTCCCACGAATCGGCGGCATCGATGACACAGACGCCGCCCTCGACAGACTCGATGCGGTCGATTGCCGCGAAGCGTTCCTTGCGCTTGACCATGAGCAGCGCATCAGGACGCTTGACAACAAAGCCCACGGCACGCAGCTCGCTCGGATGAAAGACGGTGGCGCGAATGCGACCAAAGCGCTTCAGCGCGCCCTTAGGACCGCGCACGTAGACATGCAGCTTATGTGCATCCTCAGTTGAGGGCATATGCGATTGGCGTGCGACTAGACGTACTACTTCGACTTGATGGCGTCAGCAGCAGCCTTCGCCGCGCCCTCGGCGGTGTCTGCAGCAGCGCCTGCGGCCTCGGACACGCCAACGGCAGCGTCAAGCGCAACATCGGAAACGTCGGAGGCGACATCCTGCGGCACGGAGCTGTTCTTCGTGATCTGCTCGGCGATACGATCGCGAGCCTCGTTGATCTTCTCGCGGATATCATCGGCATCGGCGTTGTTGGTGGCATCCGCCACGCCGCGAACCTTGCTACGAACGGTGTCGGCCGTCTGCTGGAGAACCTGCTCGCCATGAGCGGTGTAGTAATCGACCTTGTCTGCGACGATCTCGCGGTTGCGCTCGCCAGAATTAGGCGAAAGAAGCAGGGCTGCAACAGCTCCTACGGCGGCTCCGAGAGTGAAAACGAGAGGCTTGTTCATGATAACCACGCCCTTCCTGGAATTGCTGGTGACAATCAGTGTATTCAAGCAGAAACACAATATGGTTAGAGTACCACCCCCGTCTGCAGATGGGGGTGAGAAACGCGCATTTAATCGAATCTGCAAATAATGACCTGATGCTCCTCTGGATTGTACAAAACCAGACAAGCGCCTTGCGCAATCATCCTATTTTACGGGGACGATCTTCTCGCGAACAAGGATGAACTGGCCAGGCCCGACCTTAAGACACACGGGACAGACAAACGTGTCCATATCGGTGCCCTTGGGAACTTCGGCTTGATACCCGCAAAATGTGCATCGCCAGATCTGGATGACCTTGGTCTCGGGTTCGTCGCCTTCGGCAGGCCCCGCAGGCGTGTCGAGTGGCCGCACCTTGCCCTCCATCCCCGGTGCAATGGGAACGCCGTCCTTTGTGCGCACGGGCTCTTTGCTCGGCGGTGCTGCCTGCGGCTTGACGGCGCCAACGATGGGCGTGGGCTCGGGAGCGACATGCTGCACGTCAGCCATGATCGGCTCTTCTGGATTGCGAATGGAATCGACGATGTTGTGCGCCAGCTTATCGAGGTCGCCGTCTTGCTCGTCGGTCATGCGCGACTTGATCGTGAACAGCTCTCCCACGATCTCATGCTCGGGAATAGCCTCGACCGCCTTCATCATCTTCTTGCCGGCAATGGGACCCCAGCTTCCGTTTTGGATAAACGAAAAGCGGCGACGGCGCAAGTTATGGTCGACAAAACAATCGACGAGCTCCTTCATCTTGGGGAATACGTCGGCGTTGAAGGTAACGGAGGCCAGCACGATGTTGCTTGCGCGAAACGCATCGGACAGCACGTAACTCGGATCGGTCACGGATAAGTCGAACAGCGCGAGATCGTGGATACCTGCGTCGCTCAGCTTGAACGCAAGCTTCTCGGCCACATCACGCGTGCCGCCATAGACCGAGGCATACGCGATGACAACTGCCTCATCCTCGGGCTCGTAGCTTGCCCAGGTGCGGTACTTGGACTTGACCAGATCGATATTGTCGCGAATGATCACGCCGTGCAACGGACAGATCATCTTGATGTCGAGCGTGTCAGCCTTGTCGAGGAGCTCGTTTACCTGCGTGCCATACTTGCCCACGATGTTCGCGTAATAGCGGCGCATCTCGTCAAGCAGCTCATCCGTGAAATCGTACATATCATCGAAGAGCTTGCCATCCAGACCACCGAACGACCCGAACGCATCTGCGGAGAACAGGACCTTATCCTCGACATCGTAGGTGACCATGACCTCAGGCCAATGAACCATGGGGGCCGTGGCAAACGCGAGCGTATGCGTGCCAGTCGAAAGCGAGTCGCCATCGCCTACGATCATGCAACGGGCCTCGAACTCGGGGCCGAAGAACTGCCCGATGAGCGTCTTGCAAGTCTTAGTGCACACGAGCTTTGCCCCGGGATGCATAGATGCCACCGCTCCGAGTGTCGCGCTATGGTCAGGCTCGACGTGGTCTACGATGATGTAGTCAATCGCCCGTCCATCGAGCAGATACTCGAGCGTCTCGAAGAAGCGCTCCTCGACCGCACGATCAATGGTGTCGAAGAGCACGACCTTCTTGTCAATCAGCAAGTAGTTGTTGTAGGACATGCCACGGGGCACGGGATGGCAGGCCTCGAAAAGACCCAGACGCTTGTCGTCCCCGCCAATCCAGTAGAGTCCCTCAGCCAGCTTCTGTTCGCAATGCATGTGTCCTCCTTGGATTGCAGATGATGATTCTGTTCCCAGTATAAAAGGGCGGCTACATCGCGGCAAGATACTCCAGCATTCCATCAATATCGGGCATATCACCCATATCGGGCTCGGATGCCCAGTTGATGATCTCGAGGGCGCAGTTCATCGCACCAAGTGCGACAAAGTCATTGACGAAGCTCACGGTCGTGCGCATGAGCGCATATCCCTGCGGCGCCGTAACCTCTAGCTCCTCAAGCCAAGACGTATGACCGGTCAGCCCACGAGCTTGCAATGTTGCCTTGCCCTGCAGCTCTATGATGAGGTGCTCGAGCAGGTGCGCAAGCTCCGTGCCCACGAGCTCGTCGCCAAAGCTGCCGTCTTCCGTGCCGTTCACGCACACGTGATGCGCGAGATTGGGCAGCAACTCGAGAATGCGGTTTGCCTGCTCCTCGGTAACATGCAACATATCGACGGATGTAACAACCTCAAGGTCAAGAGCTCCATTGCGCACGTGGATCTGTGCGATTTCAAGCGGATTCATACGCAATCAGCCCATAATTCGGTACTGTATCGTGCCCACGCCGTCAAAGCCGAGCGCCCAGGCAATTGCAGGTTGGAGGTCGAGATCACGTCCCGCAACAAAGGGGCCGCGATCGCACACGGTTGCGTTCACGACCGTGCCGTTGTACACGATTTGAATCTGGGTGCCCAAGGGAAGCGTCTTGTGCGCCACGCCCATGGAGCTCTCGGTAACGATGCTGCCATCCGAGCAGCCGGAGCCCATGAGGCCGTCTCCAATACCGTAGGTACTGGCCTCGCAGCTCGTCCATTCGACGGGTTCGTCGAAGTTGCCGAGATAGCTCTGGGCATCGATGGCCCCGCCCGAAGCGAGTGCGGCATCGTTGAGGGTGCGGGTGATGGTTCCGATGAGCTTGCTGTCGGCCGTCGCGCCATCTTCGGCTGCAAGGGCAGGTACGCTCGAGCCGAGTATGAGCGCGCCCGCCACTCCGAATGCAGCCAGCGATCTTGCTACGTTTATGTTCATGACTCTTTCCGTGTTCGTAGTTCGAATGTGCATCATTTCGCGTTGCAACGGCTTAAAACCCTAGCCGAAGCCCCGACAA
>CAYLYJ010000039.1:0-12031 GCA_964388185.1 uncultured Coriobacteriaceae bacterium
TCAACCAGCTCAACCGCATCAAGCTCATGATCGCCGTGGCGTTCAACAACCAAAAGGAGCAGGCTGAGGAGCAGGCTGCTCAAGTCATGGAGCGCGTCGAGAAGGACAGTGCGGAGGCATAGCTCGTGAGCAGGGCGCTTGCCGACACCCCTCGTTTCGACGTCGTACAGTTCGCGAATGACAACTGCGTGGCGCTGTGCACGTTGCTCGTTATCATTGCGCTCTCGTTTACCGGCGTGGGAAACGCCATATTCGTCTGTGCTTTGGGGTTCGTGCTCTGCGTTGCGCTCCTCACGAAGCGTAGCATGAAGCTCGATCTGTGGGTGTTCGTTCCGCTACTCGTGTATATCGTGCTCAGCGCTGCCGCCTCGCTGCGCGTATACGGGACCGTGACGGAAGGCTACGTCTGTGTGCAGGCGATTCTCCTTGTGGTCTATTTGGCCGTTGCCAGCATGGATGAGAGGGAAGCGCGCTTCTTGCGCCGTGCGAGCGTTGCCTGGCTTGCGCTTGCCGCGGCTATCGGCATCGGCATGTTTGTCGTCGCGGCATTTGGCGGTGTGGTTTCGCGTCTTGGCTGGCCGCTTGGTGGTGCTAATGCGCTCGGCATCTTTATGGTCATCGGTTGGTTTGCGCTTTCCGGGATCAGCGGGCAAGGAGCGGTCGATCGCACTCTTCGCCATGCGGAGCCCCTCATTCTCGCTGCACTTGCCCTCACGCTTTCGCTCGGCAGTTTCGGCGCGCTTGTCATTGGCCTTGTCGCGATGCTGCTGTACTCGAAGCGCAATCGCACATGGAGCGCCGTGTTTGCGGATGCTGCCGTCATGGTCGTGAAGCTCGTGATTGGCGTGGGGACGGGCATATGCCTGTACTTGGCGCCTTCCTGGGGCGATTTGCCGGTCTTCAACATCGTGACAGTCATGTACCTCATTGCCCTCGTGGCGTTTTGGCCTGCCCTTGAGGCGTTCTTGCGCGCTCATATGCGTATTACGGCCCCGTTTGCCATTCTCGGACCGATCGTTGCCCTCGTCGCTGCGTTCATTCGTGGCAGTGCGCCCGCGACTTTCCTCGAGCGCATCGCCATGATTCAAAACGGCATCAGCTACCTTGCTGTCAATCCGCTTCTGGGCGTCGGTCCGTACCAGTGGCGTACCCTGAACATGATGGATGGCGATCTGTACTTCAACACCTGGCATATTCACAACAGCCTGGTGCACGTTGCCGTCGAGCTTGGCATCATCGCGGCTATCATGCTGATTGTCATCGCCGTGCGCTTCTTCATCAAGCGGCGCGAGCCCGAGCAACGTGGTGCCTTCATCGCGTTCATCATCCACAACATGTTTGACACGAGCTTCTTCTTTCCAGTAACCGCCTCGCTGCTAATGGTGACGGCCGGATCACCGCGTACAACGGGAGCGCTGCTTTATGGCATGCCGGTCAAGTTGCTGGCCGGCGTTTTTGCACTTGTCTTCGGTGCAATCACGACGTGCCTTGCATTGGGTCTATAGGGAGGCGGCATGGGCGATATGCAAACCGATGCACACCGACAGGCTACATCGAAGCATGCGCGCATCGTAGCGCCGTTTCTGCTCGTCGGCTTTCTCGCGCTTGTCGTCGTGGTAGGGGTGCTTTGTCTCGTGGAGTACAAGTCCTTGCCAGATAATGTGGGGCGTACGCTTACGGCCGAGGAGCAGGCGCAGATTATCGCTGAAAACAGTCCGCTCACCGATGATGTAATACTGAGTCCCAACGCCGACTTTCCCCGTGAGGACGAAATCACGAAGATCACCATTCACCACATGGCCGGCAATCTCTCGCTCGAGGAGCTTGGCAGCCGCTTTTCCAATCGCGATCGGCGCGCATCATCCAACTACGCAATTGACAGTGACGGTAATGTGGCCCTCTATGTGGAGGAGAAGAACCGCGCCTGGACGTCGAGCGACCGCGACAATGATGAGCGCGCCATTACCATCGAGGTCGCGAATGACGAGGTCGATGGCAACTGGCATGTGAGCGACGCGGCTTACGAGAAGCTCATAGAGCTCTGCGTTGACATATGCAAACGCAATGGCATTGCGGAGTTCGTTTTCACCGGTGACGAGAACGGAACGTTAACCACTCATTACATGTTCAATGACGAAACGGTCTGTCCCGGTCCGTATCTCAGCGGTAAGCTTCCTGACCTTGCAAAAGAGGTCAATTCTCGGTTATAATCACCCTCCTAGAAATGTACGTGAAATCCCGTGATGAACGGGTAAATGATATGGAATGACCCCCGATATGTCGGGGAAGGGTTGGCCCGCGGTTTGGGTCGACCTTTTGTGCGCTCCTTCGAGTGGCAGGAAGGTGGTACGAAAATGGAGAACATGAACGGCTCTGCGGTAGGTGTGGCAAAGCGAAAAGCACTTCCTCTGGTGCTCGTGCTCATCATGGCTCTTGTGGCAGGCGTAGCCATGCTGTATGCCGCGACTGCAAATGGCTATGAGTCCAATAGCTACACTCCTACATCAAAAAGAGTTGCTATTGAGAAGCAGGTAGAACCTGGCGTAGATGCTGGAGATAAGCTTTTCAAATTCGAGATGACGGTCTCGCCACAGTACATCGATGACAAGCTCAATCAGATCGATAAAGCGGCACCGAATGAGGAAGATACTTACTATGATGCTCAGACATATGTTCGGGGCGTCATCTGCGATGTGACGTATAAGGATGGCAAGGCTGAGCTTACGCCAAGCGAAGATGTAGTCACCAAGGGCAACGATAAGTTCATCAATAATATGCCCGTAGCTTACGGGCGTTTTGGTCGTATCCCCGGTACCGTGCAACTCGACTTTGGCCAGGGCACCGTCAAGGACGCTAACGGCAACGTAGCTGGCGGTCACACTGTGACCTTCTACCTCAAGGCTGGGCAGAGAATCGTCTTTCCGGACATGCGCTTTGCTCACAAGGATGCAAATTGCGTCTTTGTCGTGAATGAGATTCTCGACGAGGGAAGTCCCTACGAGGTTTCGAAGATCTTGGCGCCTGGGAGCATCGCAAAGGCGACGGATGTTTACTTCAGCGAAAGCGAGCAAAAGGACGATGGCGTATTCAAAAAGCATCTCGAACCTTTCCTGACTGATTCTGGTGCTGCCGCCAAGGCGCAATCGAGCCCCATCGATTATGGCTCGGAACACGTTTACGGAGTGGATGGTGAAGATAACGCCGACCTTCTCGAGCATACGCCCGAGCTTATCTTCTACAACGATAAGCCGGTTTACAGGTCCCTTTCTGTCTCCAAGACGCTCGAGGGCATAGAACAGGCAGACACGAGCACGTACTTCAACTTCGAGCTGATACTTTCGCCGAAGTACTTGAGCACGCCCGAGGCCCTTGTCCCGGAGGGCAAGCTGGTTACCGGAACGGTGTATGCCAGCGCCACAGATCAAAAGGGCGTAACCAAGGACTACCAGATAGCTAACAACAAGATTAAATTCTCACTCAAGGCCGGTGAGAGCATTAGCTTTTCCAAGCTGCCGTATATCGACAAGGATGGTCCTTATGGCACCTTTATCGTAAGGGAGGTTTCGGCTACCACTAAGCCCCTGGGAGAGGGCGATGTCGTTGACAGCTATATCTTTGACAGCACCGAGATGGATGCGGACGTGCGTCTCGACGCGCAGGAGGCCGGCCTTCAAGAGGAGGTTGGAAACACCGGTTGCTATGGTCAGTTCTATGTCGACAAAGAGGCGCATGTTAAGTTCGTGAATGGCAAGAAGCCCGTCGAGGATCCCGATGATCCCGCGCCGCCCGATGACCCCGACGATCCCGACGATCCAACGCCGCCCGTGACGCCTGACGACCCCGATGATCCCACGCCGCCTGTCGTTCCCGAGGATGTCACGAAGAGCTTCAGCGTGACCAAGAGCCTCTCGCAGGGTACCACGTACAAGAACGAGCGCTTCCTGTTCGAGGCAATCATCTCTCCCGAGACAATTGGCGCGCAGGGTGATTTGATCACCGGCTCCACTGTTACGGGTACGGTTACCGATGCCAAGGGCAGGACGGTTTCCACGACAAGCTACGTCGTGGGTAAGGACCATGCCGTGTACTTCAACCTCAAAGCTGACCAGAAGATGACCTTTACGGGCATCAAGTCAAGCTCGATGGATGCCGATGAATTGATTGTCGTCAACGAGGTGAATGGCTCTTACAACGAGCGGGCAAATGCGGCGTTCTATGTCTCTGACGTTCTTGTGGCTGGTCCCAATACCACTACGAGTGCCCAAAAGCAGCAGTATGCAGATAAGGTTCAGGCCGGTGCGCTCATTAAGTTCAATGATGGTAAGGCGGCTTTGACCTTCGTGAATGCGACCCCGAATCCGGCGCCGCCCGAGGAGCCGCAGCAGCCCACCAACCCCACCAATCCCACCAATCCCGCCAATCCCGCCAACCCCACGGATGACGATCCGCTGAGGGCACAGGAGACGCCTAATCCCAATCCGACTCCGGGCAGCTACCTGACCCGCACGCCGACCAACATGTCGCCGGTGGGCGAGGAGATCTTGGATGACGGTGTTCCGCTGGCCTCCTTCGTCCAGACGGGTGACGAGAACACCAAGACCTTCATCTTACTGTTCACGCTCGAGGGCATTGCCATCATCGCTCTCATCGTGCTGATGATTCTGAAGCGCCACGACAAGAAGCTCGCCCTGGAGCGGGCGCGTCACGGAGCGTAGATGCCCAGGTGATATGAAACGTGAAGAGGCCTCGGATTCGGGGCCTCTTTTCATGTCGTTTTTGATCGGAGTTACGAAACGCGCAGAGGCGTCGTCTTCCTTGCAGCGCGCAAGAAGGTACACTAGTGCGAAAACAGATGAGGAAAAGGGGCGTCAGATGGGCGGAAAAGTTCGTGTCGTGGTAGTTGGCGGTGGGGCTGCCGGTTTGGCAGCGGCGATTTCGGCTGCGCGCGCTGGCGCTAACGTGACGATTGTCGAGGCGAACGCGCGTGTTGGTCAGAAGATACTCAAGACGGGTAACGGACGCTGCAATCTGACCAACGCCAGCATTCAGCTCACCGATTACTACAACGGTGCCGCGATCATGCCGCTGCTCGAGGCGTACCCCACTTCCAGAATACTCGGATTTTTCGGCGAGCTCGGTCTGCTCGTGACGGAGGAGGAAGAGGGGCGCATTTACCCGTTCTCGAACACCGCAAATACGGTGCTCGACGTGTTGCGCGCAGCGTGCAAATGGAGCAACATCGATGTGCGCTGCGGTCATGAGGTGACGGATATCCAGGCGACGGAGTCTGGTTATCGCGTCATGTGCACCAACAATCGCAATATCGACACGCAGCGCGTTATCATCGCGACGGGAGGGGGAACGAGCCTACTTTCTTGCATGGGCCACACGATTGATCCGTTTGCTCCCGTGCTCTGTCCGCTCAAGACCGATGTCAAGCCGCTCAAGGGGCTATCAGGTGTGCGCGCACATGCACGCGTGAGCGCGTACGCAGACGAGGAATCGCTTACGCCGCTCGCCACGCGTTATGGTGAGGTGCTGTTCCGCGATTATGGGCTTTCGGGCATCGTGATATTCGACATGTCGCGCGAAGTGGGTAGCGGGGGTGTTTTGAGTCTCGATTTTCTGCCCCAGTTGAGTCCCGGCCAATGCGACGCCTATTTCTCGGCGAAGTACGCATCACTGTCGCAGAGTGTCAACGAGCTCTTTGGACGTGCTCCCAACTTCACGGAACTCATGTGCGGTTGCTTTCATACGCGTGTGAACGATGCCGTTGTGCGCATGGCGGGCTTCAAACCTTCCGAGCCGGTAACAATGGACATGCTCCCTCAGCTCACGACAGCGGCAAAGAACTTCCGCTTGAGCGTGATGGGCATTGCCGATGCCTCACAGGCGCAGGTGACGCGCGGTGGTGCTTCGCCCTGGGAGTTCAATTCGATCACTCTCGAGTCCAGGCTGCGACCCGGCATTTACGCTGCGGGCGAGACGCTCAACGTCGACGGACGCTGCGGCGGTTTCAACCTTCACTGGGCATGGGCAAGTGGCATGGCCGCCGGCCTCGCCGCTGCACAATAGGGCAAACACGCAAGTATTTGTTGTGTTTTGGAAGGAATGGCATGGAAATCGAGTACAAATGGGAGATGCCTGACGCGGCGCTGCTCGAGGATTTGTTCAATGACGAGGCAATCACTGCATGTATGGACGAAGCGCGAGAGCTGCACATGTGTGCGACCTATTACGATACGGAAAATCAGGATGTATACCAATTGCACGGCGGGCTGCGCGTACGACGCGAGAATGATGACAGCGTATGCTGCCTTAAGCTTGCGGCAAGTGCGGATGGAGCCTGCAAGGCGCGGCAGGAGTTTGAGGTTGCAGCCGATGATATCACCGAGGGGTTGAGACGCTTGCCCGAGGCGGGCGCACCGCGCGCCGTGTGCGACATGCTGCTTGCGGGAAACCCACAGCCGACTTGCGAGACTGACTTCATGCGACACGAGCAGATGATGATGTGCCCGGATTTCGTGGCCGCACTCGCCGTTGACACAGGCGAGATGCGAAATCAGGGCCGCACGGCGCCTATTCACGAGATAGAACTCGAGTACGTATCTGGTTCGGAAGAGGCTTTTCATGCATTCGCGCGGCAGATGCAGGAGAGTTTCAGCCTTGAAGTGCAACCGCTCTCGAAGCTCGCACGCGCCATCGCGCTATAAATGTGACAGGGGTCAGGCCCCTGTCACATTGGCCCCTGTCACATTTTCGCGACGCTCTTGCGCTATCATTGTCTTCACTTTATATGGAGAACCCTGAGAGGAACGAACATGGCTTGGAACAAGGTTATGCCCGCACAGCCCGTTGTCGCCGTGGCAGGAGCCACTGGCGTCGTTGGTCGCGAGATGCTCAAGGTGCTCGAGCAGCGTGATTTCCCCGCAGCAAAGATCAAGGCGCTCGCTTCTGCGCGATCTGCTGGTAGCACGGTGCCCTTCAAGGATGGCGAGCTTGTGGTCGAGGAGATGACTCCGGCGAGCTTTGCGGGAGTAGACATCGCGCTCTTTGCCTGTGGTGGCGATACTTCCAAGGCATATCGTCAGGCTGTCGTGGATGCAGGATGCGTCATGATCGACAACTCGAGCGCGTTTCGCACGGATGATGACGTTCCGCTCGTCGTGCCTGAGGTCAATGTGAAAGACCTCGAATGGCATTCGGGTGTCATCGCCAATCCCAATTGCTCGACCATCGAGATGGTCGTTGCCCTCAAGCCTCTCTACGATTTGGCAGGTGGCATCAAGCGCGTTGTCGTCAGTACCTATCAGGCGGCGAGCGGCGCGGGTCTCAAGGCCATGAACGAGCTTTATGATCAGACCCGTGAGTTCCTCGACGGCGAAGAACTCACGATCGAGGCTTTCTCCGACCAGATTGCGTTCAACGTCATTCCTCATATCGACGTGTTCATGGAAGATGCCTATACAAAGGAAGAGTGGAAGATGGTCGTTGAGACGGCCAAGATCTTTGGCGACGCAAGCATCAAGGTCGCGCCCACTGCCGTGCGCATTCCGGTGTTACGCTGCCATGCCGAGAGCGTGAACGTCGAGCTTGCCAAGCCGGTTTCGCCCGATGAGGCGCGCTCGGCATTTGAGGCAGCTCCGAGTGTCACGGTCATGGACGATCCGGGTGCCAACGTGTATCCCATGCCCGGCCTGCTGCAAGGCACCGACGACGTCTTCGTTGGTCGTATTCGCAAGGATCCCACGGTCGAGGGTGGTCTGGCCTTCTGGCTCGTTATGGATCAGATTCGCAAGGGCGCGGCTCTCAATGCCGTTCAGATTGCCGAGGCGCTCCTCCCGTAACAAAAAAAGACAAATGTTGCCGGGGGTAGCTTTGCCTTACTGAAAAGATGGGCGAGTCCGAGGACTCGCCCATCTTGTATCTGCGCATAATATCGCGTGCGCTTATCCGTTAATTGCAGCATTCGTGGCAACGGCCACAGCGACTGTCGCGCCAACCATGGGGTTGTTGCCCATGCCGATGAAGCCCATCATCTCGACGTGCGCCGGGACGCTCGAGGAACCGGCGAACTGCGCATCGGAATGCATGCGGCCCATCGTGTCAGTCATACCATATGAGGCGGGACCGGCGGCCATGTTATCCGGATGCAGCGTACGGCCCGTGCCGCCACCGCTTGCCACCGAGAAGTACGCCTTGCCCTGCTCGCCGCACTCCTTCTTATACGTGCCCGCGACGGGGTGCTGGAAGCGCGTGGGGTTGGTTGAATTGCCCGTGATCGAGATGTCCACGCCCTCATGGTGCATGATGGCGACGCCCTCGCGCACGTCATCGGCGCCGTAACAGTGCACATCGCCGCGCTCGCCCGCAGAGTAACGGGTTTCGTTGACGATCTTGAGCTCGCCGGTTGCGTAGTCGAATTGCGTTTGCACGTAGGTAAATCCGTTGATGCGACTGATGATCTGGGCTGCATCTTTGCCAAGACCGTTCAGGATGACGCGCAGCGGCTTCTTGCGGGCCTTGTTCGCGTTCTTTACGATTCCGATAGCACCTTCGGCTGCCGCGAAGCTCTCATGACCAGCTAAAAACGCGAAGCACTCGGTCTCGTCCTTCAAAAGCATCGCACCCAGGTTGCCGTGGCCCAGGCCGACCTTGCGATCATCGGCGACAGACCCCGGTGTAGTAAACGCTTGCAAGCCGATACCGATGGCGCTTGCGGCCTCAGATGCGTTGGCAACGCCCTTCTTGATAGCGATGGCAGCACCGGCCGTATATGCCCAAGCCGCATCCTCGAAGCAGATAGGCTGCACGCTCTTGACGATGTCGTAGGGGAGCGGATCCATGCCGGCGTCCTTGCACACCTTCTCTGCATCGTCGAGGTTGCCCATGCCATATTCCATGAGCGTGGCGTTGATCTTGTCGAGCCTATGAGCCATGTTCTCGAACTCTGCCATGATCTACTCCTTCCTCGGATCGATGACCTTGGCTGCTTCGTCAAATCGCCCGTAGCTGCCCGTTGCGTCTTTAATTGCCTGGTTTGCGTCCACGCCGTTTTTGACGGCGTCCATCATCTTGCCGAAGTTGACGTATTCATAGCCGATGATTTCGTCATTTTCATCAAGGGCGATATGCGTGACATAACCCTCGGTGAGTTCGAGATAGCGGGAGCCCTTGAGCTTGGTGCCATACATCGTGCCGACCATGGAGCGATAGCCCTTGCCCAGGTCGTCGAGACCAGCGCCAATGGGGAGGCCACCCTCGGAGAAGGCGGTCTGCGTGCGGCCGTAGACGATTTGCAGGAAAAGCTCGCGCATCGCGGTGTTGATTGCATCACATACGAGATCGGTGTTGAGGGCCTCGAGCAGCGTCTTGCCGGGAAGGATCTCGCTTGCCATAGCGGCAGAATGCGTCATGCCCGAGCAGCCGATGGTCTCGACCAGAGCTTCTTCGATGATGCCGTCTTTGACATTGAGAGTGAGCTTGCAAGCACCTTGCTGTGGAGCGCACCAGCCGACGCCATGCGTGAAGCCGCTGATGTCGGAAATCTCTTTTGCCTGAACCCACTTGCCCTCTTCGGGGATGGGGGCGGGACCGTGATAGGCTCCCTTTGCGACCGGGCACATGAGCTCGATCTCTCTTGAGTAGTACACCATGGACTCCCTTCCATGCGAACTGCATTATGGGTCGTGCATTTCGGAATTATAAAGCATCCTAGCGGGAAAGAATGCACTTCTGTGCTTGACATTTCATACAGCCACCGTATACTTTATAGAAGTGATTAACAGGTACCATATGTAAGTGGAGGAGACTATGGGCCGCGAGGATGAGCTTTTTGACAAGTACATGTTGATTCGTCAGATGACGGAGGCCGTTCGTAACAAAAACACCAGTAAGGCGGGTCCTCTCGGCGACACTACTCGTGGTCGTGGTCGTGTCCTCTCATTGCTCAAGCAGAAGGATGGCGTGAGCACAAAGGATATGGCAACCATCATGGGTATTCGCGTCTCCTCGCTCAACGAGGTTTTGGGAAAGATGGAAAAGGAAGGCTATGTCGAGCGTACGGCATCCCCGGATGACAGGCGCGTTATGCTCGTCTGGCTTACCGACAAGGGCAAGGCGGTCGAGCTTCCCGACCAACACATGCCGCAGATTCTCTTTGGCACGCTTAACCAGGGTGCGCAAAACCAGCTTTGCATGTACTTCGAGCAGATGATTTCCGCGCTACAGGGCGAGCTCGAGGAAGAGGGCGAAGCGATGAAGGAAGCCCGCGAGCAGCGCAGCGAGTTCTTCGAGACCGCCAAGCAGGAGCAGGACGAGAGACGGCAGATGCAAGCTCAGGCTGCTGCCCAGACGTCTGCGTCCCCGCGTCCCGCGCCTGCAGCTCCGCCTACCGGCGCGCCTTTCGCGCCCCCTACGCCACCCGTCAACATGCCGCCCCGTATCGGCTAGTGCAGGTAGGCAGTATCCGTTCATGATCATGGAGCATGGTATCCGTGGTTTTCGCGCATGGTACGAACATGTGGATGCGCAAAAGCCTGATTGTCTGCAGCGCTTTACGCGCCTATGTGTCGATGCGTATGCGCGTGGCTGGCACGAGGCGAATGGCGGCAATCTGAGCTATCGGCTTGACGAGGCGGATCTTACCGAGCTTGAACCCTTGCTTCATCCCGAAGACACATGGCATGCGCTTGCGCATGCTGTCTTCGAACTTGCGGGCGAGCATTTTCTCATAAGCGCATCGGGTGCGTATCTGGGCAATGTTGCATGCGATGCTCCGCACTGCTGCGGTGTCATCGAGCTCGATGCTGCCGGAGCTGCTTGGCGTTGCTGTTGGGGCTTTGAGGACAACGCGTGCCCATCGAGCGAGCTCGAAACGCACCTTGCCGTCTATGCGGCGGCCTCGGGTGCGAACGATGGTGCCAACCGCGTCGTCTATCACGCACACTGCCCGCATGTCATCGCGCTTTCGACGCTGATTGAGCCTGATACGCGCACATGGACGCGCGTGCTCTGGCGCTGCATGACGGAGGGCATCATCATGTTTCCGCAGGGAGTCGGCGCAGTCGAGTGGATGGTTCCGGGCAGTCCCGAGCTTGCTGAGGCAAGCTGCGAACTCATGGCGAAACATGCGGCCTGCATCTGGACGCAGCATGGTGTCATGGCGCGTGCTGCGAGCTTCGATGAAGCATTCGGGATTATCGAGACGATTGAGAAGTCAGCTGGCATCTATTTGCAGGCGCGTGCCGCAAGTGGCGGTGCCGAGCCGCGCTATCTAGTGAGTGACGAGCGCCTGCGCGCCATCTGCGCGCGCTATGAGCTGCAGCCCGATGAGTCGTTTCTGGAGTGAAGGCCGGGAGCGGGAACGACCAGATAAAACCTGCCCGGGCACTTTTGTCTGACTGCCCCTGTTCTAACGGCTGATTCACCTCTTACTTGCCAGGTATTCCTTTGGACCGGTCTCGTAGATGTTGCCACCGCGGCAATCGATGGCGACCGTGAGCGGCATGTCAACGACCTCGAGTCGACGAATTGCCTCGGTCCCCAAGTCGTCGTACGCCACGATATCCGCACTTTTCACGCTTTGCGCAATAAGCGCGGCGGCCCCTCCGATGGCGGCGAAGTACACCGCCTCATTGCGGATGATCGCGGCGATGACCTCTTGGCTGCGTGCTCCTTTGCCGATCATCGCTCGTTGCCCCAAATCGAGCAGACGTGGCGCGTACGGATCCATACGGTAGCTTGAGGTCGGGCCAACCGGCCCGATTGCATAACCGGGTTTGGCAGGTGCTGGGCCAGCGTAGTAGATGATGGCACCGTCGATGTCGATGGGCGGCTGCTCGCCCGCATCAAGCGCCTCAACGAGGCGCTTGTGCGCCGCATCGCGCGCGGTCAGCACGATACCGCTATAGAGGATCCGGTCGCCCGCACTTAGCGATTTCGCAATCTCGCGGGTGATGTCGCCGTTGATGCGGCGCACCTCGGGAGCTCCCATTACAGCACCGCCTCCTCGTGACGCGCGACATGGCAG
>CAYLYJ010000040.1:0-11710 GCA_964388185.1 uncultured Coriobacteriaceae bacterium
AGGATCAGGTCGTCGAGCTCCTGGACGAGGTCGAGGGCAAGATCGCCAAGCTCCAGGCAGAAGAAGAACGCGTCATCGCCAAAATAAATGCGCTGCAGGAGAAGCTCGATTCCAATTCAGATTACCGGGCCACCGCCTCGATCACTCGTGATATGGAAGGTCAGGTCAAGCGTCAGAAGAACATCGGCATCGAGCAAGACGAGCTGCTCGAGCGCCAGATCAAGGTCGATAAGCTCGCTGAGCAGGTCGCCGAGGCACTTGCCAAGGTCGATCATGCCGAAGCACATCATACCGAGCACTTCAAGCAGAGGGGTGGCGCCATCAAGGAGCGCATCGCGCAACTCGAGGCAGAGCGCGCGACTCTCGTCGCCCAGCTCGATCCGGCCATCGCGCAACGCTACGAGGCTCTGCGTGCCGAGAAGAACGGCATTGCCGTTTCCGAGCTTGAGGGTGACCATTGCACGGCCTGCCGATCAATCATTCTTGACGGCGTGCTTGCCAAGCTGCGCAAGGGCGATGAGCTTGCCGAATGTCCCAATTGCCACCGCATGATGATCGTGGCGCAAGGGGAGGGGGATGTCTCGTGATCTTGCTGGGCGTCACGGGCTGTATCGCTGCCTATAAGTCGTGCGAGATACTGAGGATGCTCCAGAAGGCTGGTCAGGACGTCAAGGTCGTCATGACCGAACACGCCACCGAGTTCGTCGGCCCCACCACTTTCCGCGCGCTTTCGGGACACGAGGTCGCGGTCGAGCTTTTCGACGAGCCGGGAGATCCCATCCACCACATCTCGCTTGCCAAGGAGCCGGATCTCTTCCTCATTGCTCCCGCCACGGCAAACGTTATCGCCAAGATTGCCCAGGGCGTTGCTGACGATCTGCTCACCACCACGGCACTTGCCACCAAGGTGCCGCTTGTTGTCGCACCTGCCATGAACGCCGGGATGTGGAGCGATGAGACGACGCGTGCAAACATCGCCGCTCTCGAGGCGCGTGGTTACACGATCGTCTATCCCGATAGTGGCTACCTTGCCTGTGGTGACATGGGATCGGGGCGTCTGGCCGAGCCGGAAGCCATCGTGCAGGCAACGCTCGACGTGCTTGCGCGCTCGCGTGACATGGAGGGCATGCACGTGCTCGTTACGGCAGGCCCCACGCAGGAGTCACTCGATCCCGTGCGCTACATCAGCAACGGAAGCAGCGGGAAGTCGGGATACGCCATCGCTGCCGAGGCGCGTGACCGCGGCGCCTGCGTCACGCTCGTGTCCGGTCCCGTGTCGCTGCCTGATCCGGAAGATATCGAGGTCATTCACGTGCGCACGGCACGCGAGATGCTCGAAGCCTGCCGTAAGCCCTTCTCAGATGCCGACATCGCCATATTCGTTGCGGCTGTCTCGGACTGGCGACCGGAAACAGTACGAGAGCAGAAGATCAAGCACGACGGCGAGGATTTGACCGTCACCTTCGTCCCCAACCCAGACATCGCTGCCACGCTCGCGGCAGACAAGGGCGCGACAAGGGTCGTGACCTATGCCGCCGAGACTCGTGATGTGCTCGCTTCGGCACGCAAGAAGCTTCTCTCCAAGAACGCCGACCTTGTCGTGGCAAATGACGTGTCCGGCGAGCTTGGCATGGGCTCTGCGGATAACCGCGTGTGGTTTGTGAGTGCCGATGGCGTCGAGGAGCTCCCCGTGCTCCCCAAGCGTCTCATAGCTCGCAGACTTTTCGGTCGTCTGCTCCAGTGAGCCCTTCCTCCTGCCGATACTTTCGTTCCAGACGTTACAAGGCGATAACGCATGGGCGCCTTATAGTGTTAGACTTCACGTCGTGATGTAATCCGTCAAAGCGATGCCTCGCGGTTTTGCAACCGCATGTTTTGCGTGTGCCGACGCGAGCGTGAATGGAAAGAGGGGGATTTCGATGTTCTGTCCAAAATGCGGAGCAAATCTACCCGATGGCGCTTCATTTTGTGCCACCTGCGGCAACAAGCTCGAAGCACATGCGCATGTCGCTCATGAAGCTGCTGGTGATAGCGCCTTTTCACCTGCCGCAAGCGTGACTGGATCTAACTTGTCAAAGGGAGTGGGGGCATCGCCGGCGCTGCGCATCGTTGCTATCGTACTCGCCGTCATCGCCTTGATATTCGCGCTTCTCCCTTGGTTCGAGAGCTCTAATACCTTGCTTGGCATCGGTGGCTTTGGAAACGCTATCGGACAGCTGGGATCGGCTTTGACGGGCAAGAGCAACACCATTGCAGGCTTTGACCAAAGTTATTCGGTCTTTGGATTCCCTGGTCTAGCCGCTGCTCTCTCGAGTTACGGCTCGGCTTCAGGCATCAGCCCCCTCCTCATCATTGCGTTCATTGGCTGGCTCATTGGCGTCATCCTTATCGTTGCCGGTCTTATCGTGATGTTCGCGACGCAGCGTCATTCCAAGGTTCCCCTGATCACCGGAGCCATTGTCTTGGCTATCGTTGGTTTTCTTTGGGTTGTTTTCTATGGCAGCATGGTTTCGGGCGGCTATGCCAAGGGCATGTCGACCAACGCGCTTATTTGTGCCATCTTATGTGTTGCGACTGCGATCGTTGCTGTCATTTCAAAAGCTGACAAGCCTACGAAGGCATAGGTGCCGCGCATGTTCTGTCCAAAGTGCGGAGGCGAGTTGCCTGACGACGCGGTTTTCTGCGGAAACTGCGGCACGAGCATAGGCGGTAGGACGCAACCAGGGCAGACTTCCCAAATGGCCGTTCCGGCTGCTATACCCGCGGCCGCGCCAGCCACTGCGCTTGCCGCGAACAAGGCACCTCAGAACAAGAAGCTCCTTATCGGGGTGGTCGTTGCCATCATAGCGGTGCTCATCGTCGTGATTTTTGCCGTGTATAACCTCTTCTTCGCGCCATATGCGATTAACGAGAAGAGCTTTCCCGATCCGGTGCTGCGTCAGTCCATCACCATGCAGTTCGACCCCGACGGTGATGGCTTGATCACGCGCGATGAGGCCAGGAATGTCCAGAACCTCACTATCGAAGGGGCGACTTCGGTCGAGGGGCTTGGCATCTTCCCGAACCTCGCGATGCTGACCTTGAAGGGCGAGAACCTCGTTTCGGCGAATGTCGAGGGGTGTAGCAGCTTGAAGCAGGTGACGGCTCCTGGATGTACGCATCTTACCGAGATGAAGCTCGGGTCGAATCGCGACCTCGAAATTCTCGACCTTAGCGGATGTCCGGTCACCGAGCTCGACCTTTCGGGTGCGGGCAAGCTTACGACGCTACAATGCGGCAACGATGTTTCCCTGAAGAATCTCGATGCAACGCCCCTGCACGAGTATTGGGTGGTTGAGAGTTTCAAATCTGATGACTCGATTACTCCCAGCGCTTACAGTTATGAAGTGAAGGCGACCTATGACGAGCGAGGCAATCTTGCAAAGCTCGTAGTCGATAACAAACAATACGGGGCTCAAACATATACGTACGAGTATGATGAGCAAGATCGTTGCGTCCTTACCAAGTCTTTAAGCTCAAACTCGGGTGCGAATTATCCTTCAACGGGCTGGAAGATAAGCTACGACGAGAACGGTCGAATGACAAAAGCAGTCGAAGAAACCAATCTTAACGGTTACGTAAATACATCATCAGAAACGATTACCTATAATGACCGAGGGCTTCCGCTCACCCATGAGTATATCGTTGGCCAAGGTGGAGCAAGCAAGGAGACTTTTGCCTATGACTCTAGTGGGGTCCTTACTTCGATGCAGGTTGCATCGGTTGATGATTGGACCTACACGATTGGCAATGATAATGCAGGACGCATGACATCCATTGCAGTGACCGCTCAACACACTAGTCCTCGTAATCAAAATTACACATTGACTTACGACTCCGCCGGCCGAATTCAGAAGTATGCCTACAGTGCCGAGGGAAGCAGCGTTGTGCAAATCATGGAATATGATGAGCAAGGGCATCTGGTCAATGCAAAAAGGTCAACATCGCCCTCCGTAAATTCATCAGAATCAAAATACAAGAAAGCAGATGTCACTTCCACGTCATTCGAGTACAACGCTCAAGGATTGCTAACGAAAGTCACACCCTCACGTTCGGGGATGGGAGTGGCAGAAGGCTATGTCATAGGATACAAGCGCCTCCTTATTACACGAGAGACTGTTCCAAATTATAATTTCATCAGTCTTGCTGACCCGTTATCTCCGCACTTTAATCCACACTTCTGGAGCATGGATTCCTATATAGGGTATTCGGAGTTACCTTGGATGGGCTCTATGAAGAACATCATGGCGACTGTATCGAGCACGAAACAGGAACAGGGAAAGTAACCCGTTGAGGGTTTTGGATAGGCAACGAAGAAAAGGGAGACAAGATGGGATTTCTCGACAACGTCACTTCGGCAGTGAATCGTGGTACGGCAGCAGCAGGGCGTGGAGCCGACAAGATCAAGCTCAACTCTCGCATCAGTGAACTCAACAAGCAGCGTCAGAGCCTGGCTGCTCAACTTGGTGCCTCACTTTACGAGGTGACGAAAAATGACCCCGCATTGCGTGCGGGACGTGAGGCGCTCTACGACGGCATTGCCGCCCTCGACACCGAGCGTGATGCCTGCAAGGCGCAAGTTGCCGCCATTGAGGCCCAGGCAAATGCGGCAAGCACTGCTGCAGCTACCTTCTCATGTGCGGTATGCGGAGCCCCCATGCACGGTTCGGATCTCTTCTGTGCCGGATGCGGCACTCCGGCTGACAAGGCACGTGGAACAGCCGCCACACCTGTCTCTCCCGTCGCCACCTCGACGGGGCTCGCATGCAAGAGTTGTGGTGCTCCTCTAAACCCCGGCGATGTCTTCTGCATGAGTTGTGGCGCGAAAGTCGAAGCTGCGGTCGAGGAAACTGTCGTTGAAGAGAGCTCTGCATCTACGTCCGACGTTCCCGCTGCTCCGGTGTGCAAGACTTGCGGCGCCCCACTTAATCCTGGTGACATGTTCTGTATGGGTTGCGGTGCCAAAGTCGAAGCGACCGATGAGCCTCCAGTTGTTGCGGAAGAGACGGTCGTCGTCGAAGAGATCATCGTCGAAGGCGCCCACTCTGCTCCCACATCAGACGAAGCGTAATATCTGATAGGCGTACGCGGCATTTTTCCGAACGTAGATTTTCGCTGAGGGTACAAGCTCGCCGATACCGCATAACCAATTCTGCTAGCTATAGACAAAAGAAAATTTTTACCTATAGAAAAGAGGAAAAAGGCCCTTAAGGAAAGCGAGTTTTCATAATGGCTGGATATTGCACGAACTGTGGTGCGAGGCTTGCAGACGGCATCGCCTTTTGCACGAAGTGTGGTGCGCCTGTTGAGGGTGTGGACAGACCTGCTCCTGTTTCAACAGATGGAGTGCCGCAGCGTTCGTATTATGCTTCATCGTCAACGCGGCCTTCCGAATCTCGCACGGGACTCATAGTTGGGATATGCGTTGTTGTGGCCGTTATCGTAATCGCAGCTGCGGCCTTCTTTTTTGTTATACCGAATATGACTTCCTCGGATGTTTCCAAGAGCAGCTCGGTTTCCGCTCCTGCAGCTTCACCCTCTTCATCGAGTGCAGGCACATCTGCTCAGTTCGAAGCGCCTGCTTTTACGTCAGTTCAAGTTTCTTCACAGCTTCCTGGTGATAGCGACACTGCAGATTATGGTGCGGTGAATTTGACAGACGGCAATTCTGAAACCGCCTGGAACGAGGGGGCGACTGGTGATGGCGCAGGCGAATGGATTAAGTTTACGGCAGGCACGCCCCAGCGCGTCACATCTGTGAGTATCATGGGAGGTTTTCCCAGAACGTATAAGGACGGGTCGGATGTTTACTTCAAGAACAATCGTCCCAAGCAAATTACCATTTCCTATAACGGTGGCTCTGAGAAGTTCACGATGCAAGATCTGCGTGGACAGTTCCAAACCTTCACGCTTGCAAAGCCAGTCGAAACTACTCAAATAACCATCACCATCGACTCTGTGTACAAAGGCACCAAATATGACGAGTGCTGTATTGCAGAGGTAAAAATTCAATGACGAAAGCGTTTTGTAGCATTGCCGTTATTGGCGCTCTGTGCACGTACCTGACTTTTTCTGCGTGTTCGAATCAAGATGCACCGCGCTCACCGCAGGAATTTGTAGGGCAGCCGAGCATTTCGTCAGAGGCTTCAATTCCTCAGATTGTGCAGACGACGCCCAATCCGCTCGATTTGCCGGCAGAGATCGCACTCTCTGATGAAGTGCTTGAAGCCTATGGCGAAGACAGTTGCTTCGGAGTTTTTGAAATTTCCGATGAGCTTTTCGAGCGCATGTACGGAAGGACGTACAAGGATGAATGCGCTGTCTCGCGTGATGACTTGCGCTATGTCAGAGTGCTCCATGTAAATGAAGAAGGCAAGATTCTCACGGGCGAGATTGTGGTAAACGTCGCCATCGCAGACGAGGTATGCGAGATATTTCGTGAGCTCTATGAGGCGCATTATCCTATCGAGCGCATGCGTCTTGCAGATGATTATGAAGCCGATGACATCGCTAGCATGGAGGACAACAATAGCTCGGGTTTCAACTATCGACCTATAGAGGGAACAAGTCGCCCGTCAAAGCACGCCTTGGGGCTCGCAATAGATATCAATACGTTTTATAACCCGTACTATAGATATTCGGATGATTTCGTATCTCCTGAAGCATCCGCCCAGTATTTGGACAGGTCGAAGGATTTTCCCTACAAAATAGAGGAAGGCGACCTTTGCTATAGGCTGTTTACTGAGCATGGGTATACGTGGGGTGGTCACTGGAAAAGCGTTAAGGATTATCAGCACTTCGAGAAGTAGCTGCTTTTCTCGTTCGACTGCTTCATGTAAATGGGTGGTTGGATGCTATGCGTAGCGCAGGTTCAAGGGGCGCATTTTTCGCATTCGTGCTAGTATGACGTAGACAGTTCCAAACCTTTAAGTGGCGGTCCCGAGAGGCCGACAAGGGAGTAGGTGATCATGTCAGATCTGACGAAGACGGTCGTCATGGATGAGTCCGCCATCGACCGTTCGCTCACGCGTATCGCGCACGAAATCCTCGAATCAAATGATGGCGCCCAAAGCATCGCGCTTGTCGGCATCGTGACGCGCGGCGACCTCATCGCTGCATCGCTTGCCAAGCGCATCGAGCAGATCGAGGGCGTGAAGGTACCCGTCGGCAGGCTCGACATCAGCTTCTATCGCGACGATGTCGAGAACTTCCTCGCGCCGGTGGTCCACACCACGGACATTCCCTTCGTGCCCGAAGGCAAGACGGTCGTGCTCGTCGATGACGTGCTCTATACCGGGCGCACCATTCGCGCCGCGATGGATGCTCTCATGGATTACGGACGTCCCGATCGCATTCAGCTCGCGGTGCTTGTCGATCGCGGTCATCGCGAGCTTCCCATTCGGGCAGATTTCGTCGGCAAGAACGTCCCGAGCAGCAAGGGCGAATCGGTGCGTTTCTTCGCCGAGCCCATCGACGGTCGTACGAGCGTCGAGATTCTGCAGGCGCAGGGCCACATAGGGTCGGCACCGGTTCAGGACACGGGCGAACTTACCCAGGCGTTCAACAAGGTCCTCGGAGGTGAGGACTGATGCTGCAGCATAAGCACCTCATAGATATCGATGAATATTCCGCAGACGAGATTACCGAGATCTTGGACACGGCCCGGAGCTTCAAGGAGGTCAACGACCGCGCGATCAAGAAGCTTCCCACTCTGCGCGGTCGCACTATCATCAATCTTTTTCTTGAACCCTCGACGCGCACACGTACGAGTTTCGAGATTGCCGGCAAGCGTCTCTCGGGCGATGTCATCAACTTCTCGGCATCGAGTTCTTCCACCACTAAGGGCGAGACCCTGGCCGACACGGCTGAGACGCTCGACGCTATGAATTGCGATCTCATCGTCGTGCGCAGCAAGCAGGAGGGTGCGCCGCGTATCCTGACACAGCACATGGATGCGCATGTGGTCAATGGCGGTGACGGCAAGCATCAACATCCCACGCAGGCTCTGCTCGATGCCTTCACGATTCGCGAGACGCTCGGGCATATCGATGGTCTCAAAGTCGGCATCGTGGGCGACATCGCGCATTCTCGTGTTGTCGGCTCGCTCGTTCCGCTTCTCAAGATCATGGGTGCCGAACCCATCGTGATCGGCCCACCGACGCTCATGCCCGCGCGTCCCGATGTCCTGGGCGCTCGCCATTCCTACACGCTTGATGACATCTTGCCCGAGCTCGATGTCGTCTACATGCTGCGTATCCAGCAAGAGCGCCTCGAATCGTCTGCTCTGCCATCACTGCGCGAGTACGCGATGCTCTACGGTATCAACCTTGCGCGCATGGATGCCATGAAGGACGATGCGATCATCATGCATCCCGGTCCCATCAACCGTGGTGTCGAACTTTCGGCCGATGCCGCCGATTCCGACCGCGCCGTGATCCTCGACCAGGTCAACTCTGGCGTTGCTGTGCGCATGGCCGTCATGTATCTGCTACTTGGAGGTGAGGGCAATGGCGCTGCTGCTTAAGGATGCCCACGTGATAGATCCGCAAAACGGGATTGACGAGGTGACCAACGTCCTCGTGCGCGACGGACTCGTTGTTGCCGTCGGCACCGACATCGAACTGCCCGAGAAGCTCCTCGTGAAGGACTACACGGGCAAGTACCTCGTTCCCGGCATGGTCGACGTGCACGTGCACTTCCGCGATCCGGGACAGGAATATAAGGAGGATCTGCTTACCGGCATGCGCGCTGCGGCTCACGGTGGATTCACCGGTGTCGTTCCCATGGCCAACACCAAGCCGGCGATAGACACCGGGGCCATGGTCGAGTACCTGCTCGAGAAGGCGGCGTGGGAACCCGGCCGCACGCGCATCTACCCGCTTGGTGCATGCACAAAGGGCCTTTCCGGAACGGAACTCGCCGAAATGGGCGATATGGTCGCTGCTGGTGCCGTCGCCTTTTCCGATGACGGGCATGGCATCCAGGATGGCGGCATGATGCGCCAGGCGCTCGACTACGCCAAGATGTTCGGCGTTCCGGTGCTGAGTCACTGCCAGATGGAGGACATCGTCGGTGCCGGTGTCGTCAACGAGGGCGTTGCCTCCACACGCCTGGGGCTGGCCGGATGGCCGGCCGCCGGTGAGGAGACACAGATTGCCCGCGACATCGAGCTCGCCCGTCTTACGGGTTGCCATGTGCACATCCAGCATCTCACCACGGCGCGCGCCGTCGATATGGTCGCTCGTGCCAAGGCCGAGGGCGTTCCCGTGACCTGCGAGGTTACGCCGCACCATCTCTTCCTGAACGAAGATGACATCAAGGCTGACAGCTACAGCACGAACCTCAAGATGAATCCGCCGCTGCGCACGAGGGAGGACAACCTTGCCCTGCAGGCGGCACTCATCGATGGCCGCATCGACATGGTCGCCACCGACCACGCGCCGCACGCCGCGCACGAGAAGGCTCTCGAGTTCAATCACGCGCCCTTCGGCACGACCGGGCTCGAAACGGCTCTGGGGCTCTTGCTCACCAACCTCGTGTTGCCTGGCAAGATGAGCTGGCAGCGTCTCGTCGAGGTTACGTCCATCGCACCGCGAGAGCTTATCGGCGTCGAACAGGTCGGCATGCATGAAGGCTCCACGGCCGATTACACCATCATCGACCCGGACATCTCCTGGACGGTCGAGGAAGACGACTTCTATTCGCGCTCGAAGAACTCCGCGTTCTTAGGTTGGGAACTCACGGGTAGGGCGACAGATGTCTTTGTCGACGGATATGCCAGCATGGAAGATGGCGTGGTGACCTTCTAGGCTTTCGTTTCAAGTATGTGAACAAAAGCGCTCGCATGCAAAGCGGGTGCTATAGTTTCCTGCGGTCAAGCAACCTTTAACGAGCGGTCCGGAGAGACCGACAAGGGAGATGGACATGACATTGCGCAACGACGTACCTGCCGTTCTCATGCTTGAGGACGGTACGGTGTTCGAGGGCTGCTCATGTGGTAGCGCGGGCGAGGCTTTCGGCGAAATCGTTTTCAACACTTCGATGAGCGGTTACCAGGAGATCCTGAGTGATCCCTCCTATGCCGGACAGATCGTCACGATGACCTATCCCCATATAGGTAATTACGGCGTCAACGATGATGATGCCCAGTCGTGCGGCGTCTTTTGCCGCGGTTTGGTCGTGCGCGACATGTGCGACAAACCGAGCAACTTCAGGTCGGGTATGTCGCTTCCCGCCTACCTCGCCTCCCATGGCATCGTCGCCATTGAGGGAATCGACACGCGAAAGCTCGTGCGTCATGTGCGCGAACGCGGCGCGATGAAGGCGGTCATATCCACGGCGTGCGATGACATGGCCTCGCTTGCCCAGCGCCTGGATGACTCTGCGTCCATCGTCGGCGTCAACCTGGCAGCTGAGGTTGCTTGTCGACAACCCTACGAACTATCTGCAGTCGACGGCGCCGCGCGCCACCATGTCGTCGCCCTCGACTGCGGCATCAAGAGGGGCATACTTGATGGGCTTCGTGGTCACGGGTGCGATGTCACGGTCGTGCCATGGGACACGAGTCTGGATGACGTGCTCGCCCTTGCCCCCGACGGTATCTTCCTTTCCAACGGGCCGGGGGATCCCCAGGCAGTCGTCGAAGCCTACGAACTTGCGCGGCAACTTGTGGGAAAACTTCCGGTCTTTGGTATTTGCCTTGGCCATCAGATGCTCTCCATCGCCGTCGGCGCCCAGATCGAGAAGCTCCGCTATGGACATCATGGGGGCAATCAGCCCGTTATGAACCTGCGTACCGGCGCTGTCGAGATCACGGCGCAAAACCATGGCTTCGGGCAGGTCTTCGAGAGCATTGGCCCACTCGTGCCCGAGCTCTCAGGCGGTCTTACCGAGCATCCTGAAAGCCTGCTGTTCTGGAGTGAGCGTCACATCGCTCCCGTTGTCGAATCACGGGATTTCGGCCGCATCCAACTCACCCACGTCAACCTCAACGACGCAACACCTGAGGGCATGGCGTTTCTCGACTATCCCGCCTTCTCGGTGCAATACCATCCCGAAGCCGCTCCCGGACCCCATGACTCGTCGTATCTCTTCGAGGCGTTCTCCCGTCTCATGGACGGTCGCGATGACTATCTCGACATCGAGGTGCGAGACGTGCGAAGTGCCACCTAGAGTGCGACGTAAGCGTCTTGCCAAGGCTTGATCGCGGCATTGGATGCGAAGCCGAGGTCCAAAGGGGCGAGCCGTGAAGACCGCGAAGCGGGCTGTCGGGGAGCGAGCGTCGAGGCGAAGCGTCCATGCTGTGATCTGTTCGAAAACTGATTTGAAAGGTTTCATTACATGCCACGTAGAGATGACATCAAGAAGATCCTCATTATCGGCAGTGGTCCCATCGTCATAGGGCAGGCCTGCGAGTTCGACTACTCGGGTACCCAGGCGTGCAAGGTGCTTGCCGAGGAAGGCTACGAGGTCATCCTCGTCAACTCCAACCCCGCCACCATCATGACCGATCCGTCCATGGCGGCGCGCACCTACGTCGAGCCTATAACGACTAGCGTCGTCGAGAAGATCATCGAGCGCGAACGTCCCGATGCCTTGTTGCCCAACATGGGCGGGCAGACGGGACTGAACTGCGCGGTCGAGCTCGCCGAATCCGGCGTGCTCGAGAAAT
>CAYLYJ010000041.1:0-11473 GCA_964388185.1 uncultured Coriobacteriaceae bacterium
GGCCCCTGACACGCCAGCGTGTCAGGGGCCTGACCCCCGTCACATTTTGGCCCCCGTCACATTTTTGCCCGCCCACCTTGTCCAAGAGAGTCTTCATATCCTGTACAGATAAGACCAGGATACTAGGAAGCATATTGCCTGAATCATATCCTGACCGGGGTAAACATACTCTCGAACAGGGTATTTGAAGCGCCTCTCGGATAGGTAACATACTGCCTTCGGCTCCCTATTCTGGACATATGCTGCGGAGGATACGACTCTCCCCCTCCCCATGCTGACCAAATGAGGAAGATATCCTCATTTTTAGCGAATTCCGGTCACATCGGGGACAGCCGCGGGTAGGATTTCTCTCGATCATAGACAGTCCTGACGAAGATACATTAGGCGCAGTGTCTAGTTTTTTGACCTATTTTGCAGTTTTTGGGCCATAGGTTGCCTACTAACCCCCCGAGCGCGCGAAGCACGCGGAAACGACGTGCTAGCACGCAACGAAGGCAATGGGTTGCTATACAGCATATGCGGGGATGATATACACGCACGCGCACGCATGGCGACCCTAAGAACGCGGATCGCCATGCCAGCGAGAGGGCCTCCCCTCGCCTTTCGGGTTGTACGTGCCCTGTGCCGCACCAAATGCAGAACCGGGCACAGGAGCGGGGATTTCATCGCGAAAGCCCCTCGATCCCGCATGATGGCGATCTTGTACGCGACTGCGTTGAGGCTACGTTGAGTTGTGCAGAGAACCCGTTGTTAAAATCCTCGTCACAACCTGCGTACAAGCCGCCATCATGCGAGTGCATCAAAATGTCTGAATTGGACACCTTTTCTGCATCTGGGTAAGATAGTACACCTTTTAAGACAAAAATCAAGTGGAATTTATATGGTATTTACGTCATATATCTAATTAATGTCCAGGAGTAAGAAATGACTGATTCATCCTGGACAATAGCCCCACGCATCCCTCAGAACCAGGACAAGGGCAGCCACCACAGCCCCACGATGCCACCCAAAATCGCCACGAGAGCCCCCGCGATGACGTCCTTTGGGTAGTGAACGCCCCCGATAACGCGTATAGCAGCCATAAAAACCCCGCATATGAGCAGAAACACGCCTAGTGGTACGTAATATGCCAGCCAGCACATCGCGATCATGAAGATCGAGAAGATATGCCTACTCGGAAAGGACTTTCCCTGCGTGCTCTTGTACATAAGCGGCTTAATCTCGAGTGCCTCGTACGGTCGCGGCGCATCATGCAGCTTCCGAAACGCGCTCAGGGCCACGATGAGCACTGTTGGCACGAGGATTTCCCTCAAGAGCAAGGTGGGCTCGTGCAGGGCCACCAATACCAACAGCACAGGGTAAAGTACGTAGCAAAGGTACTTGAGCCCGTCATTGATCACCTTCAATGCCTGCAGGGCACGTGGATGCTCGCGAAACGGCCGCGACAGGGCTTCGTATTGCTCCGCATTCACGCGCGCGCACTCCCCCGCCCCATCGTTGCAAGTGCCGCCGTGAGCTCGTCAGCTGACGTAGCGACCTTGAGGTAGGCACGCATCTTGGGCGTCATGAAGCCATGCTCGAGCATGCGCTCGAAGCTCGTCACGAGCTCGTCGTAGTAACCGTTGATATTAAGCAGGAACAATAAACCGGGCGCAGTGCCTAATTTAACGAGCGACATAATCTCGGACAACTCCTCGAGCGTGCCCGGACCTCCCGGCAAGGCGACGAAGACCTCGCCCAACTCGATCATCTTGGCCTTGCGCTGCGCCATGGTCTCGACGCGGTAAAACTCGCTGAGACGCCCCGATGGCGGTTCCCTGTCAGCCAAGATGTCGGGTAGCACACCGATGACACGCCCACCCGCATCGAGAGCGGTATCCGCGAGCAACCCCATCAGACCGACGTTCGTACCCCCATATATTAGTGTATGGCCATGTGCGCCTATCCAGGCACCAAGCGAGCGCGTCTCCTCGACAAAGGCAGGATCGTGACCGAATGACGAAGCGCAATAGACCGTGATGTTCACGCTTACTCCTGCTTCGTGCAGGTCATGGTCTGTCCACCCTCCTCGAAGGTGAGCGCACCTTCGGAAAGCGTGGCGGGAATCTCCTCGTATCCCTCGAACTTGATGAGACAGGCGCTCTCCCCCGTCGGCTTCCAGGTACCCGACAGCGTCGTCTGGCCAGCCAGGTCGAAGGTCGCCTCGTCTTCCTCGTCGGCAAGCGTAAGGGCAAGGTACTTGTCAGCAGAGGCAAGCTGCTCGATCGTCGGGGTAAGATCTGCACCCGAGCTGTCCGTCATGGACGTGACGCGCCAGGTACCGACGAAGTTGGGCTTGTAATCCGGCCCACAGGCAACAAGCATCAGGCAGAGCATGGAAAGGCACAGTGCACTAATAAGACAGGTAAGTACTTTCTTCATAATCATTCACATCTCCCGTTTGCAGGTGCATTCGGTTTCCGAGGTGGTCTTAATAATACCTGAACGCGAGAAAAACGCAGCATGAGCAATGCGGGCAATGAGTCCAAGCTTCGAAAAAGGCCGGTCAGGGCATGAATTGTTACACAAGACCTTGGGTTTTCAGGATCTGCTATCGCATATATTGGGGTATATGTAGGACGAGAAATTAATTGTGGGTAAGATGTGTAAATGCTGTGAATGAGCAAGATTCTTGCTGATTTTTACGAATTGATAATGGAAAAGAAATCGCTCTGACCAGGCATTATGTTAGTCCTAAGTGCATTATTAGGTCTATTCTTGCTAATTTGGGTAACATAATGGAAGTCTTGCGTTTCCTGGTTATATGCGTATAATTCGTCCCTAATACGTCACGGAACTGGTTAAACATAGTATTGGGCGACCAAAACACCGGCAAAAAACCAGTTCCATTGACAGTGTTTTGATCTCACCGTCAAGGCACTCGACGTATGGAAATGGGCAAGAACTTACACATGTAGCGAGAAACGAAGTACGAACGAACGATTTGCAACTGAAGATTTGTCCGAAAGGGTTCTTAGTGTAGCGGTGTGCTATACAATAGCTACCCCTGCTATCCCCTATGCTATACAAGGTCAGAGCACTAATTAGGCATAACAGCTACTTTTTATAAAGCTCTTGACTATCCCCTTTAAGCGCACTGCTTTACCGCAGTGCTAGATGTGTATATCCATATAGCAGTTTTTAGCTAGATTTTTGCTATCTTTGCCACTTCTGCTAACATGCCCAAGGCTCACTCTTGACTAGGATAAAGTGCCGATTCTCCCTATTTGACGCACCTTCCTCTCTCCTACCCAACTAAGACCCATATGGGTATCTTTTTTGTGTCCCATCATCCCATGTACTGAGCAACAAAAATAATTAGACATCTATTCTAAAAGCGTATTTTGGCCTTGCCTCGCTTTTGTGAGGGTATTTGCCCTTCGCTTCAAGTCCAGTACTCACATGGCACATTCGCCGGTGCCTGCGAGATAGGTAGCAACTCGACGTGCTTCTGCATCATTTCTGATCCAAAAATGCGAAATGGCCGTAAAACGCAATATTTTGGCGTCTAAGGCGTTTGCCCTGTTCGAGCGCGTCCCAATACCATTTTGATGCTCAAAACGCCTTCTGGGCCCAAAAGAATGCGTCGATTCTGAGCTGCAATAGCATCAAAAATCGCCTGCTCAGAGAAATGCGCATCTCTTTTTAATTGAATTATGCTATAAGCCTAATTTTTCTGGCTGGAATCAGGTGAGAGTAAGCTTGGCAACTGCTAGCGACAAAACATGCCCCTGTCAGACCATCATATAGAGCCGAGGACAGGTTCCGGTGAGAAACGTGGACATCTAAAAGACAACGGGCAACTTGGTAACGGAGCCCGTAAGATTGTTCTGGCAATAGACAACAATCAATCAGGGATACACCGCATGTTCTAAAGGGGCCGCATACGTGTAAGAGGGTCAGGCCCTTTTGCACATGAGGCCCTTTTGCACATGCCGAGAATGCTAGTTGTAAATGGTACCGTTAAATGCGTACATAGATTGGTCTCTCCTGCACTCCCTGAGATCAACGTTATTGCACTGTTTTTGCCTCTAAAGATGCGCTTGTTTCAAATGGTACCTGGCTAATCGAGCATCCATAGTGCCCAGGTACAGGGAAACACAGTATCAGGCCGCTGCATTCTGAGACTTTTTTCTTGTACCGGTATATTAAATTTTATGTGCAAGAGGGCCTGACCCTTTTGCACGTATATATACTTAGATGGTGCCGCTAAATTTTTGCACCTTGCATCAGGAAACTGGAGGCGTGTAAAAGGGCCTGACCCTTTTACACCTAATAATAAAGAGGAACCAGCTAATTTCACCTAACGTAGCCAAACCTCAAGCGAAATAATGTACTGGTTCCATATAGAAAAACGCTACGCGTAGAGAAATCCCGTTCTCCTACACGTAGCGCATCGGTTTCATATGCATACGCAATATATTGCTCGCTGTTCTCCGTACGCAAGGCAACCTGTTGCTGTTTAATCCCTCGTGAGTTTCCGGTACACGCGATGCGGCCGCGCAGCAACTTCACCCAGACGCTCGACACGATTCTTCTGGTACGCGTCGAAGTTACCCTCGAACCAATACCATGTACCGGGGTTCTCGTCGGTTCCCTCCCAGGCGAGTATGTGCGTCGCAATCCTGTCGAGGAACCAACGGTCGTGACTCGTGATGACCGCACACCCCGAGAACGCGAGCAGCGCCTCCTCGAGACTCGCGAGCGTCTCGGTATCGAGGTCGTTCGTCGGCTCGTCGAGCAGGAGCAGATTGCCGCCCTGTTTGAGCGTGAGCGCGAGGTTGAGCCGATTGCGCTCGCCGCCCGAGAGCACACCTGCGGGCTTGCTCTGGTCCTGTCCCTTGAAGCCGAAGCCTGCCACATACGCGCGACTCGGCACCTCGGTCTCGCCCACCTGGATTACATCGAGGCCGTCAGAGACGACCTCCCACAGCGACTTGTCGGGATCGATGCCCGCGCGGTTCTGGTCAACGTAGGCGATTTTGACGGTCTCGCCGATATCGAGCGTGCCCTTACTCGGCTCCTCGAGGCCGACGATGCACTTGAAGAGCGTCGTCTTGCCCACGCCGTTTGGGCCGATGATACCCACGATGCCGTTGCGTGGCAGCTCGAACGACAAGTCGTCGATAAGCACGCGATCCCCGAACGACTTGCTCAGGTGATCGGCAATAAGCACCTTGTTGCCCAATCGCGGACCAGGCGGAATGTGGATATCGGTGAAGTCCACCTTCTTCATGGATCGCGCCTCGGCATCCATCTGCTCGTAGCGCTCCAGACGTGCCTTGCTCTTGGCTTGGCGGGCCTTGGGGCTCGAGCGCACCCATTCGAGCTCGCGCTCGAGCTTCTTGGCGAGTTTGGCCTCTTGCTGCCCCTGGGCCTCCAGTCGGGCAGCCTTTGTCTCGAGGTACGTGGAGTAATTGCCTTTGTACGGATACAAGTGTCCGCGGTCAACCTCGCATATCCACTCGGCTACGTTATCGAGGAAATAGCGGTCGTGCGTCACGGCGAGCACAGCACCCTCGTAGCGCTTCAGGAATTGCTCGAGCCAAAGCACGGACTCCGCGTCGAGATGGTTCGTCGGCTCATCGAGCAACAGTAAGTCCGGTGCCTCCAGCAGGAGCCTGCAAAGTGCGACGCGCCTACGCTCGCCACCCGATAAAACATTGACAGGTGCCTCTGGATCGGGCAACTGCAGCGCGTCCATCGCCTGCGTGAGTTGACTGTCGAGATCCCATCCATCGCCCGCATCAATCTCATCCTGCAGGCGTCCCATCTCCTCCATGAGAGCATCGAAATCAGCATCGGGGTCGGCCATCTCGGCAGAGACCTGATTGAAGCGTTCGATCTTGGCGAGCATGTCACCAAAGGCCAGGCGCACGTTCTCTATGACGGTCTTGTCCTCCTCGAGCTCGGGCTCCTGCTGCAATATGCCAACGGTGAAACCGGGCGTGAGCCGCGCCTCGCCATTGCTCACGTCCTCGAGCCCCGCCATGATCTTGAGGAGCGTCGACTTACCCATGCCGTTGGGGCCGACGACGCCTATCTTGGCCCCCGGATAGAAGCTCAAGGTCACTTCGTCCAAAATGACCTTGTTTCCGTGCGCTTTGCGCGCATCGTGCATCTGGTAGATGAACTCGGGCATGCTCGCCCCCTCCTTGTCCTGCCGGGTGTTTTGCATCCGTACTCACAATATGTTCCCCATTGTCTCATACTTTCCGGACGCGGCAATGTGACAGGGGTCAGGCCCCCGTCACATCATGATGTGACGGGGGCCTGACCCCTGTCACATTTGGCCCCTGTCACATCGCCCCTGTCGCATTTCCGTCCCCCGTCCCCCGAGACGTTGCGTGTGCGTCATCGACGTGTCACACGCGTCTTCTATAATGCACGTTAACACGTACTCGCCGCACTCAGGGGAGCGCACATGACGCGTCCGCAAGCGCATATCTCGAGGCTCATCGCAGCATGCATCGCCATGCTCGCCCTCGTCGCGCTCTGCACGCTCGCCTCCTGCGGCTGCAGCGGCTCGCAGGACTCCGGCAGCTCGGCCTCCAAGTCCCCATCGGCGGCTGGCGTCGTCGACTCGGCCCAGTCCGCCAATGACGGCTCCCAATCCGGAGGCTCCGGCCAGGGCGCTTCCGGCGGCGATGCTTCCGGTAGCTCGGAGGTCATCTCCGGCGCCGCCTTCACCCAGCCCGCCTCCATCCGCGGCGTCACCTTCGACTCCGGCGCCGCCGTCCAGGGCCCCAACTGCGCCATCGACGTCTCGCATGTCTCGGAGGGCTACGCCGCGGCCACCGCAACCAACTCCGCGCGACTCAAGTTCCAGGTCAAATGCGGCGATCGCAGCTACAACTACGATATGCCAAACGACGGCTCGGCCATCTTCGTGCCCCTCAACATGGACAACGGCAACTACACCTTCCGCATCATGCAGAACACGAGCGGCAACAACTACGTCGAGCTGCTCTCCGTCAGCGCAAGCGTCGGCCTCTCCACCCCCTTCGAGCCCTTCTTGCGTCCCAACGTCTTCTGCAACTTCTCGGAGGGAAGTGCTGCCGTGCGCAAGGCGCGCGAGCTGACGGCTGGCTGTGCCACGCAGGCAGACGCCCTGCGCGCCATCTGCAACTTCGTCGTCGACAACATCTCCTATGACAACGCCAAGGCCGAGCGTCTCTCGTCATCCACTGGCTATGTCCCCGACCCGGACGCCACGCTCTCGTCCATGACCGGCATCTGCTTCGACTATGCCTCGCTCAGCGCCGCCATGCTACGCAGCGTCGGCATTCCGGCCCGCATCATCACCGGCTACGTCTCTCCCAGCGGCCTCTACCATGCCTGGACCATGGTCTACATAGATGGCACCTGGCACACGGCCCAGTTCTCGGTTAACCCCAACGACTGGTCGCGTGTCGACCTGACCTTTGCCTCCACCGGTGGAAACGCATTCGTCGGAGACGGCGTCGGCTACGAGGACCGCTATATGTACTAACTAACCATGCCAACCACACTGACCGTACGATATGACCGCACGATAAGATACGGGGATGTACTAGAATGAACGTCAAGCTAGACGAGGGATGCGAGGAGAACCATGGCAGCTAAACTGCTCGAAAGCGGCGCGCTATCCGCCTTCTGCGGAAGCGTCGCCACCATGCTCTCCGCGGGCATGCAGGTCGACGAGGCCGTGCACCTGCTCGCGGAAAATCGCGAGGGGTCGCGCTTCAGGCAGGTCTGCAACCAGATCTACCGCGGACTCATCTCCGGCGAGCCGCTCTCGGCCTCCATGAGCGCCACCGGCGCCTTCCCGCAGCACACGCTCGACATGGTCGAGACGGGCGAGCGCTCGGGCCGCCTCGAGCCGGTCTTGCGCACGCTGGACGTCTACTATAGCGAGGAAGACCGCACCTTCCAGAAGATCCGCAGCTCGGTGGGCTATCCGGCCGCGCTGCTGTGCATCATGGCCATCATCCTCGCGGTGACCGTCATCGTCATCCTCCCCGTGTTCACGAGCGTCTACGAGAACATGGCCGGCTCGCTCACCGCGGGCTTCTCCAGCATGGGCCTCGTGTCCATCGTCATCGGCTGGGTCGCGTTCGGCATCACGGTCGTCTGCGCGATCTTCGCCATATACCTCGCCATCTCGAGCCGCTCGCAATCCGGGCGCCAGCGCATCCTGCATCTCTTCGAGCACCTCGGCCCCACCAGGCAGGCCATGTACCAGCTCGCCCTCTCGCGCTTCACCTCGGCGCTCTCCACCTACATCGCAGCCGGCATCACGACCGAGACCGCCATGCGCCAGGCCATGCAGACGGTGCATCACAAGAAGCTCCGCGCACGCCTCGAGACCACGCTCGCGGCGATGGAAAACCTCGAGAATCCGCGCAGCCTCACGCAGGCCATCGCCGAGAACGAGGTCCTCGACCCGCTCTACGCGCACATGCTCACCGTCGGCGCACACTCCGGCAGCATCGACGACGCACTCATGGGCATGTCGTCCATGCTCTTCGACGACGCCACGCTCCAGCTCGACCGCGCGCTTGACCGCATCGAGCCGATGCTCGCCGCGCTGCTCACCATCGCGGTCGGCGCCACGCTCATCTCGGTCATGCTCCCGCTCATCGGCATCATGGGCTCGATCGGTTAGGACGCAGATGTACCACGAGCGAACGAAAGACGAGATCAGGTCGCGGCGCATGCGTCGCGTCATCGCCGCGCTCGTGGCGCTCGTCATCGTGCTCGCCATCGCGTGGGGCGTCCTCGCCTTCCAGGAGTCGGCGCGCGAGCAGGCGGCCGTCGCCATCCGCGAGTCCATCCTGTCCACGGCCATGCAGTGCTACGCGATCGAGGGCTCCTATCCCTCCTCGCTCAAGCACCTCGAGGACGTCTACGGCCTCACGGTCAACCATGACGATTACGTGATCAACTACGAGTGGTTCGCCGATAATGTCCCTCCGAGTGTGGCGGTGACGGCACGATGACACAACGTAACACCGACATTCTCAAAGCAATGACCACGATACGCTCTCAAAATCCCGAGAAACGGCGTCGAAATTACTTCGCCGGCTTGCTTATGTTGGTCTTCCTGGCCATATTGCTTGGCGCCCTCGTCGTCGGCGTCACCATCTACAAGCAAGTCGCGGACGTCCAGCTCTCCACCAATGAGGGCCGTCTCGGCAAGCAGCTCATCGCCAACACCGTCCGTGCGCGCGACGCGGCAAACGCCGTGCGCATCGGTTCCGGCCCCGAAGGGCCCTCGCTCGTCCTCGTCGAGTACCTCGACACGGGCACCTACGAGACGCGTATCTACCTCATAAATGGCGCTATTGTCGAGGAATATGCCATTTCGGGTACCCCGTATGATGCCAGTAGAGCCGTCAAATTGGCAGATTCGTCCAAGTTACTCTTCTCGTACGAAGACGGCCTCCTCACCATCGTGACCGACCAGGGCACCACCGAGGTCGCCCTGCGCTCGATGCAAGGGGGTGGCTGATGAGCGACCAAACCGCAAAGACTCACGTCCCGCACCGCACGCATCGGGGCAACCGCGCCTTCATCGTCGAGGCGCTCGTCCTCTTCGTGTTCCTCGTCGCCACGCTCGCCATCGTCTCGCAGCTCTTCTTCGCGTCGGCAAGCCAGGCGCAGAAGAGCCTCGAGCTCGAGCGCGCGGTCACCATCGCCGCCAACGCCGCCGAGCGCTTCTCGGCCAATCCCGCGAGCCCCGATCTCGATACCTCGCAAGACGGTCTGGCGCTACGTTGCGAGATATCGCCACAGTTCATGCCCACCGGCATCTTGTACGAGGCCACGATCATCGTCTCCAATGACGTCGAAGACATCTACACGCTCGAGACGGCGCGTTACGTGAGCGGGGTGGCACGATGAACGACTCGCAGACATCCGTGCGCATCGGCCCGATCTCGCTGTTCGCCCTCATCGCGGTGATCTGTCTGGCAACGCTCGCCGTGCTCTCCATCACCACGGCAGGCGCCTCCTCGCGCCTCGCGAGCCTCCAGGCCGACTCCATGACCCAGCAGTACCAGGCCGAGCTCGCAGCCCAGACCTTCGTCGCGAACGTCGACGCCAGCTACGCCGACGCCACGCTCAATGCCGAGAGACTCGCCGCGCAGAAGGCCGCGGCAGACAAGCTCGCGGCCGATCAGGCGGCGCGCGCCGGCCAGCCCGCGCCCACCACGTCCGCGACGCCCGCCAACCCCACAACCCCGCAACCACCGGCCGCAGCCGGCTCGCTTGCCGAGTCGCTGCCCGCGATTTGCGCCGAGGCCTCAGCCGCCACCGACGACATCATCATCGTCACCGCGCAGCTCGATGGCTCGACCATCAACGCCCAGTTCACCTGCCCCAGCGAGCGCATACTCGACATCTCGATCGAGCTCGGCGCGGGCGGGAGCTACCGCATCACCAAGTGGAACATGACTGCCAAGGTAAATAGTGCCGAGACCGAAACCCTTTGGTCGGGCATGTAAGGGAAGGATGAGATGATGTTACTTTCGGAGCTCTTGAAGCAGATGATCGACGTCAAGGCGTCGGACATCTTCGTGGTGGCGGGTCTGCCCCTCACCTACAAGATCAACGGCCGGCAGGTGCGCATGGACGGCGACGCGCTCACGCCCGCGAGCACGCGCACGGTCGTCGAGGCCATCTACGAGACCGCCGGACGCGACTTCAACGCGTTTCTCGCCAAGGACAACCTCGACGAGGACTTCTCCTTCGCGCTCCCCGGCATCGGCCGCTTCCGCGCCAACGTCTTTCGCCAGCGCGGCTCGATCTCCGCGGTCATCCGCGTCATTCCCTTCGGCCTCCCCGACCCCGAGGAGCTGCACATCCCGCAAAGCGTGCTCGACCTCGCCGACCTCACCAAGGGCCTCGTGCTCGTGACCGGCCCGGCCGGCTCCGGAAAGTCCACCACGCTCGCCTGCATCATCGACCGCATCAACCGCGAGCGCAACCGTCACATCATCACGCTCGAAGATCCCATCGAGTACGTGCATCGCCACGACAACTGCATCGTGACGCAGCGCGAGGTCCCGACCGACATCGCCACCTACGCCGAGGGCCTGCGCAGCGCCATGCGCGAATCTCCGGACATCATCCTGCTCGGCGAGATGCGTGACGCCGAGACCATCGGCATCGCGATCACCGCAGCCGAGATGGCGCAACTCATCTTCTCGACGCTGCACACCAACAGTGCCGCCGGCACGATCGACCGCATCATCGACGCCTTCCCCGCCGAGCAGCGCCACATGGTTCGCATGCAGCTTTCGCTCGTGCTCCAGGCCGTCGTGAGCCAACAACTCGTCCCTGCCATCGATGGCACGACGTTGCCGGTCTTCGAGATCATGGTCGCCAACGCGGCCATCCGCAACCTCATCCGCGAGGAGAAGACCTACCAGATCGACTCGATCATCGCCGC
>CAYLYJ010000042.1:0-11448 GCA_964388185.1 uncultured Coriobacteriaceae bacterium
TGATGCAGTTGTAGATGAGCGCCCAGAAGAGGTTCTGGCGAATCTTGCGCATGGTCGCCTTGGAAAGCCGCAACGCGACCACCAGATCGCTCAGGCGATTGTGCATGAGCACGACGCTTCCGGCGTCAAGGGCCACATCCGTGCCCGATGCCATGGCGATGCCCACATCGGCCGCGGCAAGTGCTGGGGCGTCGTTGATGCCGTCTCCGACGAACGCCGTGACGCCGTCTTCGCCACCAGCCTCCTTCACGTCGCGCACGCACTGGGCCTTCTCGAGAGGACGCACACCGTAAAAGACACGTGCGGCGGGAATGCCGACCGCCTCGGCAACTGCCAGGGCCGGGCCTTCCCCATCGCCCGTCACCATGTAGGAGTCGACGTGATACTCATTCGCGAGCGTCTCGATCGTCTCGCGCGCATCGGGTTTGGGCGCGTCGGCAAAGTCGAAGCCACCAACGTCGACTCCGTCCACGACCACGCGGGATCCGACGAAGACCTCATGCCCCTCGACGATGCCGGTCACACCCGAACCGATAACGGCCTCGAAGCTCTCCGGCTCCGGCAAGGCGGCCGACAACGCGACGGCAAAGCCCTCGCTTCCCGGCTCTTGCACGGCGACATCCTCCCCCAGCGCTCCACTACGCGCCGCGTAAAGCACGACGGCACGGGCCAGCGGATGCTCGCTTTTCGCCTCGAGCGCGGCTGACAGGCGCAACGCGTCGGCCGGCACATCGCAGGCGATGACCTCGGGAGCACCGCGCGTGATGGTGCCGGTCTTGTCCATGATGGCGTTTCTCAGCTTGCATACGCGCTCGAGGACCTCGCCATCCTTGATGAGGATGCCGAGCTGCGCGCCCTTGCCCATGCCGACCATGAGCGCCGTGGGCGTCGCCAGACCGAGTGCGCAGGGACACGCCACGACGATTACGGCGATGGCAGGCAGCAGGGCCTGCTGCAACAACGCGTCAGGCGAGTTGGGTGGCACGAAGAAGAACCATACGCAGAAGGTGATGGCCGCGATGATGAGGATGGCGGGGACGAATACGGCCGCGATCTTGTCGGCAAGGCGCTGGACCGGGGCCTTGGATCCCTGCGCGTCCTCCACGGCGCGTACGATACGCGCCAAGGTGGAATCGGCGCCCACACGCACGGCCTTCACCTCGAGCGCGCCCGTCGTGTTGAGCGTGCCACCGGTCACCTCGTCGCCCTCGCGCTTGGCAACCGGAAGCGCCTCGCCGGTGAGCATGGACTCGTCGACCTCCGATGCACCTTGCATCACGATACCGTCGACGGGTATCTTCTCGCCCGGACGGATGAGGACGACATCGCCGATGGCGACGGCAGACAGCGGGATCTCGACTACGGATCCCCCGCGGTCGACCCGAGCTGTCGGCGGAGCGAGGTTCATGAGTGACTCGATGGCCTGGTTGGTCGCCCCCTTCGCGCGCGTCTCGAGAATCTTGCCGAGGAGCACGAAGGTGATGAGCATCGCACAAGTCTCGAAGTACGGCATGCCGTTGTTGATGGCAATCGACTCATGGCTCGTCCAATCCCCGCGAACAACCGGCAGAAACGTAATCCACAGCGAGAAGAGAAACGCGATCGTGGTGCCGAGTGCGACGAGTACGTCCATGTTGGCAGACCCGCTCTTGAGCGATGCGAACGCCCCCTTGTAGAAGCGCGCACCGCAGCCGAACTGTACGGGTATGGTGAGGACGAGCATGAGGATGTTGGTGGCGAACATGGCCTGGACGTGCGTGGGATTTGGCACGAACAACGACGCGAGCGCACCACCGATGCCCATATGGGCCCCGGGAAGCATGCCTGTGCAGAAGATGACGATGGTGAGCACCAACGAGGTGATGAAGACGTTACGGTCGTGCCGTGCGCGTGCAGCCTCCTTTGCCCGGCGCTCCTCGTCGACCAACGGAGCGTCATCGTCGATGAGCTCCGCGGTGAACGAGAGGTCGTCGAAGACGCGGAGCATGTCATCGACCGTCGCCGCGTCCGTGTCGAAGGTGACCTGCCCCGTGTTGTTGGCGAGGTTCACCGCGACGTCGATGACGCCCGGCGTATTCCGGTAGTGCTTCTCGATGTTGGCCGCGCAGTTCGCGCAATGCATGCCGTCGATGGCCAAGCGTATGGTGCTTTGCATGAACGCCCCTTTCGCGTCTTTAGCATGCTCCTGAGCTTAGCATAATGAATTCGATACGTGAAAGAAAACAGGGTGGCTCCCCACGGGGAACCACCCTGGAATTGTCGTAAGCATCCGCTTCTAGAGGCTCTTCTTGAAGTCCTCGAACTTCTGCTTGATTTCGGTGCGCTTCTTCTCGATGGCCTCGTGCCGGTCTGCCTTGCGCTGGGCGCGCAGCTTATCGCGCGCCTCTTTGGCGAGCTCCCGCTGAATCTGGTCGGCTTGATCGACCTCGTCGGCGATCTCGGCGGCATCCCAGTGCATGACCGCGCAGTCCATGCCCTCGAACTGCATGTCGAAATCCGCGGAGTCGTCCTCCTGCACGAGCGCGATGAGGGCCGTCTGCCCCGGAAGCAACGAGCGACTGCTGTAGGCGAGCAACGAGGTGTTATCCGCGGCATCGCTCTCGTCAACGAGGCTGCCCGCGAGTAACCCCACGCCACCGCCGAGCAGGATACCGATGGGACCGCCGAGTATGCCTACGGCCGCTCCGAGCAGGCCGCCCATCCAGGTGTCATCCGTCGTGTCCTGACCCGAATCGAACCCGTCCTTGGGCACGACGTTTCCATCAACGTTTTTCACGATGACCATCTGGAGGATCGTGTAGGACGATGTGACCGGCTTGCTCTTGAGGTGCGAGAAAGCCTCGTAAGCTTGGCTCTCGACCGGAAAGGTTACCATCGTTACGTATTCCATGGCATAGCTCCTCTTCTCTGCAACACATATTGCATACTCGTAGTATACACCGTTCACAGATTATTTCATGCCGTTCATGGAATAAATAGGATTTAATCCTTCACGCTGAAGTTGCTGCCATCGACCTCGAGACCAGCACCTACCTCGATGAGCTCGTACTCCTTCGTACCATAGCCAAGCCGCGCGGCGTCGTCGATGGTCTTGGTGCCGTGCTTGGAATCGATGCGCTCGAGCAGATGATCGCGACCCGGATCATCCGAGTTTTTCACGGCGTCGATGCATGCCTGGTCGATGGCGACCGGGTCGAGGGAGGCGAATATGCCGATATCGGCCATGCAGGGATCCTCGGCGACGGCACAGCAATCGCAGTCAACCGACAAGTTGCAGGCTATGTTGATGTAGGCCAAGTTGCTGCCAAAATGGTTCACCACGGTCTCGGCCGCCTCGGCCATGGCCTCCAGAAAGTCATCCTGCTCTGCATGCTTGTCCCAGAACTCGCCTTGCTTGCGCGTGGCGCCACCGGTGTGGATGTTCACCTTGCCTTCGTTGGAGGCACAGCCGATGGAAAGCTGCTTGAGCGCTCCGCCATAGCCTCCCATGGGATGTCCCTTGAAATGCGACAGCACGAGCATACTCGAGTAGTTGGCCAGATGGCCGCCCACGAGGTTCTCGCTCAGCACGCGTCCGTTCTCGATGGGAAAGACGAGATCGGGGCCATCAGCATCCATGATGTCCACGTCGAAGTAATCGGTCCACCCGTGGGCAGCCATGAGCTTCTCGTGCTTCTCGGTGGTGTCGCGCGCACCGTCGTAGGCGGTGTTGCACTCGACGATGGTGCCATCGACCTCCTCGACCATGGGACGCATAAACTCGGGGTGTAGGTAATTCTGGTTACCTTCTTCGCCGGAGTGCACCTTGACGGCGACCTTACCGGGCAGCTTGACGCCCAGTATCTCGTACATGCGCACGACATTTTCGGGGCTTATCTCACGAGTGAAGTAGACCTTTGCCTTTTCCATGGCATTCCTTTCGCTTGAAATGATGAGCTTACTTTATTCTCTGAACCTGTCTTTAAGTCAAGAAGTTCTTCTGAGAATTGCGAAGGAAGACACATGGACTCGAGCGGCCATCTCGTCTGAAAGCTAAAAGAAGATGCTGGGCATCGTTAGCTGCCTACCCTTGTTCCACTACTTCACGACAGCGAAGTCGACGAGAAACGGATTGACGCTACTCATGAATTCCTTGCGATGGGCCACGGTTGCCTGACCTTCGGGAATGGTTTTGAAAGCATTGGCAACTTCGGATGCCTCGCTGAAAAACAGCTCGAGTATCCCATCAAACGGGAGCCTGTCATGAGTAACATGACGACCATTTATCATACGGTCGATAATGAGATGCTGGTTATACCCGTAGAAAATGTCAGTAGGCATCTTCGCCATACATCCCGAATGAACGACAAACCATTCGCGCGTGAAGTCCTCAAATGACACATCCGGCACCGTGCGGCCCAGCAACGTCATCTTCTTCTGGCATCCGTCCTCGACGCGCAGGGGAATGGACACGTTTTCAAGGCAGACGTAGGTCTCTTCGTACATCACCGCGTTTACGCGCTCACGCAAAACCGCTGCATATGCATTGGATCTTCTAGCCTCCTCGTATGCGTCGAGATCGACATAGCGCTCGATGGTAAACGCATCGGCAAGAATCGCTTCAGAAGAGGCGTCACCGCGTTCCTTGGCAGTGACCCGATCGAACTCGAAGGATTCGAGCTCGGGGATTTGAAGACACAGGGGTGCATAGACATCGTGCAGAAATGCGTCAAATTCGCTGTCTGAGATAGTCGGATCTTTGCGGAAGAGGTTAATGCAGGAAATCATAGCACCTGCCCTTTCTACTCCGGAAACGATTTTGGGATTAGCGGAAGGCGCGCAGATATGGCGCGCCCTCCACAGGAAAAGGAATGTGGTTCGCCAGCGTGGCACGAGGGCGAACCACGACAAACACCTACATCATGAACACCTTATACGCATTGGCGGTGTCTTCGTAGCGCTTCTTGATATTCGCTTCGCCGCGCAAATACGTCAGAGACATTTCGGTAAAGTACCATCGGCCATCGACTTTCACATACTTGTTGTCATAGTGGGCGCGTCCGAAGAACTCCCCGCCGTTTGCGGCATCGTACAAGTCGTCTTCGAGCGACCAATGAGATATGGCCGTGTCTTCGCCCGTAATCTCAATCCAATGGTGATGGCCCTGGTGGCTCGAGGTGACATTATCGGTGAACTTGCCCTTCATCGTCTCGAGCATCCCGTCGCGACCCTCGTAGCGCCCGCCGGTTGTGTTGTTGATGAATACGAAGTCATCGACAAGGCATTCGCTGAGTCCGTCCCAGTCTTTCGCGTCAAGCGTATCCCAGTACTTCGCCTGGAGGCGTTCGATAGCCCGCATGTCCTCCAGGACCTGGATGCGCTTTTCTAGATCTTCCAAGGTGGTCATTGCCACACCTCTCCTTACAAGAGACTGAATCCGCCCTCTTCGTAGATGGTTTCGCCAGTGATGAACGAGGCATCATCAGACGCCAGGAACAACGCGACGTTGACCATCTCCTGAATCTCGCCGTAACGACCGAAGGGCATCTTGGCCAGAAACGCGGCGTTGCGCTCGGGGTCAAACCTCGTACCCTCTGTAATGCGCGTCTTGGACGTGCCGGGAGCAACGGCATTCACGTGAATGTCATACTGAGCCAGCTCCAGCGCCATGACCTGGGTGAGCATGCTGACCGCAGCCTTGGAAGGTCCATAGGGCGTGATGCCGCCAATGGTCTTGCGAGCGCTGTTCGAACTCGTGTTGACGATGTAGCCCTTTATTCCCTTGTCGACCATGGTACGGGCGACGGCTTGTCCAACATAGAAGATGCCGTTCAGGTTCGTGTCCATGACATCGAGCCAGCCCTCCTGACTGCACTCGAGGAAGTTCTGGCGGTGAGTAATGCCGGCGTTGTTCATCAGAACATCAACATGATCGAAGACCTCGATGGTCTTCGCAACGCATTCCTGCACTTGCTCGTAATCGCGTACGTCGCAGTGCATGCAATACACGCGTTCGTTTCCGTCATATACCTCTTCCATGGTGTCGTCTTCGATGTCGAAGACGACGACCTGAGCGCCTTCCTTCACGAGCTGCTCGGTCATACCGCGGCCAAGGCCGTTGGCGCCACCGGTTACGATTGCGACTTTGTCGATGAACCTCTGCTTTTCCATATGCGCTTCCTTTCTCGTCAAGCCACTACTTGTCGGCAGTTGCCAAATGAAGATACGTCGTCGCTCCACCATCGACGGACAGGTACTCCCCGTTGATGAAACTTGCGCTATCAGACGCAAGGAACAGGACAGCGGATGCGACTTCCTCGGGAAGCGCATAGCGCTTCAATGACGATGCCTCAGACAGGCCCTTGCGATTCTGACCCCTCGGCAGTGTCATATCCGAAAGAATCAGACCGGGATTGACGGCGTTTACACGCACGCCGAATGCACCGAGATCAGTGGCCGCGGCGCGCGTCATGCCCATAGCAGCCGCCTTGGCCATCGCATAACCGATGAGATTGCCCGGTCCAAAGTGATTGCCCTGATACGAGCACGTATTGACGATAGCACCACCGCCTGCATCGATAATTGCCTGGGCGCAGTAATGCATGCCGTTATAAACGCCCCAGCAATCGACGTCCATCATCCGCTCCAAATCTGCGCGCGACGACGTCAGTATCGACCCGTTGACACAGATGCCGGCATTATTGACGAGAACGTCGAGGTGGCCGTCCTCATCCAGGATGAGCTTGACGAGCTTCTGCCACGCGATCTCATCGACGACATCCATGGGAAACGCGACCGCTTCGCCACCGTCTTCGATGATGGCGGCCTTGACTTGCTCGAGCCCTTCGTCGTTGATGTCTGTCATATAGACTTTTGCGCCCTGTTGGGCAAACATCTTCGCTTCGATCTCGCCTTGTCCGGTCGCTGCTCCAGTGACAATGACCACCTGATCCTCAAACGTGCCCGTGCCTTTGCTAACACGAGGCCAGCGCTTCGCTTTCTCCTCAGCGTAAATACGCTCCTCGAACTCCACTTGCCCGGGACCCGAAAAGACGACGTCATCGAAGACCGCCGCGCGTTTGGATTTCATGATTGCCTCCGTTCAAAGAAGAAGTCGTGCCGAATGACATTCGACACGACCCCGTATCCCATTTACTTTTCGAGCTCCACGGGCACTGCTTCGACAAAGTACGTCGTCACCGTCCCGATAAACTCAGCGGCATGAACACTTGCGCGCTTCTTGAACCCTACGCTGCCATAGCATTCGTCGAAAGCATCCATGTCCTCGAACCAGAATTCGACCATACCCTCGACCGGAAGCTCTTTGTAATGCACCTCTTTATCACCGATGCACCGATCGATGACCAGGTTCTGGTTGTATCCGCAACAGCCTTCCATGAGCTTCACCAGGATGGAGTGCACGTACCACCACTCGAAGTGGAAAGTCATGGCGTCGACTCCCTCTGCGCGATCACAGAACGAGACGCGCTTGATGATGTTTCGATCCTTGAGATACTCCGGAACGAGCTTGTCAAACTTTCTGACCGTGACAAGCACGGGAATGGGCTCTTCCACGATTTGTCCCAAGGCGTCCGTCACCGCATCACCGGCTTTGGCAAAGGACTCGACCATATCGCCATAACTGTCGAAGAGCATCTCGATGAAGCAATCGATATCGATTGCGCCGCGGCCTAGGTGCGAGCGCTGCTGCTTATCGGTCACATAGTTAATCTCACACGAGCGCAGCAGAGGCATCTGGGCAATTGCATCGCTTACCTCCCCTGCCATCACCGCACGAAACTCTTCTTCGGAAACTCCGTCCTTGCACTTGAGCAAGTTGATTCTCGAAATCATTTCCTATCCCTTCATCGGGTTTTTCAGGACTTGCGATAAGGGCGCAGCGTGCTCCCCTTGTCGAGTAGGTAGGATGCCTGACATGCGTCCTACCGATATCACCTCGACACCTGAATGCAAGCGAGGTGCTTGCCGGGTGCGGCCAATCATAGCTGGGCGCACCCGGAAACATTCTTGGTTCTTCTACGCGTTTTTCTCCGCGTTCTTGGCTTCCATCATTGCCGCATCGCGCACCTTCATCTTGTTGTAGATAGGCATGCCGATTGCGAGCAGGATGATTGCGATGATGCAGAGCACACCCAAAATGGGGAATGCCGTGCTGTAGCTACCGGTAGTGGCAAGCGTATTGGCCGAAAGCATGGGACCAATGACAGCGGCAAGCGCATAGCCCCAGTACATGAAGCCATAGTTCTGGCCCATGTTTGCCGGGCCAAATGCATCACCGGTAAGCGAGGGCATGATGGCCATGATGCCACCAAAGCACATGCCCAAGACAATCGACTCGATGATGAAGGGCATCGTGGAGTCGGTATTTCCATAAAGGAACAGGTGAATCACCGCGGTGATGCCAATAACGATGAACAGCGTCTGGAATCGTCCGATCTTGTCGGACAGCGTGCCGAAACCAAAGCGTCCGGCGGCATTGGCAACGGCGAAGATGCTGACCATCATGGCACCCGTCGCGGCATCCATGCCCGCCTGCGTCTGGCCGACGAGAGACGCGGTGCCGAGCATGAACACACCCGTGCATGCGGTAAGCGCGAATACGATGACCATGATCCAGAAGAGCGGTGTCTTCATCATTTCGGGCGTAGTGTAGCTCCTGCGGTTCTTGGCCTCCTCGTCAACGGGAGGATTCCATCCCTCGGGCTGATAGTCTGCAGGCGGCAGAACGTAGCAGAGCCACGAGAAGATGAGGAACATGACGATGCTGAACGCGCCCACGACCATGAACGAGGGCATGGGACCGATTGCCTGCACGATCATGTTGCCGACCGGGGCAGTCCAGAGCGGCCACAGCGCCATCGTGGCAAGCGAGATGCCGTTAACGAGACCCTTCTTGTCAGGGAACCAACGTGTGGTCAAGGCCAACGACGTGTTATAGATGATGCCATCGGCAAAGCCGACGATGATGCCGAAGGTGATGAGCAGCATGATGGGATTCGTGGAAAAGCCCGTGAGAATCCAGCCGATGCCAAAGACGATACCACTGACGAGCATGATCTTGTGAGCTGCGAACTTACGCTGGAACCAACCGCCAACAGGACCGCCCGCAAAGCCGATTACGACAATCGCAAGAGTATAGGCGAGCGCTACGATCTGCGGCGACCAACCGAACTCCGCCATCATGGGTTTCTGAAAAATGCTGTAGCAATTCAATGATGCGGTAATCGCTCCGCACATTGCCGCGCCGACAAGAACCACCCAGCGCGATTTAGGCTTCATTGCCATGTGTTCCTCCAATGTAGCTTACGAAAGATTACGTGCATGTGAAAGGCGTCACCTTTCCCCCAAACCGAAACCCCTCCTCCTTTCGTTCCGACGTGCAAACCGTTCTATACACACATGATTCCGATGTTGCGATGCGTATTGATGCGTCGGAGTCAATTGGTGCCGAAACTGGGCCAGTCCCTCGCCGCTACGACGCGGCTACAACCAAGAAGCTAGAGAAATCAGCGAGAACGATGGCTCCGCTTGCCTCGAAGCCCTCCTTCTCACGAGATGTATGCTATGAGGGTTTGGAGATGACCTCAAGAACGCACTTAAAAGTAAGAAGCTGCCGTATATGCAATCGCCACGGCAGAACTAACTACAGGAAGCAAAATCCCCTCATGAGCATGACGCAGACGATGAGGGCGGCAGCGGTGATGAGCGCATAGAGTCCATTCCATTTGAGACTCGCCTCCACGGGAGATGCCCGCACCATGTCCGCAACGGCTATGACGTTTGCCGAGGCAGGGCAAATCGTATTACCTAACGCCCAACTCATCGATAGGACAAGTGCGAGATATGCAGCGGAAATCCCGCACAGTGCCGGGTCGATGGCCCCTCCTATAACGGCCGTTGCCACGATGGGGTGGATTCCCGCCACGCACGTAAGCAGGACGATGGCGACGATGGCCGTCGTCAGCAACACCACGCTTTGCCCGGTGGTGAGCATGAGGGCCTGTGCAATGACATCACCGATACCCGAATAGCCGATGCTCTGGGCAAGCATGCCGGCCCCCGCGAAGAGAACGATCTGGTTTTTGGCGCCGGGAAGCTTCTTCTCGAAATACGCGCTCTTGAGCTCACTGCGGTACAGGGGAAATCGTCTGATGACAAGCATCCAGATAAAGGGCCACACCAGAGAGGCCATTGCGACGACGATGATGGCGGAAAGGCCGAACACCTGGGAAACCACGGCGATAAAGGCTATTAGGAGCACGGAGAAGATGGCCAGCTCCGCCACCTTCGCCTTGTCGATGCTTCCGGGAACACCCCGAGACGCGTTCGCGTCATCGCCTGTCGCGAAGGCCTTCCTGCCCCTCTTGCACGAGAGCACCGTCATCAGGATCCCGATGCCCTCCGCTACGAGTGCGCAGACGATTGCGCATGGGGCAAAGCTCGTCCAATCCGCGCCTGTCACCGAAACGACTAGGGCGATGGTCGCCGACGTGGGCGCCCATATCATGCACGTGACGAACCCTCGCGCGAGAGCCGTTCCCAGAAGCCTCTTATTTGCTCCCAGACGGCTTTCGCGTGATATCTCGAACGTGAGCGGCACGGCCGCAATACTGATGAGCGCTCCGACTATGGCCGCCATTCCGCTTACGAGCGAATAGTACCTTCCCTCGGAATTGGCATGCCGCGCAAATAGCCCCCTCAATGATTCATTGTAGCCCCCATGTTGAACAGGTATGCCGATGAGCGGAATCAGGATGAACATGACGATGAGATCGGCGTTTTTTCGAAGCGCACGCACCCACTCCTCCACCGGTGCCTGAGCATAGATCAAAAGACCGATGCTTATGGCGATGAGGATGATACCGATAAGCCGCGACGAACCGGTCGAGACGAAGACGCTCATCACGAGCACCACGATCATGAGGACAATGTTCACGTCATCGAGCAGCGGGGCGCGTAGAAAGACATTGATGATGTAGCACACGGCAAAGCACAATGTAATGGCACTGCGCACGGAGCGTATGGCGACGGGCTCTTTCATCGGACCCCCTGGAAAGGCAATCGGAAACTGCATGGGCGCAGGAGGTCTCCTCCTGCGCCCACATAACGATGCAGAACAAGATATTCTGTCATAGAACTAGCTGTTGACCGGGGTGCCGTCCTTCCGGTAAAAGCGCTTCATGAGGAAGATTGCGACCACGATCGAAACAACGTCGGCGCCGATGATGAAAAACGCCAGGGAGATGGCACTTCCCGTCCCAGCAATAATCGCCGTTGCTACGGCAGGAGCCATACCACCGAATACCGCCGCCGCGAGATTATAGGCAAGACCGACACCGCTGTTGCGCGTCTCGGTAGGATACACCTCGGATGCCGCCGTCGCCACGGCCACCGCGTTGAGCGACTGGAACGGCAGCAGGCATGCCAGGGCGCAAATCATGATCAATA
>CAYLYJ010000043.1:0-11264 GCA_964388185.1 uncultured Coriobacteriaceae bacterium
TGCGCTCGCCGGCGTCGATCTCGGCGTTGTAGAGCATGATCTCGTCGTTCTCGAGACTGATAGCATCGTTGAGGCGTTCGAATGAAGAACGGGGCATGTACACCTCGCCGCGCACCTCGATGGGTTGGGAGAAGCCCATGGCGCCGCTCTCTATGGAAAGGTGCCTTGGCACGTCTTTGACCTGCAAGATGTTTGCCGTGACGTTTTCTCCCACGCTGCCATCTCCACGGGTGGCAGCACGCACGAGCGTACCACGATCGTAGGTGAGCGCAATGGACGACCCGTCAATCTTGAGTTCGCAGCAATACGAGAGGCTATGGCCCACCGCCTCGCGGGTGCGGGCGAGCCATTCGTCAAGCTCGTCAAGATCCATGGCATCGTCAAGCGAGTACATGCGATGCTGATGGGTGGCCGGGGTGAACTGCTCGGCCACGCCACCGCCGACGGTCTGCGTCGGCGAGTCGACGGTCTTGAGCGAAGGGTACTGGTTCTCGAGATCAGCGAGCTCGCGATTGAGCGAGTCGTAGACGGCATCGGGTAACTCGGGGGCATCCTCGAGGTAATACTGGTCGCGGGCGCGCTGCAGCGTCGCGCGCAGCTCGTTGACGCGTTCGACGGCGTCTACCGGTGCATCTGCCGGTGCGTCATCCATCAGATCGAACAGGTTGTCCTGCGAAGGGGCATCAGCTGCCATCCCGCCTCACCTTTCCTCGTGATTTCGCCATTGCCTCATCGAACTCTACCAGAGTCCCGTGTCACGAATTGGCATGCAACGCGGCATGGCGCATGACGTCGCGGTCGACCTCGACGGGAAGCGCCATGGCATCAGCCCAGATCTCAACCGAGAGTGCCGCCTGCTCGACGAGCATCTCCAGTCCATCCATGCAGGTCGCGCCATGTTGCCAGGCACCTGCGAGCAGCGCGGTCTCGCCATGACCGTAGACGGTATCGAGCACGACCTGTCCGCTATGCAGCAGACTCGTATCGATGATTGCCTCATCATCGGGATGCATGCCCCGCGGTGTGGCGTCGACGATAACGTCGACCTTGGACACGAGCGCCTCTGCTTGCGCATAGTTCCTGCCATGCAGCACACTTGCCTCGTGGGGCTCGACGCTCGTCCGTATGCGATTCACACATGAAAGCGCTTTGGCCTCGTCACGCGACAACAACGTGACCTCCAGGGCACCCGCCTGGGCAGATGTCGCAGCGATGGCAAGGGAAGTCGGACCCGTGCCGCAGACGAGCACGCGCGCACCCGTCAATGGCATATCGGTCATGCGTTCGATCGCCCGCACGGCACCAAGGCCATCGGTATTGTACGCGCAGAGCTTGAGGTCCTCGTCACGTACGAGCACATTGGCACCACCTGCGGCGATGACGCCCGCATCAGCATAATCGGCACACGAGAAAGCGAGCTTCTTGTAGGGCATCGTGATGTTCATGCCCCGATAGCGTCCCGTGCGCACGAGGTCGATTTGATGGGCGGCCTCTTCCTCGTTCGTACAGCGCACGGCGCTGTAGTGCCAACGCGAAAACGGCCACTTCACCTTGCCGAGTTCCTGATAGAGTGCATTGTGCATGACGGGAGAAAGCGAGTGGGCCACCGGATCGCCAATGAGCACGAATTCCGGATTCATGAGCTGCTCCCGATGGCACGCATGCCGCGCACGGACCTACGGTCGAGCATGCGGAGAAAATGGGTATGCAGTGGGTCGGAGCCAGATTGGGGCACGACGAGAATGGCATCCATTCCCACGCGATGCGCGCCAAGCACATCCGTGTAGCTTTGATCGCCGATCATCACGGCCTGGCCACAGGCAACGCCAAGCATCGCGCACGCCTCAACGTAGCCGTGCGCAAAGGGCTTCATCGCGTTGCTTACGAGAGGCACATCAAGCACGAGAGCGGCTTCGACGACGCGTTCATGCGCGGTGTTCGAGATGAGCGCCACGCCAAGACCGGCTTCCTCGAGCGAGCGCACCCAGGCGATGGCCTCGTCGGATAGACCCACCGAACCACGTGGTTGCAAGGTGTTGTCGAGGTCGAGCAAGACAGCGCGATACCCCTGCTCTGCCAGCATCTGAGGGTCGATGTCGAGCACCGACACGTAGTAGGCGTCTGGTCTGATGCCCCTCATCGGCTAGTCACCGTACTGTGCCCAGGCGGCGTTGAAATCGGCATCGTTCACGAAGAACATCGTCTTACCCTCCCTATTGGAGAAGAAGAAGTAAAGGTAGTCGACCTGCGCGGGGTTGGCCGCGGCCTGGATGGTCGTCACCGACGGATTGCAGATGGGACCGGCCGGCAGACCGTAATGATTGGGATTGCGCGTGTTGTACGGGCTATCGCTTGCCAAATCCTCGAGCGTAAGCTCTTCGGTCATGTCCTTGCCGACAGCGTAATACGTCGTCACGTCACTTCCCAGCGTTATGCCCTTTTGCAGCCGGTTGTAGAAGACGGCGGCAATCGGGGCCTTGTCATCTTCGGCCTGGTATTCCTTCTCGACCATGGAGGCAAGCGTCACCACGTCGTAGAGCGTGAGGTTCTTGGAAGTCGCATAGCTCATGTCGACAGTGGCAATCTGCGCGGCAAACTGGTCGAGCATCATGCGGATGATGTCGTCGGAAGTCGCGCTCGGATCGATGCGGTAGGTATCCGGATAGAGGAATCCCTCCATCGAGTTGTTATAGACGCCCTCGAGGAAGGGGTAGTCGGCAACGTAGTCAGACGCCTTCTGCGTCTGCGCGTAAAACTCGTCGGCATCAATACCGCACGTAGCCTCGACCTTGTCCGCAATCTGGCGCAGGTTGAAGCCCTCGGGGATAACGAGCTGTCGTCCCGTCTGACCACTTGCGAGCATCTTGATGATATTGTCGATGTCATCTCCGCCAATCATCACGTACGAGCCCGATTGCAGGCTCGAAGCCTGGTCAAGCTGCTTGACGCGGCTAGTGAACGCATTGGCCGACGAAATGACACCATCATCAACGAGAATCGCGGCGATCTTGTCGGTGGAAGAACCAGCAGGGATAACGACCTCTATCTCGGCACCTTGCTTGACTTGCCCCGTCTTGTCGCCGAAAAAGGCCTGGTAAGCGGCAAAGCCGGCAATCGCGATAACGACGATTGCGACGATAATGACAAGCGTGCGCTTGCGCGACTTGCCTTTGCGCTTCTCCGCGTAGTTGGACGGCGCGTAATGCTGACCCTGGGTCATCGTTCCTCCATCTTATATTCCTCATGTGCGGCGAGCCATGCCTCGAGAAAGAGCGAGGCTGCCACGCTATCAATCTTTCCGCGCATCTCACGCTCGGACAGACCCTGCTCGCGAAGCACACGCTTTGCCTCGGAGCTACTCAAACGCTCGTCAGCAAACTCGTGCGGCAATCCACTCGCCCGCGCGATACGCTCGGCTTGCTCGCAAATATGACGCGCCTGCCGTCCCGTGGTACCTCTCAACGTCTTGGGGAGCCCGCAGACAAGCATCTCGGGCTCATGGTCTTGCACGAGCACGCGCCAAGGTCGCGCGTTATCAAGGACGTCATGTGCGTCCATGACACAGAGCGGGGTGGCAATGCCTGTCGCGGTATCCGCGATGGCGACACCGATGCGCTTCTCCCCTATGTCGAGTCCCATAACGCGCATGTGCACTAAAGCAGACCTAAACGCCGAAAATCGCCTTCGTCTTCTCGATGGCAGCGGGAATGCCCCCGGCGTTCTTGCCGCCCGCCTGGGCCATCGCTGGCTTACCGCCACCGCCACCGCCAATGAGCGGAGCGACATTCGCAATGACGTCCTTGGCGTTGAAGCCGGCATCAACCGCGTCTTGCGTGCCAGCTGCAAGCATGAGCGGGCTTCCCCCCTCGGGATTACGCGCAAAGAGCACAACTGCAAAGGGCTCGCCGCCGCTGCGCTGCTTGACGATGTCCCACATCTCGCGCATGCCCTGGACGACCGCTTCTCCCAGATCAGCGATGATGAGCTTATAGCCGTCGAGCTCGGAAGCCTGCTTCATGAAATCGGAAACGCTACCTTCGGCAGCTGCCTTCATGCGACGTTTGCGCATGCCCTCGAGCTCATCGAGCTGCGCTTGCATCTTGGCGACACGCTCGGAAACGTCGAGAGGCGGCACCTTGAGGAAGCGCGCTGTCTCACGCAGCTCCTCTTCCATGCGCGACATGTATTCGTAGGCCTCGATACTCGTAACTGCCTCGAGGCGACGCGTGTTGGCACCAATGGAGGTCTCCTGAACGATCTTGAACAAGCCGATTTCGCTCGTGTTGCCCACGTGCGTTCCGCCGCAGAGCTCCTTGGAGAAGGTGCCCGTCTCGATGACGCGGACGAACTCGCCGTACTTCTCGCCAAAGAGCGCCAAGACGCCCGCTTCGCGCGCTGCGGTGAGGGAGGTCTCGTAAGCGTAGACAGGCAAATCGGACATGATGACACCATTGCAGATGCGCTCCACCTCGAGAATCTGCTCGTGGGTCATGGGCTCGAAATGGGTGAAGTCGAATCGAAGCCTGTCCGGCGCGACAAGCGAACCCGCCTGCTTAACATGCTCGCCGAGCACCTCGGAAAGCGCACGCTGCAGGATATGCGTCGCCGTGTGGTTGCGGGCAATGAGCGCGCGGCGTCGGCTGTCGATGGCTGCATGTACGATGTCGTCCTTATGGATACTGCCGGTGGAAACCACGCCATAGTGGACGGGCAGCCCTTCTTCGGGGCGCTTCGTGTCATCGACGATGACACAGCCCAGCTCGCTCGAAATGGTGCCGGTATCTCCCACCTGGCCACCCATCTCACCGTAGAACGGCGTCTTGTCGAGCACGATGGCGACATGCTCGCCCTCGTGGGCCTCATCTACGATAGCGCCATCGACGATGATATCGACGATGCGCGCGTCACACTCGTCTTGCTTGTAGCCAACGAACTCGCTTGGGCCGTGCACGTCGAGGATGTGCGTGAAGATATCGCCAAAGCCATTCCAGGCTTCATCGTTGCGAGCCGCACGCGCACGCTCGCGCTGAGCTGTCATCTCGCGCTCGAAACCCTCCATATCGACGTCGATGCCATGCTCGAGACAAATCTCGGCCGTAAGCTCAACGGGGAACCCATAGGTGTCGTGCAACGTGAAGGCGGCAACGCCATCGAGCACGTCACCCTCGCCCAGCCCCTCGATCGTCTCCTCGAGATAGTGCATGCCCGTATCGATGGTGCGATTGAAGCGTTCCTCCTCGGAAAGCAGCACCTTTTCGATGAGCGCCTTGTTCTCGATGATCTCGGGATACACTGCGCCCATCTCGTCGCAGATGGCATCGAGGAAGCTCTTGAGGAAGGGGCCCTCAATGCCGATGAGACGTCCATGGCGAACGGCGCGACGCAGCAGACGGCGCAGAATGTAGCCACGACCCTCGTTGGAAGGCAAGATGCCATCGCCAATCATGAAGACGATAGCGCGGGAGTGGTCAGCCATGATACGCAGCGACAAGTCGGTGAGCTCGTCTTGACCATAGCGGCGACCGCTCAGCCTCTCGCCGACCTCGATGAGACCGTGCAGGATATCGGTGTCGAAGTTGGAATTCACGCCCTGCATGATGGCGGCCATGCGCTCAAGACCCAGGCCGGTATCGATGTTCTTCTTCTCGAGCGGAATCATCGTGCCGTCTTCCTGACGGTCGAACTGCGTGAAGACGAGGTTCCAGTACTCAAGGAAACGATCACAGTCGCAGCCGGGCTTGCAGTCCGGACTGCCGCAGCCGACGCCCTCGCCCTGGTCGTAGTAGAGCTCGGAGCACGGACCGCACGGACCAGTGGGACCGGCAACCCAGAAGTTATCATCGGCGCCGAGGCGCGAGATATGACTTGCGGGAACGCCCACCTCCTGCCAGATATCGGCAGTCTCCTCGTCTTCCTCGTAGATCGTCACGTAAATGCGCTCGGGGTCGAGACCGAGCACATCGACCGAAAACTCGTAGGCCCAGGCGCACATCTCCTTCTTGAAGTAGGCACCGAAGCTGAAGTTGCCGAGCATCTCGAAAAACGAAAGGTGACGACCATCCGTGCCGATGATGTCGATGTCGTTGGTGCGCACGCACTTCTGCACGGTCGTCGTGCCCACATAGCGCGGATCGAGGTGCTTTTGCTGCAGAAAGTAGGGCTTGAACTGCACCATACCCGCAACGGTGAGCAACAGCGACGGGTCATCGGGAATGAGGGAGGAAGATGGCCAGCGCTGGCAACCCTTCTCCTCGAAGAACTTGAGATATGCCTCGCGAATCTCGGCAGACGTAGTAGGTGTGGACGCCATGATGCTCCTTGCTCGTTCGTGCTTCTATAAGGGTACTGATATGCGTGTCTACGCCGTTTTGTCCGATGCCTCGGACTCACCGGCACCCTCCTGCGCGGGAGCGTGCGGAACAGCCTGACCACTTGCTTCGATGACGATATCGACTTCCTCGACCTCGATGCCAGAGACGGCGGTATCGGCAGCTTGCTGGGCGGCTTTCTTCATCGCCTCGTCATCGGCCGGAGTCGTCTGTTCCTCGGCTACAGGCTGCTCATCGCCCTCGCGTGCGCCACCGATGGGATAGACAAGACGCTCTTGCTTGACCTTGTTGCTGCGCTTGGAACCAATCGAGCCACGAATGCGATCGACGATGGAGGTCACAGCATCGGCGGGAGCAGACGTGACGGCATCGACCGTGGTGGCCGCTTTGCCGGCGACATCAGTAATCTGCTCGACATCCTCGAGTATGGCATCGACACGCAGCATCTCGAGGTTAACGGTATCGAGCATGAGCTCGGCCTTATCGACCATCGGATTTACCTTGGTGAGCGCGGGCGCAACCCCCTTCTCCGCGTCTGCCGCGATGTTCTGGACCGACTTCATCGTTACGCTCGTGCGATAGAGAATGATGATGAGAAAGACGAGGGCGACAATGCCCAGGATAACGAGAACGGCTGCCGCGAACGGCCATGCCTGTGATAGAAAGTCTGCCATGAAAGCCCCCAAATCATGCCGGGTTCACGTGTGTATATACAAACCTAGATGATAGCGCAGATTGCCCCGCTTGCGAAATGCAATGTCCTCTTTTGCGCATAAAGAATCCGTTTGGCATGCGTGCAGGCGGGCTGCCTCACTCCGACGGTCGCTTCCCGACAGCCCGCTTCGCGGTCTTTACGGCGCGCTCCCTTGTACCTCCGTTCGACAGCCCGCCTGCACGTAGCTAGGCTACTCCTCTGGCGGGAAGCGGAGTTTTTCCCAGCCAATGCTGGTCGGTTTGTAGAAGCATCCTCGTTCAAGGCCATCGGGAAGGTACTGCTGCTCGACCTGGGCATTGGGGTAGTCATGGGGATAGAGATAGGTACCATAGCCTTCCGACCCGGGCCTGTGCCGATCACGCAGGTGCGTGGGCACGCTGCGCAACGGTCCTTCACGCACCTCCTTGAGCGCGGCATCGATGGCCAAATACGCGGCATTGGACTTGGGCGCAAGCGCCATGTAGATGGCCGCCTCAGCCAAGTTGATGCGACATTCGGGGTATCCGATGCTCTCGGCCGATTTGAACGCAGCCGCCGCAATGGTGATGGCGCGTGGGTCTGCAAGGCCCACGTCCTCGCTCGCCAAGATGAAGATGCGGCGCGCGATAAAACGCGGGTCCTCTCCGCCTTCGATCATGCGCGCGAGCCAGTAGACGGTCGCATCCGGATCGCTACCACGCATCGACTTGATGAAGGCCGAGATGACATCGTAGTGCGTGTCGCCATCCTTGTCGTAGGGAAGCTGACGACGCGGCGATGCCTCGCGCACTTGCTCGGTACCAATCTCTCCCCCGGACTCGGTGAGAGCTGCCGCGAGCTCGAGCGTCGTGAGTGCCGTACGGGCATCCCCGCCAGCAGTGATCACGATGGCGTTGAGGGCCTCGTCGGAGATCGTGTACTCGCTGGCGAGACCGCGTTCGTCTTCGATGGCGCGCTTGACAAGCATCTTGATGCCGTGATTGCCGATGGGCTTGAGCTCGACGATGCGCGAGCGCGAGATGAGCGCGGAATTGACCTCGAAGAAGGGGTTCTCGGTCGTCGCGCCGATGAGGATGACTACGCGATCTTCGACGGCATGGAGCAGAGCATCTTGCTGCGAGCGCGAGAATCGGTGAATCTCATCGATGAAGAGAATGGTGCGACGCTTGAAGGCAAGCAGACGCTCCTCGGCCGCCTTGATCTCGCGGCGCAAATCGGCAACGGTTCCGGAGACCGCCGAGACCTCGACGAAGGCGGCATTCGTGGAATTGGCGATGACATGCGCGATAGAGGTCTTGCCCGTGCCCGCAGGCCCGAAGAGGATGACCGAGGAGAGCGTATCGTTGGCAATCGCGCGACGAAGCCAAGTGTCCTTGCCGATCGCGTCTTCCTGACCGACCACCTCGTTAAGCGTACGCGGACGCATGCGCACGGCAAGCGGTGCGGCCGCAAAACGCGTCTCGCCGTCAACTTCGCTGAAGAGTGTGTCCATCGAGCTATCCATGGGTCAATGATACCGCAGGGATACACGCCTGCGCGATTACGCGAGAGCGTCGATGCCTACTCGTCAATATCGAGAACGAGCGACACGGGACAATGATCGCTACCATAGACATCGGATTCTATGCCCGCCGCGACGACCGAATCGGCGAGCTCCGTGCTCACGAGGAAGTAATCGATACGCCATCCGACGTTTCGCTCGCGAGCCTTCATGCGATAGCTCCACCATGAATACGTATTCGCCGTATCGGGATGAAGCAGACGGAAGGTATCGACGAAACCACTGGCAAGAAGCTCGTCGAACTTGCCGCGTTCCTCATCGGAGAAACCGGCGTTGCCGACGTTCTCCTTGGGACGTGCCAAGTCGATGGGCTCGTGCGCCACATTCATATCGCCGCAAACGACGACACCCTTCTTCGCTGCGAGCCCGGCCAAATATTCGCGGAAGCAATCCTCGAAATCGCAGCGATAGTCGATACGCGCAAGCTCGTGCTGGGCATTGGGCGTGTAGACGCAGACGAAGTAGAAGCTCTCGAACTCGAGCGTGACAGTGCGGCCCTCGCAATCGAAACGACTGTCACCGATGCCATGAAAGACGGCAAGCGGCTCGCGCTTCGAGAAGACAGCCGTACCCGAGTAGCCCTTCTTCTCCGCATAGCTCCAGTACTCGTGGTAGTCCTCAAAATCGATGGGGCTCTGGCCCTCCTGAAGCTTCGTCTCCTGGATGGCGAAGATGTCTGCGTCGAACTCGCGGAAGGTCTCGTCGAAGCCCTTCTTGGCAACTGCTCGTAGGCCATTGACGTTCCATGATACGAACTTCACGTGGTCAATCCTTCCCGTGCAACATGAAAGCACGTCGTATCGCGCTTTCGCGGATTCCTACGATACCTCAAGTACCTGACCGGTGACGTGATGACTCGCCTCGTCCGCGAGAAAGAGGCAGGTATCCACAAGACCATCATATGACGTGGAGAGCGCATCACACCCCAGAGACGAAAGCGCCTCATCTCGCGCATCGGGGAATTCACGCACCCAATGCTCGAACTGTGCGGTCGCCGCCCGTGCGCAGACGACGTTGACGTTGATGTCGTCATCAGCCCATTCACGTGCGGCAACGCGGCTTATGCCGGCAAGCCCCTCGACCGCGGCAGCAAGCATCCCAAAGCCAGGTTGCCCTTGCATCGCCAGACGCGAGCCGAAGTTGATGATGGATCCGTGCACGGTAGCCAAGTGCGGACGGCACTCGCGCATCCAGGCGAAGGATTCGATGGCGCATGTCGCAAACGTGCGCTCGAGGTCTTCGTCGCGTATCGCGCTCAAGAGCTCGGCACGTGCCACGAGCGAGCAGTTCACAAGCACGTCGATGCGACCAAAGCGATCCACGATATCCTGCGTGGCCTTGCGCACGGTTGGCGTGTCCTCATGCGCGACGCGCAATGCCATGACCTCAGCACCCCGCTCAACGACAAGCGATCGAGCAAAGTCATTCACGCTCGCATGCGCACCAACGGCCACGATATTGGCGCCTTGCGCTGCAAAACCAGCGGTGATGGCATGCGCCATGCTTGCCTGCGCATCGCATCCGCGAACGATGACGGTTCTGCCAGAAAAACTCCCCATATCATTCTCCTACCTGCAGAGTTGCCAGAATGCAACCGCACTTGCGGCGGCGACGTTGAGAGAGTCGACGCCATGCGCCATTGGAATGCGTACCGTGTAATCGCATCTGGCAATCGTCGCACGCGCCAAGCCATCGCCTTCGGTCCCGAATATCATCGCGAGCTTCTCCTCGGCGTTAAGTGCCGCATCGTCAAGAGGCACTGACTCATCGCTCAATGCAAAGGCAGCTGTCTTGAACCCAAGTTTATGCAAGCGTTCCATGCCCGCTTGCGGCCAATCACTTGCCGCATCCCCGATGCGAGTCCACGGAATCTGGAAGACCGTACCCATCGAGACACGCACGGCACGACGGTACAGTGGATCACAGCAAGTCGGCGTCACAAGAACCGCATCGACCTCGAGTGCAGCCGCCGAACGAAATATGGCGCCCACGTTCGTATGATCAACGATCCCCTCGAGTACGGCAATGCGACGTGCACAGGCGAGTAAATCTTCGACCTCGGGCAGCCGAGGACGTCGCATAGCGCAGAGCACACCACGCGTCAGCTCGAAACCCGTGAGGCTCTTGAGCATGTCTGCAGGACCCGTATAGACGGGGACATCACCGCAGCACGCGATGAGCTCGGCACAGGCCTCAAGATGCGAGCGATCCATAAGCAACGAGAGCGGCTGCATGCCAGCATCGATCGCACGCGTTATAACCTTGGGTGACTCGGCAATGAAGATGCCCTTCTCAGGCTCGAGCCTATTGCGTAGCTGAGCTTCAGTGAGACGTGCATACACGTCCAGCTCGCCTTGGTCTAACGATGTGATTTCGATAAGTTTCATAGCATCACCAATGAAGACGGGCCACCGGGAAACCCCGATGGCCCGTCGTCTTTGCCTGCTGAAAAGCTACTAGTAGTTCTCGGCACGCAGCTCGAAGAACGCCTTGGGATGCGCGCACACCGGGCAGATCTCGGGAGCGTTCTTGCCAATGACGATGTGACCGCAGTTACGGCAGATCCAGATTGCGTCGCCGTCGCGGCTGAAGACCAGACCGTCCTCGATATTCTCGATGAGCTTGCGATAGCGCTCCTCGTGCTGCTTCTCGATGGCACCGACCATCTCGAAACGCAGGG
>CAYLYJ010000044.1:0-11059 GCA_964388185.1 uncultured Coriobacteriaceae bacterium
CTCGAGAAGCGCGCCATGCGCACGATGATCATCGAGACCGGCGAGCGCGTCGACGGCCGCGCCAACGACGAGGTCCGTCCGCTCTACATCGTGCCGCATTACCTGCCGCGCGCCCATGGCTCGGGCCTGTTCCAGCGTGGGCAGACGCAGGTCCTCTCCGTCGTCACGCTCGGCATGCTCAACGAGTGGCAGCGTCTCGACACGATTGATCCGGCCGAGGGCAAGCGCTACATCCACCAGTACAACTTCCCGCCGTACTGCACGGGCGAGGTCGGCCGCATGGGCGCTCCCAAGCGTCGCGAGCTCGGCCACGGCGCCCTGGCGTCGCGTGCGCTCGAGCCGATGATTCCCAGCGAGGAGGAGTTCCCGTACACCATCCGCGTCGTGTCCGAGGTCATGGAGTCCAACGGCTCGTCATCCATGGCGTCGACCTGCGGTTCCACGCTCGCGCTTATGGATGCCGGCGTACCCATCAAGCGCCCCGTCTCTGGTGTGGCCATGGGCCTCATCAAGGAAGGCGACCAGCACGTCATCCTGACCGACATCCAGGGCCTCGAGGACTTCCTCGGTGACATGGACTTCAAGGTCTGCGGCACGACCGAGGGCATCACCGCCCTGCAGATGGACAACAAGGCCAAGGGCCTGTCGACCGATATCCTCGCCGAGGCGCTCGGTCAGGCCAAGCGTGGTCGCGCCTACATCCTCGACGCCATGCTCGAGAAGATTCCCGCGCCGCGCGAGGAGCTGTCCGAGTACGCGCCGCGTATCATCACGATCAAGATCCCGGTCGACAAGATCCGTGACGTCATCGGCACCGGTGGCAAGGTCATCCGCGGTATCCAGGAGGAGACCGGCGCATCCATCGAGGTACACGAGGACGGCAACGTCTTCATCGCATCGGTCGACACCGGCGGCGAGGCCGCGCGCAAGATGGTCGAAGACATCGTCAAGGTGCCCGAGGTGGGCGAGGAGTACGAGGGCGAGGTCGTCAACATCCAGTCGTTCGGCGCGTTCGTCAAGCTCACGCCGAACAAGGACGGTCTGCTGCACATCAGCCGCGTGGCCAATGGCCGCGTCGGCGCTGTCGAGGACGTGCTCTCCGAGGGTGACATCGTCAAGGTGAAGATCATCGAGGTCGACGAGAAGACCGGCAAGATCAGCCTCGATCGCCTCGACAAGCCCGATGCTCCCGAAGGCAGCTCCAAGCCGCGCAACGATCGCAACCACGGCAATGACCGTCGTGATCGAGACCGCAAGCGCGACAACAGGAAGCCGCGTCGCAGGGACTAAGTCCTAGAGATACTGTGAGGTGCGTGGAGGAATGTGACAGGGGTCAGGCCCCTGTCACATTTTCTATGCGCGCAGACAGCGTGACAGGGGCCTGACCCCTGTCACATTCCGCAGGGGAAAGAAATGGTAGAATACAGGGACTTTTACGAGTTCCGGGAGCAATCGAGTGGCACGACGCAGGGAGACATACGTAGGTGGCGGGCCTCATAAGGGGCGCATCCTCTACGGCGGCGACAAGCGCGGCATCTTCGGCAGCAACGGACGGCGCCGCATGGGCTCGCAGATGCGCATCTACAGCAAGGCCCCGCGCCGCTGGCCGCGCATCGTCCTCATCGTCGCCCTCGTCCTCATCTTCATCGCCTGCGTCTGGCAATTCGCATGCGGCGGGTTGCCCTTCCTCAAGGCCGAGGAGAAGGCCCAGGATTCGGGTGTGCTCTCCGTCGTGAGCCAAAACATCGACGTCGCTCGCCAGAAGGCGGGGCTCACCGGTCTCAACGGAACCGCGCAGGCCGGCCTCGACGCGCAGATCACCATCTCGGCGGTGGGGGACTGCACGTTCGGCAAAGATCCGGATTTCCCGGACGCGACGAGCTTCAACGCGTTCTACAGCGCCAACGGGCCGGCGTACTTCTTCGCCGACGTGCTGCCGTTCACTTCGTCGGACAACCTGACCATCGCCAACTGCGAGGGCACCTTCACCGAGAGCAACGACATCCAGGAGAAGGCGTTCAATTTCAAGGCACCTGCCGAGTATGCCAACGTCTTCGTGCAAGGGAGTGTCGAGGCTGTTAACTTAGCCAATAATCACTCATTTGACTATGGTACTACGGGCTACAATGACACGAAGGCCGCGCTCCAAGATGCGGGCATCACGAGCTTCGGTTACGACCGCACGAATACCTACGAGGTCGAGGGCGTCAAGATCGGCCTCTTCGGCGTCAACGAGCTCGACGGCGTCGAGAAGGCCACGAGCCTCATGAAGCAGGACATCGAGAACCTGCAGAAGGCTGGCTGCGCAATCATCATCGGCTGCTTCCATTGGGGCGTCGAGGGCGAGTACGAAGTCACGTCCACGCAGGTCTCGCTCGCGCACCAGGCCATCGATGCCGGCTGCGACCTGGTGCTGGGCTCGCATCCGCACGTGCTGCAGGGCGTCGAGTACTACAAGCAGCGCTACATCTGCTACAGCCTCGGCAACTTCTGCTTCGGCGGCAACACCAACCCGATGGACTACCGCACGCTAATCTACCAGCAGACCTTCCCGATCAAGAACGGCCAGCTCGTGCCCGGTGAGGCCATGCGCACGCAGGTGCGCGTCGTGCCGTGTCTGGTCAGCAGCTCGACGAGCGTGAACGACTACCAGCCGATGCCGGTCATCGGCGAGCAGGCCACGTCGGCGATCGAAGCGCTCAACGGCTATTCGGCCACGCTTGCGGGCGATGGTGCCGAGTTCTCGACGAAGATCGACGAGTCCGGATATTCACAGGTGAAGTAATTGGCCAAGCGCTGGAATATCATCCTGCCCATCGTGGTCGTCATCATCGTGGGTGTCATCGTCTTCATCAAGCGCGATGACCTCGGGTCGTTCGTCGAGGTCATCAAGGACGTTTCCATCGTGCCGTTCATCCTGGCCGCGTGTTGCCTGTTCGGGCGCTACTTCAGCCACGCCTTTGCTTACAGGGCCGTGTTCCGCTGCGTGGACGAGGACGTGAAGTACCTGCACATCGTGCCGCTCGTCTTCTCCGTGACCTTTGCGAACGACTGCGCGCCCACGGCCGGTACGGCCGGTTCGGTGCTCATCGCGGCGTGGTCGCACAAGCAGGGCCTCGACATGGGCAAATCCGTGACCGTCGTGTTTCTCGAGAAGATCGGCTTTTTCGGGGGCTTCGCCGTCGTCATGCTCGTGGGCTTCGCCATCCTCATCTTCACGGGGCAGATGGTTTGGTATCTTGCCCTTGGAGGCTTAGCTGTCCTACTTATGATTTTCACGTTCGGCTTCGTGATGTGGCTCGGATACAGCCATGTCGAGACTGAGCAACGCCTTTTCGCGTGGATCGAGAATCTGGTCAACCGTGCTCTCGTCGTCTTCAAGCGCAAGCCGATGGAGCCGTGGGCCGGGCGTATCGCGGCGTCGTTTCACGAGGCGGCCAGCATCGCGGTCGAAAAGCCGCGTGCGCTCATCGTCATGTTCTGCCGCATGGTGCTGCTGCACGCGTGCGACTGCATGTGCTTCATCCTCGTGGGCTTCGCCTTCGGCTACACGTACGTTCCGTTCCTCATGGCCTCGTACGTTGCCGGTTTCATCATCGCGACGTTCATTCTGCAGACGATCGGCGCCGTCGAGATCCTGCTCGCGCTCGTCCTGAGCGCATACGGGGCGACTCCTGCGCAGGCCGCGGCCATCGCGCTCGCGTATCGTGGCCTCATCTTCTGGATTCCGTTCATCATCGGCGCGATCTGCATCAACATCACCGGCCAGCAAAAGCAGGTCTTCGCGCAGGGGAGCGAGGAAGTGCTCGTGCGCGGCGGCGACGAGAACGCTGCGCAAGCCAAGCTCGTGTCCACGCCCGAGGCACCTGTCATCGAGGACATGTCCGAGATGCTCCCCGTACCGCCGGTAGCTTGGACACGTGAGCAGGAACATGCGAAGCGCGAGACGTACGTCATCAGCCTCGCTGACATCGTCGATGCCTTCCAGGTCGATGATCTCGTGACCTACAATACAGGCGAGCAGAACGCCGTGGGCGGATATAATGTTGGTCATATTGGCCAAGATGATGTCATCGCAGGTCAAACAGAGGATGACGTGAACGAGGACGAGTATCCCGTACCCCCGAAGAGCGATACCGGGACAACCCTGGGGGAGATCTTTATACAGGTCGCAGGTGACCAGGAGGGTCTCAAAGCGGGTGACGTGGATATGACCAACTTGGACACAAGTAAAGAAACTGACTAGGAATCAAAGAAGGAGCGTACGAGCAACATGTCCCTTTCCATTGGCATCGTCGGCCTCCCGAACGTGGGAAAGTCGACGTTATTCACGGCTCTGACCGATCAGACGGGCTTGGCTGCCAACTATCCGTTTGCCACCATCGATCCCAACGTCGGCATCGTACCGGTGCCCGACGAGCGTCTCGACAAGCTGGCCGAGATTGCACATCCCGGACGCATTGTCCCGGCGACCGTCGAGTTCGTCGACATCGCGGGACTCGTCAAGGGCGCGAGTGAGGGTGAAGGTCTGGGCAATCAATTCTTGGCCAATATCCGTGAAACTGACGCAATTTGCGAAGTCGTGCGCTATTTCAGCGATCCGGATGTCATACGTCACGAAAGCAGCCATGATCCTGCTTCCGACATCGAGACCATACGCACTGAGCTGGTCTTAGCTGATCTGTCGACGCTCGAGAAGGCGCTCGGCAGACTCGAAAAGGACGCCAAACGCGACAAGGCGAACCTACCCAAGTACGAGATGGCCAAGCGCATGGAGGAATGGCTCAACGAAGGCAATCCCGCGCGTCTCTTGGACATGTCTGACGAAGAAAAAGAACTCCTCCGCGATTTGCATCTTTTGACCATGAAACCGGTTATGTACCTGGCCAATGTTGACGAAGATATGGTGAACGCCCAGCTTGATCCTATCGACGGCGTCACCCCATTGCCGATATGCGCGCAGGTCGAAGCCGAGCTCGCCGAGCTCGACGCAGCTGACAAGGCCGAGTTTCTTGCCGACATGGGACTTGCGGAACCGGGGCTCTCGCGTCTGGCCAAGGAAGCGTATCGTCTGCTCGGACTGCAATCCTTCTTCACGGCCGGCGAGATGGAGGTCAAGGCTTGGACGATTCCCATCGGCGCAAAGGCACCACAGGCGGCCGGCGTTATCCACACGGATTTCGAGCGTGGTTTCATCAAGGCCGAGACGTGCAGTTACGACGATTACGTCGAGCTCGGGGGAGAGGCCGGGTGTCGCGCTGCCGGTAAGCTTCGCCAGGAGGGTAAGGAATACATAGTGCAGGACGGCGATGTCATGCACTTCAAGTTCAACGTATAAACTAAACAATGTATCTAATTATTAAAGGAGCATGATATGAAGAACGCGCACGCAGGGGCAATCAAGGGTATGAGCATTGCCGTCATCGTTTTGGCTGCCCTAGGTATTATCGGGGCCATACTCATCATGGTCTTTTCCGGTCTCCTGAGCGCCGTGGTGCTCGATGGCGGCTATGGGCTCATGAACGACCTGACGTACGAATACGGCGCTCTGGATGGTTCGTACTACGACTACTTCGATGCCGAGGACGCGTTCTTCGTCAGCATGCTCATGATGCTCGTTGGTGGCGGCCTGTCGATCTGGGTGCTCGTATGCTGCGTCGTGACGCTCATCGCGGGCATCTTCGGCGTGCTGCATGCGGCCAATCCGGCCAAGCTCGGTCTCGTTATGGGCTGGGCGATTGCCGGCGCCATCCTGAGTTTTCTCGGCGGCAGCATCGTGACCGTCGTGCTGCTCATCATCGTCGCCGTCTTCGCCAACGCCGATAAACGTGCGTTTGGAGCATAGGCTTTATGGGGATGTAGGGGATACACACCGGGTTCCGAAACCCAGTCACCCTGGGAGGCAGGGAACACACGGCCGGGATTCCGAGACCCAGTCATTCCGGCCGTGTGTTCCCTGCACCTTGGAATTACTCTGATTGTAGAAACGCAATCATGCAGAAAAGGCGCAGACCGCGCCTTTTCTTCTATCTGGACGAAATGACGATGCGAAACTGCAAGGAAAGCTCAGGATGACAGCGGCTTTTTGAGGGTGTGGAATGTAGAGGCGCCCTTAGTTGCGAGCTTGGGATATCATGTCAACATACGCATCGAGAAGGAGGCGCCATGCAGACGCTCGGGATTCGTGACATCATCGGGCCGGTGATGATCGGGCCGTCGAGCTCGCACACGGCGGGTGCCCTGCGCATCGCGCTCATGTGCCGCCATCTGCTCGCGCATGAGCCCGCACGTGTCACCTTCACGCTGTACGGCAGCTTTGCCCATACCTATCACGGCCACGGCACAGACCGCGCGCTCGTGGCCGGTATGCTCGGGCTTTCCGCGGATGACGAGCGCATTCGCGACTCCTTCGAACTCGCCTGTGCGGCGGGGCTCATCTGCGAGTTCGTGCCCGACGAGACGACGATTTGCGGGCATCCCAATACCGTCGATATCGAGGTCGTCGATGCAGAGGGCGTGACCACCTGCGTGCGCGGCGAGTCGATTGGCGGAGGAGCGGCGCACATCACGCGTCTGAACGGCATCGACGTCGAGCTGATGGGGGAGTATCACAGTCTCGTCGTGAAGCATTACGATCGCAAGGGCGTACTTGCCTTCATCGCGACGACGCTTGCCTCCTTCGACGTGAACATTGCCACGACACGCCTGTTTCGCGAGCAGCGCGGTGACATCGCCTACACCGTCATGGAGACCGACGACGAGTTGCCGGCGGCCCTCACGGCCGAGATCGCCACGCATTCCGACGTGATCGCAGTGCGTGCGCTCGAAAGTGACAGGTCCCGTGAAAAGTTTGCGCCCCTCACGCCGGAGCAGGAGGCAGCAACCGGAATAATGCCATCCGGCTTCGGTATCGATATGGATGCCGAGGAGGCGACCGCACTCTTCGCACAGCTCGATTTCGCGAGCGGGGAGGCGCTGCTGGCCTATTGCGAAGAAGCGGGACTCGCCATTTCGGATGCCATCTGCAGACGTGAACGGTGCCTGCTCGTTTTGCAGGGCATCGCCGTGGATGACACGCATCGCTACGTGGATGACGTCATCTCCGTCATGCGCGCGAGTGTGAAATCGGCTGTAGACGACCCGCAGACATCGATGGGCGGACTCATTGGCGGAGAGGCACGGCGTCTGGTCGCACTCGATTCTGCTGGTACCATTTGCGATTCGCTCACACTGCGGGCCATTACGTACGCGATGGCCGTGCTCGAGACGAACGCCTCGATGGGGCGCATCGTCGCGGCGCCCACGGCGGGCTCTGCCGGCGTGTTGCCTGGCGTACTGCTCGCACTTGCCGATGAGCGCGGGTTTACGAACGCGCAGCTCAACCGTGCCGTGGCAAACGCAGCGGCCATCGGCATGCTCGTAGCGCGTGCGTCAACCGTGTCCGGTGCCGAGGGAGGATGCCAGGCCGAGGTGGGAACGGCCAGCGCCATGGCGGCAAGCGCCGCCGTCGAGCTTGTGGGCGGAAGTCCTGCACAATGCCTGGATGCCGCGGCCATCGCGCTTTCGGGTCTCATGGGGCTCGTGTGCGATCCGATTGGCGGACTCGTGGAGGCGCCATGTCAGAAGCGCAACGCCACGGGAGCGGCAAACGCCCTGGTGGCAGCTCAGCTCGCGCTCGCGGGCATCGAGTCGACGGTCAACTTCGACGAGACGGTGTGGGCTATGGATGCGGTGGGTCGCTCGCTTCCGTTCGAGTTACGGGAGAGTGCCCTTGGCGGTCTCGCGGCGACGCCGACCGCTCGCGTGCTCTGCTCGCAGTGCCCCGGTTGCGAGGGATAGAAAAGAGGCAGAACGATAGATGCGTTCTGCCTCATAAGAAACATATTGCGTATTACATGTACGCTGGTAAACGTACAAATTCGGTACAAATAAATTGCTAAAAAGCAACTTATTGCATTGCTACTTTAGAACAAGAAATCGAAGCTTAGCTGAGACTCTTCGTCCGACGCGGAAGACTCATCGTCAGTTGGCTCGACGGGAGCCGCCTGTTCATCGAGCGCGTCAGGCGCGGATCCATTCTCGAGTTCAGGTACTTCGGCGTGGGCGGTTTCGAACGCTGCCACATCGTCTGTAAGGTCTTCAACGATGAGCTCAGATGCGCTAGATGCGACCTCAATGTTAGAGGTGGCTGTGGATTCCCACGAGGGGAGGGTTTTTGATTCATTGGTCTCTACAGGCTCCTGTTCGGAATCGGCGACTGTTTGGCTTTCGTATTCCGTTTCAGCCTCAAGAACATCATCGATGCCCGACGCTGATGCGAAATCCTCTTGAGATTGCAGTTCATTGACAGGTTCCTGTTCTGATATTGCCTCATTGCCGTGCTCCGTTTCCTGCTGTGTTTGCATTTCTTGTTCGGGTACCTGTGTAGATATCGACTCGAAGCTCTGGTTCGTCTCGAAAACAGCTTCTGAGTGCATCTCCTCTTCGATAATTCTTTCGACTAGCGACTCTGCGGATAATTTCTCTGCAGGTTCCTGTGTAGATTGTGCCGCCACCGGTTCCTCAACGGCATCTTCGTTGTCTGATAGATTTACCGGTTCCTGCTCAATATCTGCCTCAGGAGTTGCTTTAACGCTTGCGATCTCAACGCCTTCGGCTGTCGTGGAGGCTGTCACCTCTTCGATCACGGGTTCGAAGTCCGTCTCGTCAGCGCTCTCGAGCGCCTCCTCATGGGGTGCTAGCACCTCATTGACCTGCATGTTTTCAAGTTCCTCGGAAATCTTTTCAGCAGGCGGTTCGTTGACGACGAGCTCCTCGACCGTACGCTCGATGACGACGCGCTCCTCCGTCATCTTCATGTGAGTGCTCTGTGACCAGGCGTTTTGTGAGGTCGCCTCTGGGTCGAGCTCGGCACGCAGCATCGCGATGCTGTTCGCGAGCAGCCCGGAGCTCTCGACTGTCGCCTCGAATGCGTCCAAATCCCCCGGTCGGCCGGCTGCTAGCAGGGCTGTGACCCCGCCAAACACGAAATCGATTGCCGAGCGTGCCTTGTCGGGAAGGGTTTCGATGTCGAGGTCGAAGAGGGCTGCCCACTCGCCGACGACAGCGGATTTGGCGTCCTCGAGCAGACGCTGGTTGCCGTTCTCGCTTGCCAGGACGCGCAGATGGTCGAAGCCCGTACGTGCCTGAGCGGCGGCTTCTCCCTCTGCAGCGGGGGCATCGCCCAAGAGTACGCTTGCAAGGGCCGCGAACTTCGCATGCTCGATGCTTTCCTGCGCGAGGTCCCACATGCTCTCGTAGTGGTAGTAGTAGGAATTGCGGTTGACCTTGGCTCGTCCGACGATGTCGCGTACCGTGATCTCGCTGAAGGGCATTTCCTTCATGCAATCCCAGAAAGCCGCCTCCATACGCTGTGTTGCGCTCGGTCCCTCTGCATTCTTCGGCGGTCTTGCCACGGTCGCTCCTAACTAGATATTGTGTCTACTTCGTTTAGAAATCGATTATCTTGTATTTAACTAGATAAGCTGTCTAACATAGTACCATGAATTAGACTTTCTGCCCATAAAAAAGGAAAATTTACGCGGATCGGCAAGCATGCGCCTGGCGAGCCAGCTGAGCCCTCGCGCACCGCGAGCGGCGCCTTCTGAAAGGTATGGGATGACAGATGCCAGAGCTCAGAAACCCACTCCTCGCTCCGGCGACCCCGTAGAACACGCGGACGGGCGAGGGCAGGGCGAGCGTTATGCCATCATCGGTCGCATGTAGCGAGCGGGCTACATCGTGATGTAGGAGAACTCGACCGTGTCGCCGGACTTGACGGCGCAGGTGTCGGCGGAGTCCATGACCTCCTCGCCGTTGACGGTGTAGACCCAGCCGGAATTGCCCTCGGCGGCCTTGCCGTTGATGGCGGAGATGTATTTGCCGGAGGGGCCGTCTTCGACGACGAGCTCGACATCGGTGGCCTCGAGGATGGAGAGCACCGTCGCACCCTCGGCTGCCGTGACGACCGTGTAGGTCGCGGTCTGGCCATCGGCATCGATGATCGTCACCGTGGTCTCGGCGAGCTCGACGGCTTCGCCGCTCGTGGCATTATCGGCGTCTTGCACACCCGATGAGCAGCCGGCAAGCGGCAGCGTGCAGAGCAGGGCGAGCGTCACGAGAGCGACGGCGAGCCGTTTGAATGCGGCGCTGGCAGAGGTGAGGTGGGCGAACTTCGCGAACATGGTAGATCTCTTTCATCCAGGTCTCCGGTCATGGACTCGGTATTCCGACTTCGGCCGACGCATCGGCGCTTTACGGTTACTGGTATAGCGCGGGATTCGCACCCGCATTTCCCGAGGCTGCTCGAGCACCGCCCATCTGGGGCGGCCCGCAGAGCCATTTGGGATGTATTGTACCCGTTCGTGTGCCACGATGTGACAGGGGTCAGGCCCCTGTCACATCGTCACATGGCCCCGTCTATGTGACAGGGGCCTGACCCCTGTCACATTCACCTCGAATCCCCGCTCAGTTGCATGCGCGCAACCGATAATTGCGCGAATTTCCAACCAGAATCGCTGGCGCAACCAGCCGCTCTCCCGTAACTTTTCACGACGGACATGGCTTATCATGCTCGCAGGAGAAAGGACGCGCATGGATGTAGATATCGCGAAGCGGCTGGCGGACCGGCGCCGCGCGGCGGGCCTCACGCAGGAGGAGCTTGCCGAGAAGCTCGGCGTCTCGCGGCAGGCCGTCTCCAAATGGGAGTGCTCGGAATCCTCGCCCGACACGGATAACCTCATCTCCCTGGCACGGCTCTACGACGTCTCGCTCGACGACCTGCTGTATACGGACGTCGAGCGTGGTGGCGCCGATACGGCTTGCGGAGAGGATGCGGAAGAGGACGCTGGCGGTGAGTCCGCCGCCGATGCGGGTGCTGACGGAGACAACGCCGCTGGCGCCGGCGATGCCGCCACGTCTCGCAAGGGCGACGGCACGACCCACATAGGCTTCGACGGCATCCACGTCGAGGACGGCAAGGACTACGTCCACATCAACTGGCGCGACGGCGTGAACGTCA
>CAYLYJ010000045.1:0-10809 GCA_964388185.1 uncultured Coriobacteriaceae bacterium
TCACCAAACCGCCTATGTATTTTTTTTTTTTGGGGGGGGGGGGCGGTGTGGGGGGGGGTTTTGTGCGGGGCCCCCACCCCTTCTCACATCCCCCGCCACATCCGGCCCCCGCCACATTCGTGCTACCATGAACGGGTAATATCGGGAGCTACGCGAAGATGCGTGGCTGAGAGGCGAAGCTTTCGCGACCGAATGAACGGTTCCGGTAATGCGGGGCCGGAAGGGAACGTCCATGGATACTTCCATACTCATCATCGCCGCATCGGACAGCTGCGCCGGAGCTGGCATCGAAATCGACCTCAAATGCGCGGCCGCACACGGCGTGCATGGCACATGCGCCATCACGGGAGTGACAGCGCAGAACACCTACGAAGTCACCGCCATCCAAACTATCGAGCCATCCGTCGTGCGGGCGCAAATCGACGCCGTCTTCGCCGACATGCCGCCAGCAGCCATTAAGATCGGCATGCTGGGAGATGCAGGGGTCGCCCAGACGGTCGTCACCGCACTTGAAGCGCATCCGGAGGTTCCCGCCGTGCTCGATCCTGTGCTCGTCGCCACATCGGGTGCAACGCTGACGCAAGCAAGCGTGTTCGAACTCGTGCGCGACACACTTGTCCCCCACGCCACGATCGTGACACCCAACATCCCCGAAGCAAGCGAACTTACGGGAGTTGGCGTGCACGACGCCGCGAGCATGCAGCAGGCAGCCCGTGCCTTCCTCGATTCGGGTGCACATGCCGTGCTCGTCAAGGGTGGACACGAGCAAGCCGACTTACTTGTTGATCGTCTCTATTTTGACAACGAGATCCGCGAATTCGTCTCGCCGCGACTGCCGGGCGAGTACCACGGCACCGGCTGTGCGCTCTCAACAGCGATCGCCTGCAACCTCGCCTGCGGCAAATCCCTCGTCGATTCGGTTCGCGACGCACACGACTTCATCGCTCGCGCACTCGTGCAACCACTCATGCTCGGACGCGGAACGCAAATGTTCGACCCGCTTCGTGCATCGAACATCTGGAAGCGCACGACACTCTAGACATACGTGATCAAAAACCCAAAACAGCCTGGGAGAACACATATGAAACCCGTCATCGACTATACGCTCTATCTGGTTACAGACCGTGACCTCATGTCAACCGAAACCCTCGAACAAGCCGTCGAGGATGCCTGCAAAGGCGGCGTCACGCTCGTCCAATTGCGCGAGAAACACGCCTCGCGCTTGGAGTTCGTCGACCTGGCATATCGCGTCAAACGCATATGCGACAAGTATGGCGTCCCGCTCATCATCAACGACGAACCCGAAATCGCCGTTGAAATCGGCGCGGCAGGCGTGCACGTGGGACAGGAGGACCTCGAGGCGTCGCGGGTACGCGAAATCGTGGGCCCCGATGCCATCGTGGGCGTATCAGCGGCAACCGTCGCCGAAGCACAGGCCGCACAGCGGGCGGGCGCGGACTACCTGGGCGTCGGCGGCATCGCCAGCACCGCGACCAAGCCGGAGGCCGGTGTCCTGACCATCGAGGAGCTACGCGAGATCGTCGAATCCGTCGACATTCCCGTCGTCGCCATTGGCGGCGTGAACGCGCGAACCATTCCCGGGCTCCTTGGCATGGGACTCGCTGGCTATTCCATCGTCTCGGCCATCATCGCCGCCGATGATATCGAAGCGGCCAGCCGCGAATTACGCTCCCTCATCGACGAAGGCGAACGCGCATGAGCGGCATCTGCCATATCGTGTGCGCCGGACCCGGAGAGGTTGCGTTGTCGGCAGAATACGGCGACTTCCTCATCGCAGTCGATGGCGGCTTCGCGCATTGCTTGGAAGCCGGCCTCGAGCCCGACCTCTTCGTAGGCGACCTCGACAGCCTGAGCCCCGAACTCGTCTCACTCATCGGATGTGAACGCATCGAATTGCCATGCGAGAAGGATGACACTGACACCGTCTACGCTTGCAAGGAGGGGCTAGCTCGCAGGTACGAGAGCTTCATCCTGCACTGCGCGCTCGGCGGAGACGTTGGTCACGAGCTCGCGAACATCCAGACACTCGCCTTCCTGCACGAACGGGGGGCGCGCGGCATATTGCTTGGGGGCTCCCAACAGGTCCACCTCGTCACTCCCAGCACGAGCCCCACGACCTTTGACGCTCCGTCAGGCACACGCGTATCCGTCTTCGCCTTTGCGGGTGCGGCTCACGGCGTCACTGAGCGCGGACTGCAATGGGAGCTCGAGAACGCGACGCTTGATCCCGCGATGCCGTTGGGCGTGAGCAATTGCACCCGCGATGAGCGTTTCGAAATCGGGGTGCGCGACGGCATGCTCATTGTCGTTATCGGATGAAACGTTACGAAGCGCCGTCAACATCGCGTATTAGGTATGAGCCGCTGCCCAAATGGGGTATCTTATAGGGGCGCATGAACGCACGAGAGAATGAGGAATGCATGCCCTACGTAAACTGGCAGTACGAAACCCTGAACAGGTTCTGCAACGACGTCTTCCGGGCTTTCGGCTTTTCCGAGAAAGACAGCGCCGTCATCAGCGACGTACTGCTCACCGCAGACCTATACGGCATCGAGAGCCATGGCATGCAGCGCATGGTGCGCTATCACAAGGGCATCGAGAAGGGCACGATCCACGTCGACGAGACCCCCGAGATCGTGTTCGAGACGCCCGTCTCGGCAACCATTGAAGGTCACTCCGCAATGGGGCAGATCATCTCGAAGTTCGCCATGGACCTCGCCATCGAGAAAGCCAAGAAAAGCGGCATGGCGATGGTCACCGTGCGCAACGGCAACCACTTTGGCATCGCCGGCTACTATACGAAGATGGCATGCGACGAGGGCCTCATAGGCATCGCCTGTACAAACTCGGAGGCCATCATGGTCCCCACCTTCGGACGTCAGGCCATGCTCGGCTCCAACCCCATCGCTATCGCCGCACCAGCCGACCCCTACCCCTTCTGGTTCGACGCGTCGACTTCCGTCGTCACACGCGGCAAGCTCGAGATCTACAACAAGAACGGCGAGCCACTGCCACCGGTCTGGGCACTTGACGCACAAGGCGAACCCACAACCGATGCACCCGACGTGCTGGCAAACATCGTCTCCAAGAGCGGTGGCGGCATCATGCCGCTCGGTGGCGCAAGCGAGAAAACTGGCAGCCATAAGGGTTATGGTTGGGGCATGGTCTGCGAGCTCTTCTCGTCCATACTCTCGATGGGCAACACATCGGACGAGTGCTGCACTTTCGATGATAAAACGGGCATCTGCCATGGCTTCATCGTAATCGACCCCGCCATCTTCGGTGACCCGGCCGAGATTCGCCAGCACCTCTCCGACTACCTCGAGAAGCTACGAACGAGCCCCGTTGCCGCAGACGCCGAGCGCGTTTGGACACATGGCGAGAAAGAGCACTTCAACGAGATTCGTCTGCGAAAAGAGGGCATTCCCGTCAACGATAACACGATGGTCGAACTTGCCGACCTCTGCTCGTATCTCGGCATCGACTTTGACGAGTACTTCGCAGGTTACGAACTTCCCCAAGGCACCGACTTCTTCGAAGGGAATTACTAGACATGGCACAGGGCAAGCACACCAACAAAGCGGGCAAGCGCCGCGTATTTCTCGTCCTCGAGATTCTCTGCATCGTCGTCGTCCTCGTGTGCGCGGTGCTCATCTTCATGCAATTCGGCAAATACTGGACCGCGAACAACGAGTTCAACGCGATTACGGAGGAGTACGACCGTAACCCCAACGCGCTCGTGACCGACAATCCCAATTGCGTGGGCTGGGTGAGCGTGGCCGACACGCGCATCGACTACCCCGTCATGTACACTCCCGATGACCCCGAGTACTATCTGCACCGCAATGTCGAGGGCGAGTACTCGTCTGCCGGCACGCCGTTCTTGGGCAAGGGTTGCCTGCTCGACGGCAACAGCTCCATCATCTACGGCCACAACATGAACGATGGCAGCATGTTCGCGAGCCTGCGTAACTTCGACAACCCGGAGTTCGGCATGAGCCATACGATCGAGTACAACACGATCGAGGGCGCGACCGGCTTTGGCAGCTATCAACTCCTTGGCTGCTGGTACGAGGACCTAACCGCATCCAACCCCTATCGCTACTGGGATCAGGTGGGCGAGCTTTCCGAGCAGCAGTTCAATGACTTCGTCACGGCAGTGCGCGGCCTGTCGCTGTATGGCACGGGCGTGACCGCCGAGTATGGCGATGACCTGCTCACGCTCTCGACGTGCAGTTACGGTACCGCCGACGAGCGCTTTGTCGTTGTCGCCGTCAAACAGAAGTAAAAAACCAGCCAAATACGCAGGCATTCTCGTCTAATCAATGATGCCTATAACGCTGGTAATTCGCCAGATAGCCAGCAAATGCCGGTGAGGTATCAGAATTGCCGATGGCCCAGGTCTTGTGGTCAATGATGCTGGAATGGAATCCATAATAGGCGTCAATGTAGGCAATAAGGTCATCCAGTGCCTTGAGCTGAGCTTCGGGATAATAGCCCTGGCCAACGCCATGTACCATCTCTATGCCAATCGAGCAGAAGTTCATGCCGTAATTCGTGTCGCGACTTCCATCGTAGGGCCATTCACGCACGCCAAACCTCTGATTGAATCCATCATTACCCCATCCTGCATGATGGGCGACATAGTTCATATCAACGCACTGAACGATAGAGCCGTCCATGCCCACCACGAAGTGGGCTCCCACGCCATTGTTGTTATAGGTCCAACCGTCTACCACACTCATGGGACTGCCAGTTCCCTCGGTATCATGCAAAACGATATAGCCCTGCCAATCAGCTCCCTTGAATTCGTGCGTAAGCGACGGACGCAGGGAAACCGTGAGGTTGAGCTTGGATTTGAGATCGGATGCCGAAGGACCCGTATTCGGGAGGAGCTCTCCCTCGTCCAGAGCATACCAGGCGGTGCCTTCGTCGCGCCATCCAGCGTTTATCAGGAAAGCGTGCTCGTCACGCGACATGGTGTAGTTATGCGAGCCGGAGTTATTGTGCAAGGCACTCACATTCACGTTGGGGTTAAACTGACGATACAGCGGCTTGTCCTTCTTGGCATCCTCGGAATACCAGCAAACGCCCTCGTATCTCCACCCCTTGGAGACGAGCCAATCACGCTCGGAAGATGACATGGTGTAATGATGGTCAGTCCCCGAATACAGACGATAAACCGGGGTGCCAGACGTGCTCGGCGCAATCCATCCCACGCCCTCGTACTTCCACCCCGCAGCCACCACGTTATCTCGCTCGGAAATGTTCGCCGTGTAGAAATGCTCGCCGGAATTGGGGTTGTACAGGCGGTGCATCTCGACGGGGCTTGTGATTGCATCGCTGGGAGCTTGTGCCTCGAGAGGCGCATCTTGCGTAGTAACGACGTTATCCGCAGCAGCAAATGCCAGCGCTGGCGTCATGACAAGCAGAATTGCGGCTGTGACAAATGCAAGCAGCGATTTACGCATCGATGTCTCCTTCGTTTGCCTGCTCACAGCATATCAGCTCGGAACGAGGCAAAGACCAGACAAATTTCCCACGTGTTTATCTTATCCCAGCAGCTCGCGGCCATAGACGGTGCGACCCATCGAGCGCTCTGCGAGCTCGTCGAGCAATACCTGCAAATCCCGTGGCGGCATGTCGGTGAAGCTCAGCTCCTCGCCCGTGATGGGATGCTCGAAGGCAAGACGCCATGAGTGCAGGAACTGGCGGTCCAGCCCCATCTCGCTTTGCTCGGCAACACTGCGATTGCGCGCCTTGGCCGTCGCCGCACGCCCGTAGAGCGGATCGCCCACCACAGGATGATGCGTGTAGGCCATGTGCACGCGAATCTGGTGCGTGCGTCCCGTGAACAGGTGGCACTCGATGAGCGTGTAGCCATCATCGCTGCGAGCAGCCTCGAAGCGCTCGAGCACCTCAAAGGTCGTGATCGCGCCCTTGGCGTTTGGCGCATCGCTCACCGCCATGCGCGTGCGGTCGGTCACATGACGTGCGATGGGCGCGTCTATCATGCCGGTGTCATGACCCAAGTTGCCATGCACGAGCGTGATGTAACGACGATCGATGTTGCGCGCGCGGATGCCATCTTGCAAGCGTGCGGCAGCCAGATCGGTCTTGGCGGCGAGCATAAGACCGCTCGTGTCGCGATCGAGGCGATGCACGATGCCGGGCCTGTCCTCACCCTGCACCTGGGCAAGATTGCCGATTCCGCAATGAGCGACGAGCGCGTTCACGAGCGTGTCACCGTAATGCCCGCGTGCGGGATGACAGACGAGGCCGGGCTGCTTGGAAAGCACGATGAGGTGCTCGTCCTCGTAGCGGATGTCGAGCGGTATATCATAGGCAGCTTCGAGATCAGCACCCTCGCCGCTGCGCGGGGGAATCTCGATATGGACCATATCACCGGCAATGACGATGCGCTTCTTGGTCGTGGGCTGGCCATTGACGAGTATGCGCTCCGATTCGATGAGCCGCACGGCCGCCGAGCGACTCGCGAGCTCGTCAATACCTAAGCCTGCGACGAAGGCATCGAGACGTACGCCCTGTTCATCAACACTCACCTCGTGATCGAAAACGCTCGTCATCGCTCCTCCCCCGTCTTGGCGTGCGCCCCCGACGCGAACTCGATGCGAACGAGCGCAATGAGGAAGAGCACGACGCCGCAGGTCACACATATGTCAGCGACGTTGAAGACCGGAAAGTCAATGAAGGTGAAGCGAATGAAATCGACGACGTAGCCTGTCGTAAGGCGATCGATGCAGTTACCAATGCCGCCGGCGACCACGAGGGCAAGCGAGACGACTTCGAGTGCACCATGACGTTTGCCAACCAAAAGCCACACGATGACCGCAATGCAAATCACGATCGCCAATGCCACGAAGACGATGCCAGCACCCTGCCCCATACCGAAAGCCGCGCCCATGTTATGCACGAGCGTGAAATCGACGAGTCCGAAGTCAGGGCCCGTGATACCCTGACGCAAATGGTCGACCGCCCAGCCCTTGGCCAGGCGGTCGAATATAACCATCGCGATGACAATGGGAACGAAGACTGCGAATGTCTTGCTACGTGACAATGTCCGTTACTCGTCGACTTGCATGTCGAAAGCGGCGACGACCTCATGGCAGCGTTCGCACAAACCGTCCGGACCAAGCTCGCGGTAGTTCCAGCAGCGCGGGCACTTCTCGCCGGGTGCCTGCGAGACGCTGGCGACAAAGCCGTCGGCATCATCGGACTCCTCGAGCTCGACGTCTGACACGATGAAGATCTCGGCAAGCGTATCGAGGCCGTGCGCGGCAAGCGCTTCGATGAGCCCGGTGTTGCCCATGATCGTTGCGGCAGCCTCCTGGCTCTTCGTGAACAGTCCGTCATTGCGTGCCTCTTCGATGGCCTTCATGACGGCGTCACGCGCATCCATGACGACCTCATAGGATGCGAGCAGCTCCTCACGCTCGGCCTTCGGCAGCTGCGGAGCGAAGTCCTCCTCGTCAGGCCAACCAGCAAGCGCGACGGCCGCGACGCGGCCTTCCTCCATCATGCCCTCGGGAAACTTCTCCCACACCTCATCGCAGGTGAAGACCAGGATGGGCGCCAGCTGGCGAACCATAGCCTCAAGCATGTTGGCGAGCACGCTTTGTGCACTGCGGCGTTCTACGGAATCGGCGGCATCGGCGTAGAGGCGGTCCTTGACCGCGTCGAAGTACTCCGAGGAGATGCTCACGATGAAGTCGTACCAGGCGCGGTATGCGCTGTGGAAGCGGTACTCGTCGAAGGCCTGCGTCGTCTCGGCGACGAGGGCCTGCAGGCGGGAAAGCGCCCACTTGTCGAACTCGAGCATTTCGCCAGCCGAAACGTAGTCGTCGTTGGTGAAGTCGTTGAGATTGCTCAACAGGTAGCGGAAGGTGTTACGGATACGGCGATAAGCGTCCGAGGTCCTCTCGAAGATGTTACGGCTCACGGACATGTCCTGCGAGTAGTCGACCGAACCGACCCATAGACGCAGCACGTCGGCACCGAACTCGTCACAGACCTCGATGGGATCGATGACGTTGCCAATGGACTTCGACATCTTGCGGCCGTTCTCATCGACCGTGAAACCGCAGCTCAAGACCGCCTTGTAGGGGGCATCGCCATACGCGCCGACACTCGTGAGCAGCGAGGACTGGAACCAACCGCGATGCTGGTCGGAGCCCTCGAGGTAGAGATCTGCCGGACGATGCAGATACGGACGCGTGCCCAGCACGCTCGTGTGCGAGACGCCGGACTCCCACCACACGTCGAGCACGTCCTTCTCGCCTTCGAGCTCATGACTACCGCAGTTGGGACAGCACACGCTCGACGGCAGGTAGTCCTCGGGAGCAGTCGTGTACCAGGCATCAGCGCCCTTCGTGCGGAACAACTCGATGACAGCATCGAAGCTCTCCTCATTGGCGACGATCTCGCCACATGACTTGCACTTGAACACCGGGATGGGGACGCCCCAGAACCTCTGGCGGCTAATGCACCAGTCGGGACGTTCCTCGACCATCGAGCCGATGCGATTGGATGCCCAGGCGGGAATCCACTGTACGTTATCGTTGATCTGCTCGAGTGCCTTCTCGCGTAGACCGGTCCTATCCATCGAAACGAACCACTGCGTGGTCGCGCGGAAGATGACCGAACGCTTGCAGCGCCAGCAATGCGGATACGAGTGAGAGATGTCCTCGCGTGCAATCAGCGCGTTGTCCTCGTCGAGCCAGGCGATGATGTCCTCGTTACTCTCGACAGCATCCTTACCTGCCCACGGCCCACCGCCTTGCATGAACTTGCCGTCGTCATCGACGGGCATGAGAACGGGGACGTTGAATTTGAGACCGACCTCGTAGTCATCGGCACCATGACCGGGGGCGGTGTGGACCGCGCCAGTACCCGTATCGAGCGTGACATGGTCGCCGTAGATGAGCGTTCCGGTCATATCTGGATGGATGGGATGCTTGTACGTCGCACCGGCCAGGTCAACGCCCTTGACCACGAAGGGCTCGCCGTCTTGCTCGACGACCTCGTAGCCCGACCATCCCGCCTTCTCGGCGACGCTTTCCAGAAGCTCACGCGCAAGTACGAAGTATTCACCACGTACGCGCACGGCCACATATTCAGCGTCCGGACTGAGGCTCACGGCAGCATTGGCGGGAAGCGTCCACGGCGTGGTCGTCCAGATGATGACGGACATGGCGGCATCTTCGCGCATGACCGGCCTGAACGCCTCAGGTACCTCGGTGAAACGGAACTTGACGAAGACGGACGGGCTCACCTCGTCGGCATACTCGATCTCTGCCTCGGCAAGCGCCGTGTGGCAATGCGTGCACCAATGGATGGGCTTGCGGCCTCGATAGATCGCCCCCGAAAGGTACAAATCCTTGAAAACCTCGATGTTGCCCGCCTCGTACTCGGGATTGAAGGTGAGATAGGGATTGCCCCAGTCGCCCGAAACGCCCAAACGCTTGAAGCCCTTGCGCTGACCATCGACCTGTTTTTCGGCATACTCGCGACAGATCTTGCGGAAGGTCGGCACATCGATCTTTGCCATCTTCTCAGGACCGAGTTCTTCCTCGACCTTGTTCTCGATAGGCAGGCCATGACAGTCCCAACCGGGGACATAGGGCGCGTAGTAGCCGCGCTGAGCATGGTACTTGACGATGATGTCCTTGAGGATCTTGTTGAGCGAGTGCCCAATATGAATGGGACCGTTGGCGTACGGCGGGCCGTCGTGCAGGATATAGGACTCGTGACCCTCGTTCTTGGCGAGAATCTGGTAGTACAGGTCCATGTCCTCCCACTTCTTAAGGCGCTCCGGCTCATGCTGAGCCAAGCTCGCCTTCATCTTGAAGGAGGTCTTGGGAAGGTTCATCGTGTGCTTGTAGTTTGGCGTATCAGGCATTTCAGTCTCTCTTGGTTGTGTCTTGCTTCGCTGGGCTGTTACATCCCTTGCTCGAGATGCTTGGAAAGGTGCTTGGAGAGCGTCTCCGAAAGGTCGGCGAGCGCGGTGGTGGGCATGATGACGCGTGCCACGAGGTGCGCTGGAACATCATCGCCCTGCTTGTTGGCATGGTCGACGTAGAGGAAGTCGATGCGCGACTCGGCATTGGTCGTGCTCACGATCGAGGCATTGGCGTAGACGCCGCACATGCGATCGGGGCTTGCCTGGATGTTGAAGCGAACCTGCTTGCTCTTGTCAGCCATGATGACATCCTTTCATTGACACGTAACTTTCGATTCTAGCGCAAGTGACGGAGCGAATCAGCGACAGTTTGTTGCGGCGGTATGCGATGGCCCCGCCTCGACGGTCGCTCCCGACGGCCCGCTTCGCGGTCCTTACGGCGCGCTGTCCCAGGCGATGCCGCACGATGGACGAGCCTCGACGGTCGCTTCCCGACAGCCCGCTACGCGGTCCTTACGGCGCGCTCCCTTAGACCTCGACTCTATCCATCGTGCAGCATTACTGTAACTACATCAGCCGTTGAGCGCACGTGATGAGTGCATCATGCTCGTTGGGCACGTCACCATCGACAACGGCATCGAGAAGTTTTTGCAGCATCACACCCAAAGCAGGACCTTGCTCCACGCCCAGCTTCATGAGATCACGACCATCAACGGCAAGATCTTTGATGCCGAAGACGGGCTCGGCGTTGAGCTGCTCGTCCATGAGCTTTTCCGCCTTGGCAAACGCCACGCTCATGGGGTTATCGGGTGGCTGCTCGTGTCCGAGGCCAATCTTGTCGCAACGGCGTATGGCGAAGAGCTCCTGCG
>CAYLYJ010000046.1:0-10777 GCA_964388185.1 uncultured Coriobacteriaceae bacterium
ACATCCACTCCACCCTCGAGGCTCGCGTCATCGAGATGGATCGCAACCGCAACAATGTCGTGCTTTCCCGTCGCGTCGTCCTCGAAGAGGGCCGCAAGGCCGAGCGTGCCGAGGTTCTGGCCAAGCTTGCCAAGGGCATGCACCTCAAGGGCGTTGTCTCCAGCATCGTTGACTTCGGTGCGTTCGTCGACCTGGGTGGCATCGATGGTCTGGTCCACATCTCCGAGCTCTCCTGGAGCCATGTCAATCATCCCTCCGAGGTCGTCAAGGTCGGCCAGGAGGTCGAGGTCGAAGTTCTCGATGTCGACATGAGCCGCGAGCGCATCTCGCTCGGTCTCAAGCAGACCACCGAGGATCCGTGGCGCACGCTCGTCAAGAACTATCCCGTCGGCTCCATCGTCGAGGGTACGGTCACCAAGCTCGTCCCGTTCGGCGCTTTCGTCGAGCTGGGCGATGGCATCGAGGGCCTGGTGCACATCTCCGAGATGGCATCCCGCCACGTCGATGTCCCGAGCCAGGTCTCCAACGTCGGCGACCCCGTCCAGGTCAAGGTCATGGACATCGACATGGATCGTCGCCGTATCTCGCTGTCGATGAAGGCCGCCGCCGAGACGCTTGGCGTCGAGATCGAGGTCGCCGAGCTCGAGAAGCCCGAGACCGATGACGAGCCCGCTGGCGATGTCGAAGAGGTCGTGACCGAGGAAGTCGTGACCGAAGAGCCCACGGAAGAGTAGAAAAAGGGCTCAGCTTGTCTAAGATTCTTCTTGGCATGAGCGGTGGCATAGATTCGTCTGTTGCCGCCTGGATTTTGAAGCGTGACGCTCACGAGGTGGTGGGCGTCACGCTTCGCTTTCATGACAGCCCGCAACGGGCTGCTGCCGTTGAGCGTGCGCAAAGCTGCGCTCAAATGCTTGGTATCGAGCATCACGTCATCGATATGCGTGACGAGTTTACCCGCATGATCAAGGAGGAGACGGCGCATCAGTTCGCGCAAGGCCTCTTTCCCAACCCCTGTACCATCTGCACGCGTGACATCAAGATGAATGCGCTCTTCGAGCAGGCAGATGCGCTGGGCATCAATCAGGTTGCGACGGGCCATTACGCACGCGTCACAAGCGATACGACGGGCTTCCAGTTACTGCCATATCAGCTGCGCAAGCCTCTCGACAAATCCAAGGACCAGACCTTTCTGCTCTACACGCTTTCCCAGAAACAGCTCGCGCGCCTCGTCTTTCCACTTGAAGACTTGCACAAAGGCGTCGTGCGTCGCATGGCGATGCGCGCCGGTCTCATGCGTATCGTGCCGGTCAACGATGGGCAGGGCGAACCGTGCTTTTACAATGATGAGGGCTTCGTCGCGTGGCTCGAAGGCGAAGGCGGTCTGGAGCGTGATACGGGTGACATCGTCTATCTAGGCGATAGCTCTGTCATCGATAGCTACGAGGGCCAGTACCGCTTCGTGCCAGATCAGAGCCTGGGCCGTTACACCGTTGCGCATGAAGCGGACGAAGAAGACGCTGCATCTTCGGCGACTATCATGGAAGATGAGGAGCTCTTCGCTGTCTACAAAGACGTGTCAGCGCATCGCGTGTATGCTGCGACACGCGCTGTTGCGGGCGCCGAGATGTGCTTGTTGCGTGATGTACATTGGACGTCCATTGAGCCTCCCGAGGGCAAACGCTCCTGTCGTGCGCGCATCGCGTATGACCGCAAACCCGTGCCCGCGCAGGTCGTATGCAGCGAAGACGGCGTCGTCGTCGCCTTTGGCGAGCGCGTGGGTGGCGTACGCGCCGGACAGCCCGTCGTTTTGTATTCGGATGACCTCGTCTTGGGCGGGGGCATCGTCACCGGCTAGGCACGTGCGGGAGAATCGAGTCGCCCATGGTTGACCTTGAGCATATGTCGCCAGCCGGCCGTGCTGCGGCCCTGCGCGCGATGCGACGTCAGGCTGGTCAAGATGAACTTGCGATTCGTGCCGGGCTACGCGCGGAAAACGAGGACGATGACGGATACGATCCGTACTCGGACTACGTGGACATGCTGTCCCGCAGTTCATGCGAGGAGCCCGAAGCCGATCCATGGAGGTAGGAGCGTCATGTATACGGTCATGGTGACAGGCGGTATTGGTTCGGGAAAGTCGAAGCTCGTCGAGTTGCTCTGCGAGCGCGGGGCCGTCTCCATCGACCTTGACGAGATAAACCGCGCGCTCATCTCCGGTAACGCCATGCTCATCTCCGAGCTCGCCGCCCGTTTCGGCGAGGAGATTCTCGACGAGGACGACGCCGTCATCCCCGCACGGCTGGCTCACGTGGCCTTCGCGAGCGAGCAGGCGACGCATGACCTCAACGCGATTTCGTTTCCCTACATCATGCAGGCTGCCACCAACTACATCCTCAACGTCGAGTGCGCGCCCCGGACCGATGCGAAGATTCTTGTCGTCGAGGTGCCGCTACTCACCGAAGCCCCTGATTTCGCCCGGCTTGCAGACGAGGTGATTGCCGTGACGGCTCCCTCCGACCTGCGTCTCGCACGTGCCGTCGCGCGGGGTATGGACGCTTCCGATGTGCTAGCGCGCATGCGGGCACAGCCAACCGATGCCGAGCGCGTCTTGATTGCCGACACGGTATGTGAGAACATATGTTCGATTGAAGAACTCAGCGATTGGGTCGATGCTTGGTATGACGAGCGCATGAAGATGCTCGGGAATCGGGAGAGCTAGACATGGACAGCGCGCAGAGTGCCCGCATCAACGGCCGACGCGAGCAAGGAAACCCTTTCAAGTGCGTGGCCCCCTACGAGCTTTCGGGCGACCAGCCTCAGGCGGTCGATCGGCTCGTGAGCGGCGTCGAGGACGGCATGCGTTACCAGACGCTTCTCGGCGTTACGGGCTCGGGCAAGACCTTTACCATGGCCAAGGTCATCGAGCGTCTGCAGATGCCCACGCTCGTGCTCGCTCCCAACAAGACGCTTGCCGCCCAGCTCGCAAGCGAGCTCAGGGAGTTCTTTCCCGACAATGCCGTCAATTATTTCGTGAGCTACTACGACTATTACCAGCCCGAGGCGTACGTTCCCCAGACCGATACCTACATCGAGAAGGACTCCTCGATCAACGAGGAAGTCGAGAAGATGCGCCATGCTGCCACCTCTGCGCTGCTCACGCGTAAAGACGTTATCGTTGTCGCGTCCGTGAGCTGCATCTATGGTATCGGCTCACCCGAGAATTACGCCGAGATGGCCGTCTTCGTCGACCGCGACGTACCGCTTGACCGCGACGAGTTCATCCACCGTCTCATCGAGATGCAGTATGACCGTAACGATTACGAGCTCGAGCGTGGAACCTTCCGGGTGCGTGGTGATAGCATCGACGTGTTTCCACCATATATGGACAATCTGCTGCATTTCGAGTTCTTCGGTGATGAAGTCGAGGAAATCGTCGAGGTTGATCGCATCACGGGAGAAGAGGTGATGAGCTTTTCCTCGACGCCCATCTGGCCTGCCTCGCATTATGTGACCAATCGCCCGAGCGTCGAGAAGGCGCTCGTCTCCATTTCCGATGAGCTGCGCGAGCGCCTTGCCGATCTTAAGAAAAACGGCAAGCTGTTGGAAGCGCAGCGTCTCGAGCAGCGTACCTCGTACGACCTCGAGATGCTTGAGACAATGGGCTTTTGCACGGGCATCGAAAACTATTCACGTCATCTAGATGGGCGCGAAGCGGGCGAGCCGCCCTATACCTTGCTTGACTACTTTGGTGGTAGCGATTTTCTGACCTTCATCGACGAGAGTCACGTGACCGTTCCGCAGGTGCGTGGCATGCACGAGGGCGATCGTAGCCGCAAGATCACGCTCGTCGAACATGGCTTTCGCTTGCCAAGCGCGCTCGATAACCGCCCCTTGCGCTTTGACGAGTTCGAGCAGCGCATTCCACAGTTCATTTTCATCTCGGCTACGCCCGGCGATTACGAGGAGCGCGTGAGCGAGCAGACAGTCGAGCAGATCATTCGTCCCACCGGCTTGCTTGACCCCGAGATAGTCCTGCGTCCCACAAAAGGCCAGGTCGATGACTTGCTGGCAGAGATTCAGGAAGTCGTCGCGCGTGACGAGCGCGTGCTTGTGACCACGCTCACCAAAAAGATGGCCGAAGAGCTCACGGATTTCCTGCTCGACCAGGGCGTGAAGGCAAATTACCTGCATAGCGATATCGGCACGGTCGAGCGCGTCGAGATCCTGCGCGAACTCAGGATGGGCAGTTTTGATGTGCTCGTCGGCATCAACCTCTTGCGCGAGGGCCTCGATCTGCCCGAGGTGAGCCTCATCGCGATTCTCGATGCAGACAAGGAGGGTTTCCTTCGCAACAAGCGAAGCCTCATTCAGACCATTGGCCGTGCGGCACGTAACGTGAGCGGCCGCGTCGTCATGTATGCGGATAACGTGACTGATTCTATGCGCATTGCCATCGACGAGACGGCACGCAGACGCCATATTCAAATGGCTTATAACGAAGAACACGGTATCGAGCCCAAGACCATTCGTAAGGCCATCTCCTCGATCATGGATGAGCTATCAGAGGGTAAGAGCGCTCAGGAGATATCGACGAGTAAGGCACTTGCCGATGATATCGCGCTGCTCGGTCGTGACGAGGTGCTGCGCATGATCGATTCGCTCGAGGAGCAAATGGCCGAAGCTTCCGAGGCCCTCGATTTCGAGACGGCGGCCCATCTGCGCGACCAGGCGGTGAGCTTGCGTGCCAAGGTTGAGAGCACCGACGAAGACGACGCGCTGGCTCGTCTCAAGGCCACCTCACGCCGGGGCTCGACTATGGGCACCCGCAAGAACCTCGGCAAGCGCCGCGGGCGCTGAGACGAGCGATCTCGACGCTCGGTGCCACGCTCGCATAGCGTTTAGTGCATCGTTTCGTCGTAGTCCGCTTCGTGCCTGCCGCCGCATGCGGCACAGAAGACGGGGCTGACATGATCGAGTACGCGCTCGTTATAGGGGCTCGAATGACGCTGACCGCAAACTGGGCAGTGTGTCCATTCGATATGTGTCTTGCCTGCTACCGTGATCTCTCGGGCGGTAGAAGCTTGATGGTGCACCGTGCGATAGATTGGCTGTTCTCGATATGCCGTGTGGTGAACGACGAAGCTGTGCTGGGTATCCGCCTCTGGCGCTTGTCCGGTACCCGCTACTGGCGCGCTCGACGTTTGCGGCGCATCTTGTGCAGCATCAGAGCTCGTCGCGTCTCCGGAGGCATCGGGTACCTCGCGTTGCGCTTCGTCGGTCTGGATGGGTTGCTCCATCTGCTGCGCCTCGTCGGGGGCATTTGTATTGTCTCGGGCCATGTCGGACATGATGGTGTCGGTATAGAGGTCTGATTGTTCGACGGACTGCCGTGATGGTGGCCGAGCTGGTTCGTCAGAAGCTCCGGTCTGGCTGTGTAGTGCCCAGGCAAGGCTTGCGGAACCTCCGATGAAGACGACGAGTGAGACGGCGAGAATCGCCAGATCTCTTGCGGGTCGTGCCTGTGTTGATGCTGTGCGTCTGTTCCTCCTCGAGACGCGCTGCTTCAAGCTACCTCCCTAGTTGGTGAAGATGAGGGCGATGACGACGATGATGATGAGCAGGAACGCGAGAATCTGGAAGCGCACAAGCCACGTGTAGCGGTTCTCCTTGCGAATCATCTTCGCGATTTCCGCTTCGCTTTTGTCTGGGTGAGTGAGCTTGAGGTATTCGGCATAGCTCATCTCTTCGGGGGCTTGCGTCTCTTCGGGCTCGGGTTTTGCTTGCGTGCTGTTGGGAGTTGTTTGTTCGTCTTGGGGCGGTTGCGGTCGCTCGTCGGTCATCGTGCCTCCTGTAGTCGTGCATGGCGCATACAGTGTAGCGTATGCCCGTGACGCGTATGCGCAAAAGAGGCGAATCATGAAGAATGCGGGGGTTCTCCTTTTATCGGTTTTATTACGGAATGCACCGTATATCCCGCTCGATATGGTACCTTTCTCAACGGATGATTTCTCAACCAGGAGGACCACATGACCCTGTTGAAGCGCGTTCGTTTGGCACTCGCCACCATCGGCGTGACGGCTCTCGCCTGCGTGTGTCTGGCTGGATGTGGCGAGCCGCTCGCGGCGACTTATGATGGCGGTAACGTCACCGAGGAAACCGTCACCGGTACTATCGAGAATATGCGCACCTACTACGGCCTCACTGAGGATGCCGCTTGGGCCGAATTCGTGAAGACGCGCGCCTACGATACGGGTGCCAATGGTGCCATGCAGACGGCTATCGAGAAGGCCGCTGCAGCAAATAAGCCGTCCGAGGACACGACCGAGGGCACGGTCGAGGAAATGCGCGAATACATCATCGAGCAGATTATTCGCAGCGAGCTCATCGAGCGCGAAATCAAGAACAGGAAGATCGAAATCACCGACGAGGAAGTTGATGCCTACGTCGAGCAGCAACGTGCCTACGTCGAATCGCGACTCATGGAAGGCGTCTTCGAGAGTGTCCTGCAAAGGCAGGGCTACAAAGACCTCGACCAGTACCGTGAGGAGATTCGTGAGCAGCTCAAACAGCTCAAGCTGCAATATGATGTGTCGACTGTGACCACCGATGACGGGCAGGAGATTTCCGGCAAGGCCGCATGGAACGTCTGGTTCGACAAGGTATACGAGGATGCCCACGTGAAGATTAACCCGGCGCCAAGCCCGCTGCCCTATGAAATCGTCGAAGTGACCGATATATCTGCAGACGATGGAGCGGCGACAAGCGAATAGTACGGCATATACAAGGGGAAGCTCGATTCGAGGAACAGGGGAGCAGCATGTATTCGAAGAAGACCATCAAGGACATCGACGTTGCCCACAAGCGTGTCCTTCTGCGCGTGGACTTTAACTGCCCGCTTTACGAGGGTACGGTGGTGGACGACACGCGCATACGCGAGGCGTTGCCGACTATCCGTTACCTGCTCGATCATGATGCGCGCGTCATCATCGCGAGCCATCTAGGCCGACCCAAGGGCGGTAGCCAGTTCGAAAGCCAGTTCTCGATGATGCCTGTGGCCATGCGTCTTATCCAGTTGCTCGGGCGTCCCGTCTCGGTCATCGGCGGCGAGAAGATCGCTGGCGAAAACGCCCTTTCGGCATCGCTTGCGCTCAAGGATGGGCAGATCATGATGCTCGAGAACCTGCGCTTCGATGATGGCGAGAAATCCTGCGACCTGCAGTTCGTGCATCGTCTCGCATCCCTGTGTGACATCTATGTCAACGATGCCTTTGGCGCGGCGCATCGCGCGCACGCCTCCATCTCCGGTGTGCCCGAGTTTGTTCCGGCCGTGAGCGGCCTTCTGCTTGCCAAGGAAGTCGAGACGCTCACCTCGATGCTCGAGGATCCCAAACGTCCTTTCGTCGCGATTCTGGGCGGCTCGAAGGTCTCCGATAAGATTGGCATCATCAACAACCTCATGGACATCGCAGACACCATTCTCATTGGCGGTGCCATGATGTTCACCTTCCTCGCTGCCCAGGGCTATTCGGTCGGCCAGTCCAAGATGGAGGCCGACATGGTCGATACGGCGCGTCAGATGCTCGAGACCGCCAAGGAAAAGGATGTCAACCTCGTGATTCCCGTTGACGTCAAGATGGCCGATCAATTCTCCGATCTCGCCTATACCGAGGCGGTCGATGTCAACGCCATTCCCGATGACATGATGGGTCTCGATATTGGCCCCAAGACTGGCCGCATGTATCGCGAGATTATCCGCGAGGCAGGCACCGTGTTCTGGAACGGCCCCATGGGGGTCTTCGAGTTCCCATCCTTCGAGCTTGGGACGCGCTGTGTTGCCGAGGCGGTGGCCGCATCCGACGCGACGAGCATCATTGGCGGTGGAGACTCGGTCGCGGCCATCAAGAAGTTTGATCTGGCCGATCAGGTCACGTTCATCTCGACCGGCGGCGGCGCCTCGATGCGCCTGCTTGAAGGCAGGGAACTTCCGGGTGTCATGGCATTGATGGACAAAGAGGCGTAAGACGACGAAACGAGGAGCAACGATGTTTGGCTCAGCACAGCAAAGCGGTAAGCGCGTGCCCATGATTGCGGGCAATTGGAAGATGAACGAGACGACGGTCGAGGCCGTCACGCTCGCGCAGCAGATTTCGTTCGAGTCCGATAAGGGTTGGGAGGCCATCGAGGTTGTCATCTGCCCGCCGTTCACGGACCTCAAGTCCGTCCTCAATGTGCTCGTGTTCGATCATTCGAGTATCAAGCTTGGAGCCCAGGATGTGTTCTGGGAGCCCGATGGTGCCTATACGGGAGCCATCTCGACCACGATGCTCAAGGAGCTCGAGTGCGCATATTGCATTGTTGGCCATTCCGAGCGTCGCGCGTACTTCGGCGAGACCGACGAGACGGTCAACAAGAAGACCAAGGCCTTGCTTGCGCAGGGAATCAGCCCCATCATGTGCTGCGGCGAGAGCCTCGACGTGCGTGATGCGGGTAATACGCTCGCTTTCATCGAAGAGCAGGTGCGCGAGGGCTGGATGGGCGTCGATGCCGAGGACATCGCAAAGTCCGTTATCGCCTACGAGCCCATTTGGGCAATCGGGACGGGCCGCGCCGCAACGCCCGAGCAAGCGCAAGAGGCATGCGCGCACATCCGCGCCGTTGTCGCTGACTTCGCGGGCATAGATGCCGCAAGCAGCATGCGCGTGCTCTACGGCGGATCGATGAACACGGGCAACGGCGAGCTCTTCTTGCCGCAACCCGATATCGACGGCGGTCTCATCGGCGGTGCCTCGCTTGACGCGAAGGCGTTTTCCACTCTCGTCGAAATGGCGCTCAAGGCCAAGTAGACGTGCGCAGAATAGGACGATTATCTGTCGGGGCAGTCAGCGATTGCCCCGACTCGTATTGAGGAGCGCATGCGATATGAAACCGGTTCTGTTAGTGATCATGGATGGCTTCGGCCTTGCTGAAGATGGCCCCGGAAACGCCATCTCGCTTGCCCGTAAACCTTATTTCGACAAGCTGTGGGAAACGCGTCCGCACGTGACGCTCGGTGCATCGGGACGCGATGTTGGCCTTCCCGATGGTCAGATGGGCAATTCCGAGGTCGGACATCTCAACATGGGGGCCGGTCGTGTCGTGCACCAAGAGCTCACGCGTATCAATGACGCATGCGAGAATGGCAGCATCGAGCAAAATGCGGTTCTCATCGAGGCGATGGACGCCGCCATCAAGACAAACCACCCCATTCACCTCATGGGTCTTCTCTCCGACGGTGGCGTGCATAGCAACATCGAGCATCTCGAGGCGCTCATCGAGATGGCGGCAAAGCGCGGCAGCCGCGACATTCGCATCCACGCCTTCCTGGATGGTCGTGATGTCGACCCCAAGAGCGGGGCGGGTTACGTTCAGCGTATCGTCGACTTTTGTGATCACATCTTCAACGATTACGAAGGTGCCCAAGCCGAGATTGCGACGATTTCGGGACGCTACTATGCGATGGATCGCGACAAGCGCTGGGATCGCGTGCAGCAGGCATGGAATGCAATCGCCATTGGCGCGGGCAAGGGATTTGCGCGTAACCGCCCGGTTGGCGCTGTTGAGGCGTCCTATAAGGTGGATATTACCGATGAGTTCGTCATTCCCACGGTGCTCAACCATCGCGGCGTGAACGATGGCGACACCATCATCTTCTTCAATTTCCGCCCCGATCGCGCACGCGAACTCACGCGTGCCTTCGTGGATAAGGACTTCGATGGCTTTCCGCGCCCCAACGTGGCCGATGTTAACTTCGTCTGCCTCACCGAATACGATCCAACTATCGATGCGCCGATTGCCTTTCCCAAGGCGTTCCCGGAAAACACGCTGGCAGATCTGCTCGCCTCGCAGGGTTTGCGCCAGTTCCATATCGCCGAGACCGAGAAGTACGCGCACGTCACCTTCTTCTTCAACGGCGGTGTGGAGCAGCCCAAGGAAGCCGAGGAGCGTAAGCTCATCGCCAGTCCCAAGGTCGCGACCTATGATCTGCAACCCGAAATGTCCGAACCACTCGTCACCGAGGCGCTTGAGCAGGCGATTAACGATGGTGCAGCTGATGTCTATATCGTCAACTACGCCAACTGTGACATGGTTGGGCACACAGGCGTCATCGAGGCTGCCACGGCTGCCGTCGAGGCCGTCGATCACGGGCTGTCCCATGTGGTCGAGTCTATTCTTGCCAAGGGGGGCGCTGCGCTCATCACGGCCGACCATGGCAATGCCGACAAGATGCTTTCCGATGACGGCGAAAGTCCGTTCACGGCTCATACGACGGCACGCGTGCCGCTTATCCTGGTTTGCGATGATGATTCGCTCGGCCTTGCCGACAGAGTCGATGCCCGTCTAGCTGATGTCTCTCCCACGCTCATCGATCTTTTGGGTCTCGAAAAGCCCGAGCAATGGACGGGAAATTCACTGTTGACCCGCGACTAGGAACTGTTAGAATGACTAACCTGTGATGCGTGATGCGCGTCATGGTGTAAGAAGGAAAGGTATTTCGTGGACGTAATACTCAATGTGATGCACTCGGCTCCGTTTATGTACGTCATCTTGGCCCTCTGGGCTATCTCGGCGGTCGGGCTCATCATCTTCGTGCTCATGCATTCGGGCAAGGGCACGGGCGTTTCCGAGGTCATTGCCGGCAGTATCTACGGCACCGACACGGGATCGAGTATCGTTGAGCGCAACCTTGACCGAATGACGGTTATCTTTGCGGTCGTGTTCATGGTATCCTTGCTTCTCC
>CAYLYJ010000047.1:0-10547 GCA_964388185.1 uncultured Coriobacteriaceae bacterium
CGACCTTATCCAGCCGGCGCCAGAACTCCTCGACGTCGAAGACGAAGGTCGGCGTACCATACTCCTGCGCGATGGTGAGAAGTTCGCTGTTATCCATGACTGCTCCCTCGTAAAACGTGACAGGGGCCAAATGTGACAGGGGCCTGACCCCTGTCACATTGTTTCATTTTATACGTGACGGGGGTCAGGCCCCTGTCACATTAGCAGCGCCTGGCGGTCGATTTTGCCGTTTTTGGTGAGAGGCATCGTATCCAGCTGGCGAATCTTGTTGGGTACCATGTACTGCGGCAGAACGTCCTTGAGCGTGGCCGCAAGCACATCCTTCTCGCATTCGCCCACGTAAAACAGAAGGATGCGTTTCTTCCGTGACTCGTAGATCGTGCACGCGCGGGTGACGCCCTCGACGCCGTGGGCCGCCACGTCGATCTCCCCGAGCTCGATGCGCTGGCCCAAGTGCTTGATTTGGTGATCCTTACGACCGCGGTACACGAAGCGCCCGGCCTTGTCGAGCATGCCGATGTCGCCCGTACGATACATCGTTTCGGGAAATGCCGACGCAAGCGGGTTTTGCACGAAAGCCTCAGCCGTCTTCTCCGGGTCATTGTAGTACCCGAGCGCCAGACAAGTCCCGACGACGCAAATCTCACCTTCGGTATCGGGCTCGTCAATCAATCGATTCTCCTCGTCAAGCAAGAAGACGCGCTCGTTGGGGAAGGGCCTGCCCATGGGAATGACCTCGTCCTTCTCGTAATCGCGCACGATGATGTGGTAGGTGCAATTGCAAGTTACCTCGGTAGGACCGTACACGTTCACGAACATGGCCTCGGGCAGCGCGGTGCGCCAGACGGTGAGCTGTTTGGGAGGCATGACCTCGCCGCTGAAAATGACCATGCGAATCGTCGTGGGCACGCGATAATCGAATCCACCCATCATGGAGACAAAGCACATGGCGCTCACAGCCCAGGTGCAAACGGTGACCTTGCGCTCGACGAGGAAATCCATGAGGTTCGCGGGAATACTGAAGTACTCGCGCGGGATCATCTGCACGGTCGCGCCGGCGGCAAGACCGCTGTAGATATCCTTGACCGAGACGTCGAAATCGAACGGCGCCTGATTGGCCAGCACGTCATCGGCCGTTATGTTGAATATCGAGATGAACGAACCGATAAAGTCGATGACGGAGCGATGACATACAGCGACACCCTTGGGAGTGCCCGTGGAACCAGAGGTGAAGTTGACGTACAGCGGGTCGAGGTCGAGCGATGCGGCGCGACGGCTAGCGAGTAGCGCGCTGTCGGTGCGCGTGTCGATGATATCCTCGAGACAAACGACAAGATGATCCTCAAAAGCGCTGCGCGCAGCGTCGATGTTGCGCGCGTCGGCTATCACGAGCGGGGTGTCGAGCTTCTCGACGATGGCGCGGGCGCGGGCTGCGGGCTGGCGCACATCGATAATCGAGTAGCAACAGCGCGCGTAGACGGCACCGAGCATGGCGGCAATTGCAAGCGTGCTCTTCTCCATGTAACAAGCGATGGGACTGAGCTCGTCGACAGTCGCGGCAAGATAGGATCCGACGGAACGAGCACGACGCATGAGGTCGAGAAAGCTTACCTCGTCCTGCTCATCCGCAAACGCGATCTTATCCGGCAGCTCGCAAGCCCTCGCCTCGAGCCATTCGAGCACGTTAGTCATGCCAACCTTTCCCCAACTCGCGAAATGAGACAGTTGCTCAGGGCAATTGCCTCATTTATCGGTCACCTTTTTGCCGATGGTCTTGCGCAGGACGAAGAGCGCGGCGACCACGAGCACGATACCGACGACGAGGCAGATGATCCAATTTTGCACGAAGCCGGCGATGACAAAGCACACGAACGAGATGACCGCCACTGTGAGCACGTAGGGCAGCTGCGTCTGAACATGCACGATATGGTTCACGTTCGCACCGGCAGACGCCATGATCGTCGTATCCGAGATGGGCGAGCAATGATCGCCACAGACCGCACCGGCCAAGCACGCCGAAATGCCTATGGTGAGCAGCTCGGGCTGGGACGCGAAAATCGGCACGACAATCGGGATGAGGATGCCGAAAGTACCCCAGCTCGTGCCCGTGGCAAACGCGAGGCCAAGCGCGACAAGGAAGATAATCGCCGGAAGCATGCTATACAGGCCGGCGGCGGCACCTTCCATCAGTCCGGCGACGAAGACATCGGCGCCGAGTGCGGTCGTCGCAAGCTTGAGGGTAAGCGCGAAGGTGAGGATGAGCAGCGCCGGGACCATCGCCCTAAAGCCATCGACGATGCAAACGGCCGCATCGCCGAAGCTGATGACGCGACGGCACAGCAAATAAATGAAGGTAAAGACAAGCGCGATGATGGAGCCCCATGGCAGGCCGACCGACGCGTCGGTGTTGCCAAACGCCAGGGCAAGATCGCCGTAACCTTCGGCCTCCGGATCCCAGAAGCCGCCAACGAACATCATGCCGATTATGCAGAACACGATGAGGACGATGATGGGGATGAGCATGTCGATGAGCTTGGCGCGCGGGTTGTCGAGCTTCTCCTCGTTGCCGAGCGAGCCGAGCACGCCATCGCGATACGCCTCGATCTCGGCACGAGCCATGGGGCCGTAGTCGAAGCCCATGACGACGATGACGATGATGAAGACGATGGTGAGCAGCGAGTAGAAGTTGTAGGGAATCGCCTGGATGAAGAGCTGAATGCCCGTGACACCGGAATCAAGATCGGCCGCCGTGGCCGACACGGCCGCAGCCCATGACGAGATGGGGGCGATCATGCAGATGGGGGCTGCCGTCGCATCGATGATGTAGGATAGCTTGGCACGCGAGATCTTCTGCTCATCGGTCACGGGGCGCATGACCGCGCCCACGGTGAGGCAGTTGAAGTAGTCATCGATGAAGATGAGCACGCCGAGCGCGAAGGTGGCGAGCTGCGCGCCGACGCGCGTCTTGATATGCTTGGCCGCCCAGGCACCGAAAGCCGCCGAGCCACCCGCCTTGTTGACGAGCGCGACCATGATGCCGAGCATCACGAGAAAGACGAAGATGCCCGCATTCCACGGGTCACTTATGGCGTTGAGGAAGCCGACCGCCATGGCGTCCTCTCCCTCGCCAATCTCGCCGACGATGATGTAGTTGATGGTGTTGATCGGGTCGAAGCCCGCAAGCAGCAGCGCACCTACGACAATGCCAACGAAAAGCGACGTATAGGTTTCCTTGGTGATGAGCGCCAGGACAATGGCGACGATGGGCGGCACGAGCGCCCAAAAGGTTCCAACAAACTCCATGATCTCCCCAATGCATGTCAACGTGACAATCGCGCATATTATAGGCATCTTTTCAACTTTGGTGGAGATAGACCCCAAAGTGGCAGGTGGGAAGAGGAGGACGGGGCCTTGTGTGGTGTGGTGTGTAATGGGGCCGGTGTGTAATGGGGCCTGACCCTTTTGCACATGGAGTCCCTCATGTGCAAAAGGGTCAGGCCCCATTACACACCGGCCCCATTACACACCAGCCATAGCTCGGGGTGGTAAAATGAGCTCGTATTATTCTTGGCTCCGAATCGTTCTGAGGAGATGCCATGTTCGAACAAGACCACATCTGGATTGGACAGGGCGAAGTCCCCTGCAGCCTTCTTCTCAATCAGGCAAACCGTCATGGCCTCATCGCCGGCGCATCCGGCACGGGCAAGACCGTTACCCTCAAGGTGCTCGCCGAAGGTTTTTCGAAAGCCGGCGTGCCCGTCTTCATGGCCGATGTGAAGGGCGATGTGACCGGTATCGCACAAGCAGGCGACGACACTGAAAACATCACCAAGCGTGTCGAGAAGTTCGGCATTGAGGACTGGCAGCTCGAGGGTTGCCCCACGCGCCTATGGAACATGCTTGATGACCAGGGCATTCCCGTGCGCATCACGATCTCGGACATGGGGCCCATCATGCTCTCGCGCCTACTTGAGCTCACCGAGGTGCAGGAAGGCGTGCTCAACATCGTTTTTCGCGTTGCCGATGACCAGCAAATGCTGCTCATCGACCTCAAGGATCTGCGTGCGATGCTCAACTACGTCTCGGAACACTCCAAGGAGATCGAGACCACGTACGGCAAGGTCTCGTCGCAGTCGGTTGGCGCGATCCTGCGCGCGCTCATTGCCATCGAAGACCAAGGTGGCGACATCTTCTTCGGCGAGCCCAACCTCGACCTCAACGACTGGTTCGCAACCGACGAGAACGGCCAGGGCTACGTCAACGTGCTCAATGCGGCGCGCCTTATCAACAGCCCGCAAATCTACGCGATGTTCCTGTTGTGGATGCTCAGCGAGCTATTCGAGACGCTGCCCGAGGTGGGCGATGCCGACAAGCCCAAATTCGTCTTCTTTTTCGACGAGGCGCATCTGCTGTTCAACGGCATGCCCAAGGAGCTGCTCGACAAGATCGTCCAGGTCGTGAAGCTCATCCGCTCCAAGGGCGTGGGCGTGTACTTTATCACGCAGTCACCGTCTGATATCCCCGATGAAGTGCTCGCGCAGCTCTCGAACCGCATCCAGCACGGACTGCGCGCCTACACCCCAGCCGAGCAGAAGGCCGTGAAGGCCGCCGCGCAATCCTTCCGCGAGAACCCGGCGTTCGACGCGAAGGAGAAGATCCTCGAGCTTGGCACGGGCGAGGCGCTCGTCTCGTTTCTGGATGAAGAGGGCAAGCCCTGCATCGTCGAGTACGCAAAGATATTGCCGCCGCAGTGCCGTATGGCTGCCGCTGATCCCGAGGTAATCGACCGGGTGCTTGCCGCACAGGAAGCGCTCATGAGCAAGTATGGCGAGGCAATCGACCGTGAATCGGCTTATGAGCTCATCAGCAAACAGGCCGAGGCGCTCGATGAGGAAGCCAAGCAGGCTGCCGAGCAGGCGCAAGCCGACATCGAGGCTGCCGAGGCCGAGAAACGGAAGGCGAAAGAGGCCGAAAAGGCCGCCGCGGCCGAGGAGAAGCGCGCCCAGAAGGCGCAGCAGGAAGCCGTGAAGCAGGTGGGAAGCGTGCTCGGGCAGATTGGACGCGAGGCATCACGCCAGATCATCCGCGGAATATTCGGTGCGCTCAAGCGATAGACCACGAATGGGCAGGCTGCGACTAGCCTACCCGTTCATCTTTGTACTAAGAGAGAAGGGACGGTCCGAGTGGGCCGTCCCTTCATCATAATTACGCTATGCCTTGCGTAGCTTTAGATCTCCTGCGAGCGATGAGCGGCAGTGTGCTGCTGTACACGCTGGCCCGTCAGCTCTGCCTCGATCTCATCCATAGCTTGGATGTCCTTGCGACGGTTGATGACAACGCCAAGACCGTAGAAAACGGTGACAATGATGCCGAGAATCATGAGCCAGTGCACCCAGCACCGAGACTCCAGCTCGAAGGACGCGAGCGGATTGCCCTCATCGTCGATGGTCTCCTCACCCGGGGCAGCAGCCAGCGGATTGGCATCGTCGGCGATGGTCTCGGCTGCAGGCGCAGCGGCTGCGGGGGCAGGAGCGGCAGCAAGCGGCGTCGGGGTATCGGGGATCACAGTCGTGTCGGGAGTCGTCGGGGTGGTACCAGCACCGCCCGTCGTGCCGCCGTCACCACCGGGGGTCGGGGTAGGATTCGGGTTCGGGTTCGGGTTCGGGTTGGGAGCTTGCGTCGGATCGAAGCTGGCGGTGAACTTCACGGCACCCGTAATCGCAACAGTCGTGGCCGGAGTAGTATCCCAGGAAAGGGATGCCTGGTCATAGCCATCGGCTGCCGTTGCGATCGCAATCTGTTGGGCGACCAGATAGCCGGTACCATTCTCGGCGTAGTTACCATCTGCGTCGTAAAGCGTCACGTAGGTATACGGAATGCTGACCGTGCCGTTGTTCGCGGCAAAGTCGACACGCACCTGGTACATGTCGGGCACGCCGTCGCCGTTACCCGGCTGAGCGGGATCGGTGCCCACCTGGTCGGTCGCGTAATAGAAGATGATGACATTCTCGTCTTCGTTTGCGGTGATTGTGATGGACTGGGTCTCATCACCAATGAGGGCGTATCCCGGAATGTCGAGAGCACTTACCTGAACGGTTGCTCCAAGCCCACCGTTTGAGGCGGTCGATGCCGGGAACAGCACGTTGTTGGTGCCCTGCTCCAGGTAGTTGACCGTATAGGTCAGGTCGGTGCGGGCACTGTAGGAACCCTCAACCGTCACATCTGCATCGGGCATCGTTGCAGGAAGAGTGCTCCACCCGCTCCAGGTATAGCCCTGCTGGGTCATGTCATCGGCAATCTGGGTAAGGGGGGCACCGTAGCGGATGCTTTCCTGGACCACGAAGGAGTCATTGGCGAAGAAGTCACCGGTCACCTTATAGATCACGGAGTGGGTGTTGCGGTCATAGTAGAGCTTGAGAGTGGTGGACCCGTCACCGGCAATGGTGCCGCTGGGCACGGTACCCTCAGCGTCTGCGTTAAGGGTGAAGCCGTCGAACTCCTTCTCCTCCGCGGTCACCGAAGCGCCGGTCGTGCCCGCCTTGTCCTCGGTCGAGACGAGGGCATAGCCGTCGTCCTCGAGATTCTGCTGGTAGTACTCGACGGTATAGGCGGTGTCGGTGTTGGCGGTGTACCTGAAGACGATCTCGTTGCCCTCAGCCTCGAGAGTCAGGCTCTTCGTCTCCGCATCGGGGGTATAGCCGGGAATCACCTCGGCGGTCTCTTTCACGGTATCAGCCATCGTCTGCCCGGTAACGGTCTTGGGGGAGACGAGCTTCGTGTCGGTGGCATCGAGATACTTGACGGTATAGGAGATGTCGTTTTTGGCGGTGAAGGCTCCTTTGAGCGTAACATCACCGGCGGGCATCGCAAAGGTACCGTCCTCGCCGACGGTCACATCATCAGTAACCCAGCCGACAAAGGCGTAACCGGAAAGGGTGACATCACCAGCCACGGTTACGGACGCGCCATACTTAACGGTTGCCGTGGCAGGAAGTTCCGGAGCGTCCTCGGGGGTGCCCTCGGCGTAAGCATAGGTCACGTCGTAGGTGTTACGGTTGTAGTAGACATCGACGACGGTGCTGCCATCCGCAGCAATCTCTTTTTGGTCGATAGCTTGGGCGGTAAAGCCAGTCACGTCTTTGGCCACAGCCGCGGTGAGCTGATTGGTGGTGCCGGTCTGAGTCTTGGCGAGGTCTTCGTTCTCTGCATACTCGTCGTTATCAATGTTTTGGAACCAGTGCCTGACCGTGTACTCGGTATCAGTAGCAGGCTCCCATTTCGCATAGTAGGTAGTAGTGCCGACGGGAAAGAGTTTGGGAAACTCAGCCTTTTGGGTTAAATCCTCGTCGCTATACCAGCCGGCGAAGGTATAGCCCTCCTTTTTTGGAGTAGGAAATTCATTTTGCTTGGTTACCGCTTTAACATCTTGGTCGGTTTTGCCTTCCCAGCTACCCACATCTGAGCCGCCGTTGCTGTCGAAGTTAATGAATGAATCATTGCGGTTGAATTTGATAATGAATATGTTCTTGCTTCCAGACGTTGGCGACTCGAAAGCATCTTTGATTTCAAGAATATTGCTATCCTTGTCATCCGTGTTGCTTTCGGTGCTAACCGTATAGCCGCCTTCTTTCAAAATCGACGGGTATGAATTTTTGTGTCCTCCGGTGGCGATGCGTTCAGCAGCCTCTTCTTTTAATTCGTCGATTTGCTCGGATAGATCAATCTGGTCCCCAACTTTCCCCGACCACGTGGGGGGAGTTACTGTTGCTACATGGGTGTTATCGACGTAGATAACCATCCACCCATAGCCGGTTTTTTGTTTGTAGTTGGCCGTGATGGTAACGTCACCAAAGGAGTTATTACCGGTGACGGTCCAACCGGTGAACTCATATCCTTCGTGTTCGGGAGCTTCGGGATTCCAGGACTCATCATAGGATTTCGCCCAGCTTACCTTTGCGGCGAGCTCCTGATTGTCAACCGAGTCAATCCAGGTGTACTTCACGATATGGGTCTTACAATTGAGGTGCCAGGTGTGTTTGTTGTTTGTTTCGCTACCGTGATACCCGTTTGCACCTGTGGTTTCCACCAGACTAACTGGTTCTGTTGCCTTAAGTGAGATATCCGCATTTATGTCGTTCGTAATGTTGCTTCCGGCATAAAATGCCTTGCAGGCGTTTTGATACTCTCCTTGTGTGCCGTTTTCTTTGTTGAGTTTCGAAGGATCACGAAGCCCCGTCACCTCGTTGATCTTTCCGAGGGTATAGTAATTATGCTTGTTTTTGAAAGCGGTTACGCTAGCTTTAAACGCCTCACGCTCTTCTACAGCCTCATCAGCAGCTTGGGTATACGCAGGTTGAGTGAACAGGTATACCGGATATCCCTTGTTGGCTGCAGGGGTGATGCCATTGTTGGGATTGGCGGCAGGGGCCAGTGCAGTTGCGCGGCTTGTTTTCGTCTCGTTTTTGGGCTTCGCGCCCTCAGACGGAGTGATGTTCTCCGCCTCAACCTCTATGGCATTTTCAACCGTGTTTAAGACAGTAGGGGTCTCTTCGGTCGGCGTGCTTTCGTTCTCAACCTCGAGATCCTGAACATCCGTCTTGCTTTGCGCAACCGTCTTGCCATCGGGGGTCGGATCCGAGCCGTTGTTCTCGTTTTCGATGGGGGTTTCGGGCTCTACCGCATCTGCAAGAGCGGCAAACACAGAAACGTTGACCATCGAGAGCACCAACAGAAGCGACATGAAGATAGCGATGGCCTTTGCACCAAGCGACTGTCTCACGTCCATGAGCTTCTCAACATTTTTCACAACCTGATCCTTTCCCCTGGGCATCTGCAAAACACCGTTACCACCAAAGCATTTTGAGATGATTCTTCGCGTCGGTACTAACACGCGATGCCCGTAACTATATAGAGAAAGTCAATCACGAGCTTTATTTTGGCATGTTATTACAAGTATAATGACATGATAATGAATGCAAAGATACGCTGAACGGCTATTTCTCATATCCAAATGGCAGCCGTAAATGCGTTCGCCGGAGAAGATCGGAGTGCCAACATGCCTGATTCTTCAAGCACGTTGCGCGTGCAACGAGACTCATGGGAGCCAGGGCATATCACTCTCATATGTGGAATCGCCAATGCAGGAGGTGGTGTTTTGCTCGTTGATTCCGCAGGCAGAGACTATGCCAAGGGCCTAACACGCATGCGCAAGCCGTTTGAGCAGATTCCCCGCATCACGCGAAAGGAGCTTGGCATCGTCTGCGTAACCGAGCCCGTGCTCGACGGCGCCGTTTTCTGCCTCGAGGTTGTCGTTCCCGCCGCAGACCCCAATCACCCTGCCAAGTACCGCGGCGCGTGCTGGTATTACGATGTTGCAATAGAAGAGAACGTGGTGGTACCTGTAGAAGAAGTTGCGAAACTTCGTTGTGCCCTGTCAGAACAGAAGTCGGCTATGCAAGGGCAAGCCATTGACATGCCGGCTGAGAAGGCTAGCAACGAGCAGTCCGTCGTATCGCAACCTCCCACACAAGGCGGCTCTATATTCGATGGCCTTGTCACCGGAGACGAGCTACGCAACGCCCCCTTCGCCCAGCGCTCAATCGCGGCGGCAAACAACCTCGATCTCACATCCACCGACGAGTTCGTGCTTCGTGCCCTACGCGCTAACGGCCGCGCCACGGCGCCGCGCATCGCAGAGCTACTGGGAGTGAGCGAGAGCACAGTTCGGCGCTCGTTCAAAAAGTTGCGTGAACTGGGGCTTATCGACCGTGTGGGTTCGAACAAGGCAGGGTATTGGAGGCTTTTGCGGTAGAGCCTGGACTATAGGGCGTGGGCATCGAAAATCTGTATGAGCTCCTGCATACTTGAGAACGACTTGTTCTCCTGCGGGTTTCTCACGTTGACGAGCTCGCCAGTCCAGGTGCGTCCGCCATCGGCAAACCGCTTCGAGCGCACGATGTACTTGAAGCGCAGGCGCGGCTGGTCTTGGTTGAGCTTCGCCTCGGCACCGTAATCAAGACTATTGAGCGCGTGGCGAATCATCTTCACGTAATCCTTGGCATCACGGGCATCGCCAAGGCGGATAATGCCCGTCTCGCAGTTGTACAGCACGCCATCTGACACGAAGACGGAGCGTATGCGCTCGCGGCGCCTTTTTTCGACAACAATAATCGCAACCACTGCGGCGATGATGACGAGCCACCAGACGATGGTGATGATGAGGTCGACCGGATCGATGAGAGAAAACTTGAGGTAGTTCCAGAGCCAGAGAAATTCAATCGAGAGCAGTACGAGAATCGCAATGACGATGATGTTGCTTTTGCGCAAGGGTGCCTCTTTTCACAAAACATGCGCGAGATTTCCACGCATGCAAACGATGATATTTTACTTGAGAATAAAAGGAAAGCGGGGCAGATTGTCGGATTATCTGCTGAGGAGAATATGCCAGTTATTACCTGAAAAAGGAAAGGGGCCCTGAAGGCCCCGTGGTTTGTGGTGGAGGTAAGGGGGCTCGAACCCCTGGCCTCAGGCTTGCAAAGCCCGCGCTC
>CAYLYJ010000048.1:0-10510 GCA_964388185.1 uncultured Coriobacteriaceae bacterium
CCCACGTCATGTCGGGCCACAGCATGTCCTGGCGCTTCTTGGAGATGTAGATGCCGAACCAGCCGGTCATGCACAGGATGTTAAGGATGCCGGCCGTGCCGTTGAGCACGTTATGCCAGCCGCCGTTGAGGACGACGCCCTCGCTCGACACGAAGCTCGAACCCCATGCCATGATGGCGCTCTCGAAATCGCTCGCGACCGCGATCAGGATGTTGATGGCGACGATCACGAACGGGAACGCCTTGAACCAGTGCGAGCGGCCGATCTTGCCCCAGCTGTACTTGAGCATCATGAAGCCGATGCACCCGGCCGTGGCGGCGTACACCTTGGCGTAGTGGAACCAGCTGTTCATGTCGGTGTGGGTCGGGTTGTTCAGTGCCCATTCGGCACCCATCGCAGCGCCGACCTCGACGGCGATGCAGTAGACGGTCATTGCGGCGCACACGCCGAAGAACATGAAGCAGCCGCCGAATTTCGAGCGTCGGGCGAACTCGTTGCAGATGATGAGGGCCGCCAGCACCATGATGAGCCCCATCCATTGAAATGGGGCGTTTGCCCCGTATACGTCAAACAGCATTTCTCATCCTCCTTGTCTATGGCCTATCCATGTGGAGTGTCTGCGCAATTACGTCGGCGATGACGGCATCGTCGGCATCCGGATGCTTGCGTAGATATCCGATGACACCCAATATGAGCACGTAGAACGTCTCGTACAGGTGGTCAATCCGCACGTCGTGCAAGTCCGCGTAATCACGGACGGTCGTGTCTATGATGTAGCGCGTCGTCTCGTCCGCGACGCGGTTCACGAACTCGAGGTAGAGCGCGGCGTTTTCGCGCGAGGAAAGGGCGATATGGAAGGTGTCGTCTTCGAACAGGCCGATACGCAGCAGCCTGACGATAGTGCTGAGCGCGTGGTCTATGTCGCCCTCGATGCGTTCCTCGTTCCAGTGCGCGAGCGCCTCGATGTAATCTTGGGTGTAGTCGTCTATGACGGCAGACGTGACGGCGTCCTTGTCGGGAAAGTAGTGGTAGAAGAGCGTCCGCGTGACGCCCACGCGCTCGGTGATGTCCTTCACGGTCGTGTGGGAGAGGCCGCGCTCCTCGTAGAGGTCGCGGGCTGCGGCGATGATCTGCGCCCTGCGCGCGTCACTGCGATTGGCCACTGCGTCGTCTGGATTCATCGCGCATCTCCTCATCTCCCGATTCGCGTATTAGGCTATCGCTCTGGTCGACATAGGGTCAATGAACAGAATTGACGAAACGTCAATAAGGAGGGGGACGAGGATGACAGGGGACGGAGGATGACATGACGAGGGAAGCCGCCCATGGGCGGCTTCCCTCGTCATGCTCGTATCGTGAACGCGGAGCTATTGCGTGGTTGGTGTCTCGCCCCCACCGGCTTCGCCGCCGCCGGTGTCGCCGCCATCGCCGCCACCGTTGTCGTCACCGCCGCCTGACGGGTCGGGAGGGGTCGGTTCGGGAATGGGCGAGACTGCGACGGTAATCGTGATGCTCGAGCCCTTCGTGACCTCCGTGCCGCCGGAGATGCTCTGCCTGATGACCTCGCCCTGACTTGCGTTCGAGGTCGATTCGTAGTCAACCGATACGTATAAACCGCGGCCCTCGAGGGCGGAGACGGCGTCGACCTCGCCGATACCGAGCACATTCGGCACCTTGACAGTCTCTTTCTTCTTGCCGGTCGAGACCGTGTAAGTGATCGTAGAGCCCACTGCGACTTGGGAGTTGGCGGCGGGATCCTGCTCGCACACTTTGCCGGCCTCGACCGTGTCGCTGCTATCTTGCTTGGAGGCGCCCACAAGTCCCAGGGCGGCAAGCTTTTGCTCAGCCTCTGCAGCCGTGAGACCCTTGAGGTCAGGGACGTTAACGGTTTCTTCCTTTGAGGAAATAGTGAGGTTGACCACGGAACCCGGCTGTACCTGGGTGTTGGCCTTGGGATCCTGGCTGATAATCATGCCTTCCGGCACCGTATTGCTCTTCTCGAGTTTGATACGACCGACTTTGAGCCCTGCTTGTTTCAGAGAATCTCGTGCATCCTGCTCGGTGTAGCCTACGACGTCAGGAACCGTTACCGAGCCTCCGAAGAGGCCGGCAGCGTTTGCTACGAAAAAGCCGATGCCGGCAATGAGAATGACGGCGATGACGGCAATGATGATGTTGCGCTTGGTGTTGTTGCGCGGGGGCTGCTGCATGCCGCCTTGCATGCCACCGCCCGGCATAATGGTTGTCTGACCCGGCGTGGCCATGACCATTGTCTGGTCGCCACCGTATGCGGCAGTGGTACCGGCAGCGTAGCCACGGTTGAGCACCTGCGTCTCGGCGCTTGCGCGGCCCGTCAGGTAATCGTCGATGGCGCGTTGCATCTCCTTGGCGGTCGCAAAGCGATCGTCGGGGTTCTTCTGCAGCGCCGTCATGATGATGGCCTCGAACTGCGGGTCGATGTTGGGGTTGATCTGACGCGGCGGCACGGGTAAATCGCTCACCTGCTTCATGGCCACCGAGACGACGTCGGGTCCATCGAAGGGAAGCTGGCCCGTGGCGGCCTCGTAGAGCACGATGCCGAGCGAGTAGAGGTCGCTTGCTGGTGTGAGCTTCTTGCCTTGCGCCTGCTCGGGGCTCACGTAATGCGCGGTGCCCAGGACCGAGGAGTCCTGAGTCATGCCGCTGTTGCCGGCCTGCGCAATGCCGAAGTCCATGACCTTCACGTTGCCGTCGCCTTGTACCATGATGTTGGCGGACTTGATGTCGCGATGGATGATGTCGTAGCCATGGGCGACCGAAAGCGCGGAGCAAACCTGCGAGCCAATCTCTGCCACCTTGCGCGGGTGGATGTTGCCGCGCTGCTGGATGGCGGTCTTGAGATCGGTGCCACGCACGTATTCCATGACGATGTAGTACGAATCGCCGTCACGGCCCCAGTCGTAGATGTTGACGATGTAGGGACTGCTCAGGTTTGCAGCGGCCTGTGCCTCCTGCCTGAAACGTGCAGCGAAGTTGGGATCTGATGCGTATTGCGGAAGCATCACCTTGACGGCGACAGTTCTGCCAAGTGTCGAATCGGTGGCCTTGTAAACCTCGGCCATGCCGCCCATGCCGATTTTCTCGGTAATCTGATAGCGGTTCCCCAGTGTCCGATTAACCACGTTTATACTCCCTGTCGCTTGTAATGCGAATGCGAGCGTTCGCATACCATCAGGCATTCTACCAATCTAGCAGCTGCCGTATTTGCATAATGTAGAAAAAAGCGCTTTGCCTGCATATCTAGAGCGCCCCCAGTTCTCTCAGGGCGGCCAGGAACAAGGTCGCGGCTTTGGGCGCCGCGACGTCTCCACCGCTGTCGCCCTCTTCGATGACGATTGCGACGGTCACGCTACGACCGCCTGCCTGAGCGGTACCGACAAACCACGCATCCGACTTCTCCTTGCCCGTCTCGGCCGTACCCGTCTTGCCGATGACATTGGCGCCGTCAACACGAGCCTGCGTGCCCGTACCGTGTTCCACGACGCCCGCGAGAATTTCCTGCTCGGTCTTGGCGGTTTTCTCGGAGATCGTCTGGCCCATGATTTGCGGCTTGGTCTCGAAAGTCGTCGAGCCGGAAGCTGATACGACCTTGGAGATGACATAGGGATGCAGCGCAACGCCGTTATTCGAGATTGCCGCCATGCAGACGGCCATCTCCATGACCGTTGCTTGCGGACCCGCGGGGCTCTCGTGCTCGCCAACAGGCTGTCCGTCGCCGGCCCATGCGGTCTCCCAGCGGGTCATCTCGTTGGGATCGGGCATGAGCGAGGTGGCGAGGCTGAAGTCAAGCGCCACCTTGTCATTGTTGAAGCCGAACTTTTCGGCGTAGGCAACAAGGTTCTTGGCTCCCAGCTCGTCGGCAATCTGTGCGAAGGCCGTGTTCGCCGAGAGCGCGGTGGCTTCAGCAACTGTGACGCGGCCATAGGCGTGGTTCTTGTAGTTGGTGATGGGAGCGTTTCCGATGTCGATGGAACTCGGGGCGCTATAGACGGTGTCAGGGGTGACCGTATTCGTGTCGAGTGCGGCACCGAGTGTGACGATCTTGAAGGTCGAGCCAGGTGCGTAGAGGGTCTGCGTGGCACGATTGACGAGCGTGCCCTCGGAGCTCGAGCCTGTCAGGATGCTCTCGACATTGCTGTTATCGTAGGTGGGCGCCGAGGCCTCGGCAAGCACGGCACCGGTTGCCGTGTCGAACACGACGCAAGCACCTTTCTGACCGTTGAGCACGCCCTCGGCAGCGCGCTGGATCTTCGAGTTAATGGTGAGCACGACGTCATTGCCCTGAGGCCTTTCGCCTGCATAGGCACGAATGGCATCGCCGAGCGTCTCGAAATGCTCCTCGCCCACAAGTGTGGAGCCCATCGTGTTCTCGACTCCTGTACTGCCGAAACGCTGCGAGGTATAGCCAACGACATGCGCTGCAAGTGAACCTTGCGGATAGACGCGCTCGTAGGTGCCATCCGATTGCGGGATGGATTCGGCGAGCACGACGTTGTCAGAGGTGACGATGGCACCGCGCTGCTGTTCGGCGATACGCTGTAGCGTATGGTTGTTATCGCTGCGATTCTGCAATTCGTCAGCCTGGACGACCTGAATGAAGGTGAGGTTGGCGATGAGGGCGGCAAAGAGCAACGCGAAGACGGTGATGAGCCTGGTAAGACGCTTGCCCAGAGCGGTGCGGCCCAAGACGCCCGTTTCGCCAGGCGTCTTGATCGTGGTGGTGCTCGTCATCTCGGTCTGCAAGCCGGTGCCCTCGTTGCCGGCGCAAAGCAGGAGGCCGACGATGATGAAGCTCGAGAGCAGTGACGAGCCACCTTGGCTCATGAAGGGGAGCGTGAGGCCCGTGAGCGGGATAAAGCCCGTGACACCACCGATAATGATGAAGGCTTGCAGGCAGATGGACGTGGTGAGACCGACGGCCGTGAAGGCCGCCATGTCAGACTTGGCACGTGCTGCAGTGAGAAAGCCGCGTACGGCAAAGAGCATGAACAAAAAGATAACACCCGATGCACCGAGCAGGCCCATCTCCTCGGCGATGGCCGAGAAAATGAAGTCACTTTCCACCTCGGGAATGAAGGTGGGCATGCCACGGCCAATGCCGCAACCAAACAGGCCACCATCGGCAAGTGAATACAGCGACTGTACAAGCTGATAGCCCGAGCCACCCGGATCGGCGAAGGGGTTGAGCCAAATCGCGATACGCGTCTGCACGTGCGGGAACAGCATGTAGAGGCCAACGCCGCCGATGGCGACGAGCAGGATACCGATAATCACGTAGGAGAGCCTGCCGGTACAGACATAGACCATCACGAGGAAGATGCCGAAGAACAGAAGGGCGCTTCCGAGGTCGCGCTCGAGGATGACGATGAGCATGGCGACAATCCACATGGCAAGCAGCGGAATGAGCGCGCGGAAGTCAGGATATTTGAGTCCGGAGCGGCTGCGTCGCATGACGCTCAGCAGCTCACGATTGTCGGCGAGGTAAGCAGCAAGAAACAGGACGATGAGAATCTTGGCAATCTCTCCCGGTTGGAATGAGTGATCGAAAATCGAGAGCCAGATGCGCGAGCCATTGTACTCCCTGCCGATTACCGGCATGATCGGCAGCAGCAGAAGAATGAGGCCGAAGAGCAGGCAGGTGTACTTGTAGCGTCCCAGACGCTCGACGCTGGGTACGAGGATGATGGTCGCGACCATAAGTGCGATACCGGCAAAGAGCCATACGATCTGTCCCCCGGCGCTTTCGGGAGCAAGCCGTAACACAAAGCATATGCCTATGCCGCACAGCAAAAACGCTATGGGCAGGATTGCCGGGTCTGCGTTGGGCGCAAAACGGCGCAGCGCAAGATGAGCGACGAAGAAGCTCACGACCAGAGCAATGGGCACCGCAAAGGAGTTGAATGTCAATGGCGTATTCGCATTGACGAGCAGCATGAGGAACAGCAGCAACAATACAGGCGTTGCCGCTATGAGAAGCCATAGCTCTGTCGTCCGGCGCGAGCGCACGACTAACCCCTAGTGCTCTGCTGGCGATACTCGGAGATAAGGTTGTTCGCCTGATCGAGAGACTCGACCGAAATGCCACTCTTCAAGCTATTTTGCACCATAGGCGTGAGCTTGCTCACGTCGATGTCGGGGGCCTGTGACTCGAGCCACGAGACCGAGAAACCGGCGACCTCGCCAGGAAGACCGCGATAGACGCTCACGATGCCGTTCTCGGCGATGATGTAGTAGGAGTTCTGCGCGAAGGCGTAGAAGCCAAAGCCCGCAGCGGCGAGTATGAGGACAAAGGCGAGCGCCCAGATGAACGGGGCCATCCTGCCCTTCTGCTTGGTCTTGTGATGCTTGCCCCTGCGATCACGCGCATCCTTCGGAGCAACAGCTGCTGCTGCGCTAGGTACTGCAGGCTCAGTGACGGGGTCCTCTTCCTCGTCATCATCTTCGGGAAGGCCGACAACACGCTCCTCGACATAGGTGACCTCTTCCTCCTCACCGGGAGGATCGCCGAGGGGATCGATGACGATGACCGTAACGTTATCGAGGCCACCGGCGATGATCGCTTCCTCAACCAGGGCATCGCACGCCTGGGCGGGGGCGGGATTGTCGAGCAGGATGGCTTCGATCTCGTCATCGGCGATCATGGAGGATAGGCCGTCCGAGCACAGCACCAGACGGTCACCTTCCTCGACATGAAGTGTGTAGAGGTCAGGTTGCATGTTGGGGTCGCTGCCGAGCGCACGCGTGATGACGGAGCGCTGCGGATGGAAACGGGCTTCTTGCTCGGTCAGGCGACCTTGCTCGATGAGGTCTGCAACGAGCGAGTGATCGCGCGTGATGCGCTGGAGCTTGCCGTCATGCAAGAGGTACGCGCGCGAATCACCCACCTGCGCGATGGTCGCCTCGTCTTCGAAGACGAAGGCAGCCGTGAGCGTCGTGCCCATGCCGGGCTTGCCCGTGCCGTCCTTGGCGCCGCGCAGTACGGCGTCATTGGCTTTGAGGACGGCGGCGGCAAGCGCCTCGGGGCTCGTGCTCTTAGGAGCTTGGGCCTCCATGGTGGTCACGGCGATTCTGCTCGCGACCTCTCCCGCCTCGTGTCCGCCCATGCCATCAGCGACGACGAAGAGCGGGGTCTTGACTAGATAGCTGTCTTCGTTGTGCTCGCGCACGCTGCCGACGTCAGAACGCGCAGCAAATGAGCGTGGCATGTTGGGCTTGGTGAAGTTGAAACTCATTGACGGCCAATCTTTATGTCGACGTTTCCGATGGTGACGATGTCGCCTTCAGAGCAGGCGACGGGTTTGGTGACAGGGTGCCCGTTGAGCAAGGTGCCGTTGGTTGAGTTGAGATCCTCGACCGAAAGGTTCTTGCCCGAAAGCGAGAAGCGTGCGTGACGCGCCGAAACGTAATCAGTAGGAATGACGATGTCAGCTCCTGGAGCGCGTCCGATGACGATAGGACCGGCAATGGTCAGACGCACGCCCTTGAGCGTGCGAGGGCCCTTTTCAACGTTGAGCGTCCAGGACTTCGCCTTCTTGTTCTGGCCGCGGACGAGGCCGACCCCCGTCTTCACCACGAAGAACAGGAAGAGGTAGAGCAGGGCGACGAGCAGCAGGCGGCCAGCCAGGAGAAGAAGATCGACCATGCTGAGCCTAGCCCTCCTGGAACTCGAGTTGCGTGGTGCCGAGGTCGATAATGTCGCCGTCGTAAATGCGCGACTGCGTTGTGGCAACGCCGTTGACAATTATGCCGTTGGTGGAGCCGGTATCGCGGATGAGCCAACCGGAGTCGTTGTGTAGGACCTCGGCATGATGGCGTGAGACGCTTGGGTCGCCGATGATGACGTCACAATTGGTATCGCGACCGACGACGGTACGATCATCGCGCAGCTGGTATACGCGCTGGGTCTTGAGGTTGTAGAGAACGGCCTGAGGCTCGAGAATCACGGGCTCGTTGAGCATGACTGTACGCTGCCCGGCGGCGTCTCCGTCCGCGGTATCGCCGAACATGTTCTCTTCGGGGGCGGGCATCGAGGTGGCTGCGGGCATCGGCGCGGCAAACGCCGGATCATCGAAGTCATCGCCTGCCGGCTCGCCGGCAAAGCCGTCTTCGGCTGGAAAGTCGGGCTCGGGCTCACGTTCAGGACGCGGCGCCTGGCTTCTGGAATGCTCGTGGGCGCGGTCGAAGTCAAAGTCATCCAGATTGTCGTAATCGGGTTCGATGCCGTAGCGTACCATCTCCTCGTGGCGCAACTCGGCGATGATGGCCGGACTCACGCTCTCGGCGATGATGTCGAACTTACCGCGCCTCAGACCGTCATCAACGATAAATCGCGCCAGTGGCGGGCAGTCAAAGACCAGGCCACGTTGGGCACCCTGACCGGTCAGGTACGTTTCGATCTCGCCTGCGAGCGAGGGATAGTATCCGCTCATCGCGGCATCGTCTTCGGGCGACACGAGGATGTTGTAAAGCGTGGGGGCATACTCGTGCCCGACGCCGATCATCTTCTCGTGTTCCATCTCTTTGCAAGCGCGCTTGGCAAGCTTGACGGGCTCGATGCCACCGCGTCCGCGTCCGCCCGAACCTTCGATGACGTCCTCGGCCTTGTTCTCGAACCTCGAAAAAATGCCCATTGCTACTCTCCTTTATGACGTGCCGACGACTCTAGGATACCGACGACACACATGGCAACGCACGCAAGCACCGTCGTGATGGTCCACGTGCTGCTTGGGCCGGCGACGATGCCGGTTAAAACGCTTATTCCGATGGCTTGCGCGATAAGTAGAACGACTGCTGCGCAAACCGCGCCAAGTATTGACAGTATACGTGTCTCGCGTGCACACAGTAATGACATGAGCACTGCCGAGACTATCCAACCACATATCATAATCCAGGTGGGCACACTCGTGATACTTCCGAACAATAATTCCGGTCCCGTGTTCTTGCCTACGGTAAGCATGAGAACGACCTGGATGACGGCAGCTCCCAGTGCGCGTTTGGGTGGTAGGCAGTAGCCGGCGATCATGGGCGCGAGTGGCGCGAAACCGACGAGACCGAGGGGCGAGATGATGAGTGCGCAGTTTGTGTCGGCCACGCCCTCTCTACCGAAGAGGACGACCCAGGCAACCGCCGCGGCGATGGCGGCGACACCGAGTATGGGCATGGGCGTTGCGCACAAGAAGAGTGAGACGCCGTTGACGAGCATGGCGAGCAAGGCGCCGAAGGGCGGCTTAACTGCTGCGGCCACGGCGGGCAGTAGCGCGACGAGCATGGCGATGTTGGTGTCGAGCATCGTGACGTTGAAGAGCGCCGAGGTGCTGAGCCACCAGCAGAGCGCTGCGGCAATGATGCGTCCGGCAACGAAGCCGAAGCGAGGCGAGACGCGCTCGAGCAGGCCGCGCTTTTTGGGGATGGAGCTCTCCTCTTCCACGATCTCGTCGTCTACCTGGACGATTTCGCGCAGGCGACGGCTACCCTGTGCGGGGTTGCCCAGGTAGGGCATGAGCGCGGCGAGGAAGTCAGCCACGCTATCGTAGCGATCATCCGGGTCGGGCGAGAGTGCCGTGAATAGCACGCTGTCGATGCCCGGATCGAGGTCGGGGCGCAACGCCGAGGGTGGAGTCACGTCAAACTTCTGGATGAGCGCCGCACTTGCGTTGAGACTGCGTGCCGCGAAGGGACGTTTGCCGGTGAGAATCTCGTAGACGACGGTCGCCAGGGCGAATTCGTCAGTGCGTTCGTCGAGCTCCTGGCTGTTCATCTGTTCGGGCGGCATATAGCCGATGGTGCCGCCACTTGCCTTGCGAAATCCCTGCGCGTCGGCGAGCTCGGATACGCCAAAATCACTGACCTTGCAAGCGCCATTGCGGTTCACGAGGATGTTATCCGGTTTGATGTCGAGGTGCAGAACCTGATTCTCGTGCGCGAACTCGATGGCATCGCCGACGGCAAGGATGATGGCCGCCGCGATGTCGAGGTCGAAGCTTCCCGGAGGGGTGTCATGGATAATCTGCGAAAGAGAGGGTCCTTCGATGGCTTCCATGATGAGGAAGGCCTCGTTGTCGACAGTATCGAAATCGTAGACGCTCACGATGGAGGGACGACTGAGCATCGCACCCGTGCGTGCCTCGGAAAGGCCGGGAACGCTGCCGTTGGCCCATGCGCTGGATACGGGCATGCGCTTTATCGCGACACGTCGCTGTATGCGTGTGTCCCAGCAGATCTCGACTCTACCGCTGCCACCTTCGCCTTTGACCTCTATGGGTCGATAGCGGTCTAGGATCAATGGACCCTGCATCTTGCCTCTCTCCTCGTTTCCTGTTCATTTTGACAGATGCAGTAGCACATTATAGGTAATTGGACCTTAAAACCGCTGAAGTACACGAAAAAGGCCGACCTTAAAGGCCGGCCTTCTTGTGATTTGGTGCGGGCGAAAGGAGTTGAACCTTCACGGGCCGAAGCCCACTGGCACCTG
>CAYLYJ010000049.1:0-10488 GCA_964388185.1 uncultured Coriobacteriaceae bacterium
CGAACCCACCTCATGAGCTTGGAAGGCTCAGGTTCTACCGATGAACTACGCCCGCAATGTAGACGGATTATACCCCAATGACTACGCATCGCAGGATAAAGCTGGAGAAAGTTTAACGTAACAACGCTATCTCTTCCTTGTAGGGCGGTAGCGTCTTCTTCGTCGAACCTTCCTCGCAACGCCACGGCGTCTCGAGAATCTTGGGTACCGCAGTGAATCTCTCGTCGTGAACGATTCTTCGCAGGGTGTCTAAGCCAATGCTCCCCTCGCCGATGTTCGCGTGACGGTCCTTGTGCGATCCACGCGGATTCACACTGTCGTTCACATGAATGACCGCAATTTGGTCGAGACCGACTTGTGCGTCGAAATCCGCGAGCACGTCCTCGTAGTCCCCAACCAGATCATAACCCGCATCGTTGACATGGCAGGTATCGAAGCACACCCGCAAGCGCTCGGAAAAGCGCACGCCGTCGTAGATCGCGGCAATCTCTTCGAAGGTCCTCCCGATCTCGCCACCCTTGCCGGCCATGGTCTCGAGTGCAACGGAGACACCACTCTCATCCTGCTCCAGAACCTGGTTAAGCCCTTTGGCGAGCTGTTCAATGCCAGTTTGCGCGCCTGCACCAACATGTGACCCGGGATGCAGCACCAGCGACTTGGCACCAAGCGCGGCGGCACGCTGCAAGTCCATGGCAAGGAACTCCACGCCCAGCTCGAAAGTATCAGGCTTCACCGAATTAGCGAGGTTGATGATGTAGGGCGCATGAACGACAACCTCGCGAATGCCGATTTGCTTTGCACGCTCTAGACCGGCCTCGATGTTGAGCTCGGAGAGGGGTTTGCGTCGCGTGTTCTGCGGAGCGCCGGTGTACACCATGAGGGCGTTGGCGCCATAGCCACCCGCCTCGTTCACGGATCCCAGGAACATATTCTTTCCCGACATGCCCACATGGGAGCCGAGGATAATCTCGTCCATGACCTCACCTTTATGAGCCGAAAATAAAAGATGGTCGGGGAGACAGGATTCGAACCTGCGACATCCTGCTCCCAAAGCAGGCGCGCTACCAGGCTGCGCCACTCCCCGACGCGAAGATGAAGTATAGCGCACTTTTGTCATTTCCTTTGGTCGATAAGCATTTTGCGCTACGCTTTTGATAAGCAAAATGTCGAACGTACTGTGTCAAGGGGTCTGACCCCCTGACACATCTAGTGGACCTTGCCTTTTCTTAGTTTGATAGACAAATCACATCTGCATGAAGGCTGCTGTAATTTCCGCTGCAATCACTGTAACCCCAGGACTGATAGCTGTGCGACGCGTTAGATGTTTACAAAACACCAGATATGCGAACGCGACAGCAGAGCTCATTTCCCCTGAGAGAAAACCTTATTCTTATTTCTGCGTCATGATTACCGCATCGCCACAATCCACAGCGTCGTCTTTGAGGGCCTGAAGGAGGCCATCAATGTCCCTGCTCTTGTTTTCGAAAACGTTTAGCTCGCAAATCTTGTCTGCATCGAGTCCAAAACTGAGAATTTGATTGGAAGAGGTCTTGACCAAAGCCGCTGAGAGATAGACTCTAACTGACTTGGGCGTGACGTTAAAAAAGTCCATTTGTGTTTCGAATTCCGTATCAGGGAGCATCTGAGACAATGAATCTTTGTTGGTCATGTTGACTTGGTAGGAATAGGCATAAACAGGATTCTTATCGGTATCATAAAAGACATAGGTGAAGAGAAGCGATACCTTGCCCCAGTCATTCAAGAAATCATAGTGATATTCAGTTGTTGGGCTTATCCCAATTGCCATAAGAAGAGTGCCAGGATTCCAAGTCTTCCCGTTGGGATCCACCTGTTGTCTTCTAGGACTGTACAGAGCACTGTCGACGATTTTTCCCTTGAAAGGTGGAGCGCCTATTGAGTCTGAGTTTTGAAAGTACGAAGCGCTTCTGGTCTGTTTAAGATTATTTCCTCCTTGCGAAGAATCATTGCACCCAATAAGAGCGAATGAGGCAATAAGGAAGCAGAGAACCAGGAACGTTATGAGAATTGACTTGTGCATGTTTACTCTTGAGGCACGATTTAATAAATTCATTGATTTACTCCTCTAAAGAGAAAAGAGAGACAGTCCTGGGCTATCGTCAAAAACGGAACTTTGGAGCTACTTTTGTGCCGCGTAGTTACCAACTACTCCGTTGCCAGATCCTTCCACTTATAGCCGTCACCCGTCGTATCGGCAATTTCTCTGATCAGGGCATTATTGGCCGCAGCAGCCCCCGTCAGATTAACCTGGGCATGGCGATCCCTATACCAGCTCGTGCTTTCAAAGTAGGCTTGTATGTCCGGGTTCTTGAAATGGTAGCCCTCGCGGGCAAACGGCTCGTTCCAGGCGATGCAGAGTTCAGCCGGAGTGAGGTTCAGGGCCTCAAGCTCGCCTCTGGAATATTCCCTAGCGCTGGAGTCAGCCAACACGTATCCATTGGCGTCTTGAACAACTTTGCCTTTCAGCAGCTCGCCAGTAACCGTGTAGGCCGAAAGCGTAGGAGCGCTTTCGGGAAGAACAGGGGCATCCTCGGAGCTGCTATTTGAGGTAGAAAAGGTATTCGGTCGGAAAGAGTGATTATCCTTGGGCAGGCTGTCTTGGCTTGTATTGGAAGCGCCGCATGATACGACAGCAAACGAAACCAGGACAACGATAGCGGCAATGGCTACGACCGCTGCAAGAATTATCCTGAGCCTGTTCTTCTTTAGCTTTGATATATTCTGCTCTCGTTTGACCGCCTTTTTCGCCTCTTCCGCTGCTTTTGCCTCTGCCCTCTCTTTTTCGCGTTCTTCCTTATGCCGTTGCAACATATCGATGTCAAGACTACCAAACACCGTCATTTTAGATGCGCCGCAGGTATGGCATATCTTCTCTTCACTGTGATTCTCATAGCCACACGCACAGAACCACAGGTCTTCGAATTCCCAGGGATAGTACCTTGCCTTATCGGTAACATCTAATCGATACTGATCAAACAGGCCATGCTCGTCCAACAGAGGAGCAAGGAATGATTTCTCAGGTAAGTATTGCCACGCAACGCCTCCTGAAGTCCAAATGTTGCCATCATTGAAAACAATGGTAATGGCAGTTATCTTGATGCCCCGCGTAGTCTTGTCCGGAAGAGGAATGGGGATACTCTGCCCAAACCTTTGGTCTCGTGATATATCCAGGTCGAGATACTGAAAGTTCTCAACGCCTTGAGTCTCATTGCCCATAACGTCAAAGCATTCAAGACTCACCGTTGCGGCTATGACAGACTTTTGCGAAATACATTTGAACTTGAATTGTGCGAAAACCTCTCCGGTTACGTTATCTTTCAGAAGAGCTGAAGCTTCTAGGATGACAGGGGCGCCGGGAATGTAGCGCCCTCTTTTATCGACATTGATTTGCGCATATCGTTCGCTCATGGTCTTCTCCTCTATAAGCTAGGAAGGTTTGACTTCGCGCCGTCACCCTGTCGCTTGCTAGAGAGACTGAAGACCAAGAGAAAACATCCAAGACAGACAAGGACAAGACCAACCGCGACGAATATGGACTTTGTCGCCATGGCGCCCGCAACATGACCTCCAAGAATGCATGCTCCAATTATGTAGTTATAGGCATCACCACCAACATATTCCTCTACATGGAAGGAGGAGCTGTTTGCTGCGACAAATGTGCTTAAGTGTTCATCGGGCATAGGAAAAACTAGGCCGACAATTAGGCATATCACGCCTATGCCAATGGTCACACACGCTACGATGGTTTTTGCTTTTTGCAGATTTTCACTTGTCATTTTCTGCTCCTTCCAGCATGGTTTCTCTAACCGCGGAAGGAGCCGCATAGGCCTCGGTATGGAGGGCACCCACCACAGTTACCACACCGCAAGGCTCCACATGCAAGCATGAAGAAAAGACCTTGAAAGGCAGATGCCCTCCATCTCGCCTTTTCCCCAAGCAAAAAGATATTCGGCTGTGGAGCATTACTCGGTTTCCCGAGTCATGCGGTGTGGTGGCACCATCTTATCAAATAGCCACCCATTGCCGGTTTGCAATCGACCCCACAAAAACAAACGGATGACCCATTAAGGCCATCCGTTATCCAGTGCTCTATCCGGCTTACTCTACGCCAGCTTTGCCCACTTGCGCTTGCCGACCTGCAGCGTGGCGCCAGCCAGCTCGGAAGCTGGCATATGGTACGCGCCCTTGGCGACGACTTCGCCGTTCACCTTGACACCACCCTGGTCGATCATGCGACGGCCCTCGCCACCGGAGGCGACGAGCTTGAGGTCGGCGAGTAGCTTGGGCAGGTAGACGCCACCTTTCTCGGGATCGTCCTCGAGCGCGATGTCGAAGACCTCGATATCCTCGGGAACGCCATGTGCCTTGAAGACGCGATCGAACTGCTCCTCCGCATCGGCCGCGGCCTGCTCGTCGTGATAGATCTTGATGATCTCGCGTGCGAGACGGCGCTTCGACTGGTTGGGATCGAGCTCGCCAGCCGCCAGACCGGCCTCGATTTCGTCGACCTCGGCGACGGGCAGAGCCGTCGCCAAACGATAGTACTTGGGCATGAGCTCGTCGGGAATGCTCATGATCTTGCCGAACATGTCGGCAGGTTCGTCGGTGAGGCCCACGTAGTTGCCATAGGACTTGGACATCTTGCGCACGCCATCGAGACCCTCGAGCAAGGGCAGGGTCAGGCAGACCTGGGGCTCCATGCCCCTCTTCTCCATGAGCTCGCGTCCGGCGAGCAGGTTGAAGAGCTGGTCGTTGCCGCCGAGCTCGACGTCGGCCTTGATGACGACCGAGTCATACGCCTGCATGATGGGGTAGATGAACTCGTGCATGGCGATGGGCTGCTGATTGTGGTAGCGGTTTGAGAAGTCGTCGCGCTCGAGGATGCGGGCGACCGTGAAGTTGGAGAGAAGGCCGAGCAGCTCGGCGAGGTCGAGGTCGAAGATCCAATCGCGATTGTGCACGACCTTGGTCTTCTCGGGGTCGAGCACCTTCATCGCCTGGTCCATGTAGGTGCGGGCGTTCGCGTCGATCTGCTCGGCGGAGAGTTGGGGGCGAGTCGTGTCGCGACCGGAAGGGTCACCGATCATCGCCGTGCCATCGCCGATGATGAGGGTGACCTCATGGCCCAGGTCCTGGAACTGACGCAACTTGCGAAGGGGTACCGCATGCCCGATGTGAAGGTCGGGGCTCGTCGGGTCCACGCCAAGCTTTATGTTGAGCGGCGTGCCGCGGTCGAGTTTCTTCTTCATGGCCTCAAGCGGGGTCAGCCCCGCGGCGCCGGACTGGATGATGTGAAGTTGTTCTTCGCTCGAAAGCACGATCTTGCCTTTCACGAGACTTTCTTATCGTCTAAAACCGCTATCTTAGCAGATGGAACCCATGGTAAACCCTGCGCCTATTCGACGGGTCGGAAGAGATGCCCCGTGGTGGTGTCGGGCAGCTTGGCAACCTTCGTGCCGTTCAGGCCACTGCGCACGCGGTTGAGCGCGTGCTCCGTCTCACCTTCGCCCATGAGCGTGGCATCAACGGCGAATCCACGTACGCCGGCACGCAGCAGGTCGCCAATGGCATGCGCGACGTCGAGCGGCACGGCGTTGTAGATGTGTCCGCATCCGTGCAGGTCCGTCGTCACGGGGAAGCGATAGCCCTTGCGGTCCTCAAAGAATCGCGCTGTACCCCGACGACGCTCGCAAGTACCACAACGTTCATCACAGGGACCCTCGGCCATGAGGAAGCAGTGATCGCTCACCATGAGTTCCTGACGACCGATGACGACAGTCCCCAAGGGAAGTGGCGATTCGTCGGCGAGCAGCTTCATCTGGTGAAGCGTGAGCTCGGGCGAGAGCCAGACGAAATTCGCGCCGAGCGCGGCCCAGGTGCGGATAGCCTCGACGTTGGTAGCGTACATGCGCGGTCCGATAGAACATCCCGGCTCGAATTGCTCGAGTGTGCATGCGATGTTCGTGTCGTCAAAGCGCACGGCGGTTGCGAAGGGTGCCATATCCGAGTGATCCGGAACGCGCGTGATGTCGACGGACCCGGCCCGTAAGGCCGGCTTGGCGTTTGCCTCGAGCAGAACTTCCTCGAACGTCTCGAGTGCGGCAGCTCGCGTCTTGTGCAAGGCGGAAAACCCAATGCCGACTCCCTCGTCGAGCTCGACGGTCCATGCTTCGCACGCAAAGGGAGTCGCGCCGAGCCTTCCCACGTGATCGATGACATCCTCGCGCGTGACCGCCTTGGTGCGGGCCGCCTCGATAACCGGACCCTGTGCCCGAGCCTCGTGCCCCGCGTCATCATGTACGACGATTTCGAGCGGTTCACCCTCGAGCATGCGCACGTCAATCGAAACCGGGATCTTCATTCCCGTCTCGGTGCGCCCCTGCGCATCGGCAGCAAGCTTGGCCGAGCGCACGCGAAACACGCGGTCGCCCACGGACACCGGCTCACGCACCCCCAGATACTTCGTCCCGCCCTTGAGGGTATCGGATGACTCGACCGTATAGGTGACGCGTCCCTTCGAGGTCCAGAACTCGAGCAGGTCGCCCACCGTGATATCGGCGTTCGCGGCAAGCTTCACCTTGCCGGCTGAATACCCCGTGACGCGCCCGACGGCAACACCGCGATTGTTGGGACGCCTGTAGCCCATCATGTCGTTTCCACGCTCGCCGGCGAGGTAGCCTTGCGTAAACCCGCGGTTGAACGCCTCGGCCAGAGTATCCTTGGCGTCGGATTCGACCTCGTAGGAGGCGACATCCTCCCATGCACGGTCAATGGCCTCGCGATAGGTCGCCGTAACCGTCGAGACGTACTCAGGCGACTTCATGCGCCCTTCGATCTTGAGAGACGCGACATCGGCCTCGATGAGCCGATCGACCATCTCGATACCGCACAAGTCACGCGGACTCAGCAGGTATTGCCCTTCCTGCGCAAGCCTCTTGCCGTCTTCATCGACAAGTTTGTAGGGCAGACGACATGGCTGAGCGCACAGACCGCGATTGGCGCTACGTCCGCCGATGAGCGAGGAAAGCAGGCACTGTCCCGACTGGCAGATGCAAAGCGCACCGTGGACGAATACCTCGAGGTCGATGCCAAGCGTGACAAGCTCGGCGATCTTCTCTATGGAGAGCTCGCGGGCAAGCGTAACGCGCGAGCAACCCAGGCGCGCGGCAAGTTCGATACCGCGCTTGCCACGTACATTGAGCTGAGTGGACGCATGCAATTCAAGCTCGGGCAGCTCGCGGCGCAGCACGGACATGAGGCCGACATCCTGCACGATGGCGGCATCGATTCCCGCTTCGACGGCATCCGCGACCATCGAAAGGACATCGTCCATCTCGCCGGGAAACACGAGGGTGTTGGCCGTAAGATAGACGCGGACGCCACGCAGATGAGCGTCACGACACGCCGCACGCAAATCGTCTATCCCGAAATTGTCGGCATTGCGACGTGCGTTGAACGAGCCGGCACCCAGATAGATGGCATCGGCACCTGCGGCGAGCGCCGCCTCGAACGCCGCACGATTGCCCGCGGGGGCGAGCAGTTCCGGCTTTCTCATCGCCTAATCCGCCATCGCATGCGTGTCAGCCGCGAGGCTCTCGCGCGCGTGCTCGAGCTGGACCTTGACCGCCTCGTGACCAGTCGCGCCATAGGTCGTGCGTCGCTCGACGACCTTGTCGATATCCACTGCCTCGAGCGCATCCGCGGCGAAGTGGCCGTCGATTTCGGCCAGCTCTTCGGCACTCAGATCCTGCAAGGTCCTCCCCTGCTTCTCGCATTCGAGCACGAGCCTGCCCACGATGGTATGCGCCTCGCGAAACGGCACGCCAGTCCCGACAAGGTAGTCGGCCAGATCGGTGGCGGCCATGAAACCACCAAGTGCCCCGGCACGCATGGCATCCTCGTTGACTTTCAGGGTGCGAATCATACCTGTCATCACGACGAGGGAATTGCCGAGCGTGTCGACCGCGTCGAAGACGCCTTCCTTGTCCTCCTGCATGTCCTTGTTATAGGCGAGCGGCAGACCCTTCATGGTCGTGAGCAGCGCCATGAGATCGCCGTACACGCGCCCGGTCTTGCCACGGATGAGCTCGGCGAAATCGGGGTTCTTCTTCTGGGGCATAATCGACGACCCCGTCGAGTAAGCATCGGACAGCCGGATGAAGCCGAACTCGTTGCTCGACCAGTAGATGAGCTCTTCGCACAGGCGCGACAGGTGCATCATGGCAACCGAGCAGGCATAGGAGAGGTCGAGCAGGAAGTCACGGTCGCTCACCGCATCCATGCTGTTTTCCGCCACGGCGGTAAAGCCGAGCTCGTCTGCCACAAAGTGTCGGTCGAGCGGGTACGTCGTACCGGCCAGCGCCGCACTGCCCAACGGCAGCACGTCGGCACTCCGATAGGCCGCACGCAGACGCTCGAAGTCGCGCGCGAACATCCAATAATACGCGAGCACGTGATGTGAGAAGAGCACGGGCTGGGCCTTCTGCATGTGCGTGTAGCCCGGCATGACAACGCCGAAGTTGTCCTGGGCGAGATCGAGCAGCGCGCCGCGCAAGTCGAGCACCTGGCGCGCGAGGCCATCCGCGAGTTTCTTGGCATGATGGCGCGTGTCGGTCGCGACCTGGTCGTTGCGGCTGCGGCCCGTATGCAGGCGACCACCTGCCGCGCCAATCGCCTCGGTCAAGTTGCGCTCGATGGACATGTGGATATCCTCGTCGTTTATGTCGAAATCGAAGTCGCCGTTTTCGATCTGCGCGAAAATCGCGTCAAGGCCAGCGCGAATTTGCTCGGCATCCTCTTCCGAAATCACGCCCTGACGGGCGAGCATGAGCGCATGCGCCTTAGAACCTTCGATGTCGGACTCCCACATGCGCTGGTCAACGGGCAAAGAAGCGCCAAAGGCCTGCGTGAACTCGGTGGGCGAATCCTCGAAGCGCCCACCCCAGAGCGCCTCGTTCATATGCGTGCTTTCGTTCGTCGATGATGTTTCGTGCATTGTGAACTCCATGCCGTCTATGTCGTGGTCAAGCAGACAATATATCAAAAGATGCGGTGTTGACGAGCAGCAGCCGGTGATGTCCCGCCCAACCGCTGCTCGACGGAAAAAGGCTTTCACTTTACCGTACTAAAGTTATAATAGTGCGCCACTAGGCTTTATGGACGAGAGGTTTTCATGAATACAGGAGATTACGCAGTCATCATCGCCATCTTGATTTACTTCATGGTGGTGCTCATCATCGGCTTTTCCTACGCGAGGCGCGCTAACAAGTCCTCATCGGAGTATTTCCTGGGCGGCCGTAAGGTCGGTCCCTGGTTCACGGCCCTTTCAGCCGAGGCATCGGACATGTCGGGCTATCTGCTCATGGGCCTGCCGGGTCTCGCCTACTTCACCGGCGCCGCCGATGCAGGCTGGACATGCATCGGCCTGGCACTCGGCACCTACTTCAACTGGTTGCTCGTCGCCAAGCGCCTGCGTCGCTATTCCGAAAAGGCCAACGACTCGATCACCCTACCCGGTTTCTATTCCAATCGCTTCCATGACACCAAAAATGTCGTGAGCACGGTTGCGGCCGTCATCATCCTCATCTTCTTCTGCGTCTACACGGGCAGCTGCTTCGTCACCTGCGGAAAGCTCTTCAACACGCTCTTTGGCATGGACTATACGGTCATGATGATCTTCGGCGCCATCATCGTGTTCCTCTACACGATGGTCGGCGGCTACCTCTCGGTCGTCGCGACCGACTTCGTGCAGGGCTGCCTCATGTTCTTTGCCCTGGCGGTCGTCGTCATCGGCTCCATCGCCATGGCGGGTGGCGTCGAGAACACCGCCGCGTTCCTCTCCGACATCCCCGGCTACCTCTCTATGGTGCAGACGGCCACGCCCGAGGTCGATGCCGACGGCGTGCAGTACATGATTGGTGGCGCTCCCATCTTTGGCATCCCGGCGGAATACGGCCTGCTCACCATCATCTCGACCCTGAGCTGGGGTCTGGGCTACTTCGGCATGCCGCAGGTGCTCGTGCGCTTCATGGGCATCCGTAACGACAGCGAGATCAAGACCTCGCGTCGCATCGCCATCGTCTGGGTCGTCGTCTCGATGTTCTGCGCGATCATGATTGGCATCATCGGCCGTTATCTCTTCCCCGCCCAATACCTCACCCAATCCGGCGCGGAGAGCATCTTCATCTTCCTGTCGCAAGTCATGCTCCCCGGTTTTCTCTGCGGTCTGGTCGTCTCGGGCATTCTTGCCGCTTCAATGTCGAGCGCCTCGTCGTACCTGCTTATCACGGGCTCGTCAGTCGCCGAGAACATCTTCCGTGGCGTCTTCAAGAAGGATGCCACCGACAACCAGGTGCTCATCGTGAGCCGCATCACGCTGGCCTGCGTCTTGCTCTTCGGCATTGCCGTTGCCTGGAGTGAAGATTCGATCATCTTCAACGTCGTCTCGTA
>CAYLYJ010000050.1:0-10231 GCA_964388185.1 uncultured Coriobacteriaceae bacterium
TCGACGTGTTGGTCAACAACGCGCAGGCCTCGGCTTCCGGCGTCACGCTCGCCGACCACACGACCGACCAGTTTGACCTGGCCATCTACTCGGGTCTCTACGCGACCTTCTACTACATGCAGGCATGCTATCCGCACCTCAAGGAGACAAAGGGCTCCGTCATCAACTTCGCGTCCGGTGCCGGTCTTTTCGGTAACTACGGGCAATGCGCCTACGCCGCTGCCAAGGAGGGCATTCGTGGCATGAGCCGCGTGGCCGCCACCGAGTGGGGCCCCGATGGCATCAACGTCAACGTAGTCTGCCCGCTTGCCTGGACAGCGGCGCTCGAGAACTTCCAGGAGGCCTACCCCGAGGCATTCGAGGCCAATGTCCACATGCCTCCCATGGGCCACTACGGCGACGTCGAGAAGGAGATCGGCCGTGTCGTCGTCCAGCTCGCCAACCCGGACTTCAAGTTCATGAGCGGCGAGACCCTTACACTCGAAGGCGGCATGGGCCAGCGTCCGTAGGGTTTCTTCGCAAAAACTTGCTAACCCACAGAATGTGACAGGGGCCTGACCCCTGTCACATTCATCACATGAGGAGGAGCATGAAGAAGAAGGACCTCATAACTCTGCTCGCGGGATTGGCCGTCATCGTCTTTCTCGCGGTCTTCTTCATGCGTGGCGATCAGCTGCAGCATCTCATCCAGACTATCGAGCGCGGCACGCCCATCTTCCTGCTCGCTGGCCTCGTCTTCCAGCTCGGCAAGTACTTCACGCAGGGGCTCTCGTTTGCCTGGTGCTTCAAGGCATCGGGCACATCCATGCCCATCGGCGAGAACGTCATCCTCGTCTTCCAGACCTTCTTCATGGACACGATCATTCCCTCGTTCAACATCTCGGGGACCTCCGTGGTCATCGAGGCAGCCACCAAGCGCGGCATCGAATCGGGACGCGCCACGGGCGCCGCCCTGCTACGCCAGGTCTCGATCAGTGCCGCCTTCGTCATCATCATGATCATCGGCTTTGCCATCCTGCTCGTCATGGGCAAGCTCGAGACAGGCTGGCTCATCCTCGGTATCGGCGCTGTCGTGGCCGTGGGCGCGATCGTCGCCGCCATGGCGCTCGCGGCGCTGCATCCACAGTTCCTGCTCAAGATCATCGCGCCCATCGAGCACGCCATCGACAAGGTACTCGCACGGTTGCACCGCCACGACATCGACACCTCGGTCAAGAAGCTCGTGGATACCTACTCGTCATCGGCCAAGGACATGGTGCACAAGGTCCCGAGCATCGTCATCGAACTGGCCTGGGCCGTCGTCGCCAATATCTGCGAGATCATCTGCTTTGCCTTCGTGGGACTTGCCTTCGGCATGGACGATTTCACGGCCGTCATCTGCATCTACGTGGTCGTCACGCTTGCGGCCATGGCCTCGCCCATCCCCCAGGGCGTGGGCGTCGTCGAAGCCGCCGCGCTCGTCGCGTTCACGATCTTCGGCATCGAGCAGGCGACCGGACTGGCCGTCATCATGGTCTACCGGCTCATCTGCTTCTGGCTTCCCTTCATCCTGGGTGCCATCCTCATGCGAAAATGAGACAACGTCCCTGAGCAACTGTCTCGTTTTGCGCCACGTGGTTCGAGCCATGCCAGCCATGCCTCGGCGTCTTCCTGCGTCACATCGATGAGCGCGTAGGTGGTACCGCCCACGCCGGCTGCGGTGCGTGCCTTGATGGTCGCGGTGTGCGCCATGCGCTGCAGCGGATTGGTCTTGGTGTAACCGTACTGGATCTTCTGACGCGGAAAGGTCACGGTCGACGTCGAGAAGCCGCCGTTGGTCACCTGCATGAAGCGGCGATTGAAGGCGAAGCTCGACGAGCGAGCCCACAGGACGGCTCCGATGGCACTCACGACCACGATGATGGCGGCGAGTATGTAGCAAATCATGCACGTCGAATCGAGAAGATCGCGCGTACCGATGGAAAACGTCATGCCGAGTGCATGGATGCTCACGGCTACATCGTCAACCCACAACCCCATGGTGAGCTGGAAGACGGCCACGATGACGGCGAGCCAGAATCCGGCGCCCTGCACGATGCAGCGACGCGTGAGGGCACGACGAAGCGCAACGGGAGCGACCTTGCGCCGGTCAGTCGGGACATCCTCGAATTCGGGGACGAGCCCGGCGAGAATCTGCGGGACCTTGGAGGTTTTCACGAAAGGATGGATGACGATGCCGCGCTTGGCACGCGCGTTCTTGCCGTCATCGCCCTCTGCATTCGCGTCGACCTTGGCAAGCGACACCTCGCAGTAACCGAAGATCCTGCGGATGAACGACTGGGTGACCACGACGGCCTGGACGCGTTCGATGTCGACGCCCTGGAAGGTGTGCTGCAGCAGACCGTATTCGACCTCGATACGACTCTCGCGCCGACGTGCCCTGAACCCGCCATAGCCGATGCACGACGCGATGACGGAGAGAACCCACACGATGACGATGAAGCCGATCACCATGCTGGCAAGCGCGACCATGCCCGACTGGATAACCTGCGACCCGACCTCGGCCACCACCGCGGAAATCGCATCGTCCGCCGAATTGGGCAAGATGTCGAATATCGAACCCACGATCTGCACGACGCCGGCGACGATGCCCAAGAGCAGAACCGCGAAGCTTGCGTTGTTGGAAAGACCGGCTAAGACGAGCTCCTTGTTAGAAAGGCCGTACTCGTAGCTCACGTACCCGCCGTCATAAGCCTTACCGGCAAACACGCCGCCCAGCTCGTCCCACGCCTCCTGGCCAACGTCGAGTATGTTGCGCCCCTCGCGTTCGCCTGCCGGAGGAATGGGCACTCCCGGCCTCTGGGGTCGCGTCGTCTGCGTCTGGGAGCGAACGGCTTCCTGGTGGCTCACGCCGCGCATCGAGGCATCTTTGCGGGCGAAGAGCTCGCTTCTGAGCCACTCGGCGTCATGTTTGGTGACATAGGGAACAATGATGGCCTTGTTGTTGGCACCGCCGGCCGTGTCGATGTAGAGCGTGCGCACGCCGGCAATGCGTTGCAGAAGCGATGCTTTCTGGTCGACCGACTGCACCTTGTTATAGGGCACGTGCACGCGTTTCTTGGTGATGATGCCGCTATAGAGATTGAACTCGTCAGGGCCCAAGACGTAGTACAGGCGCTTGTAGGCAAGCCAGTGAACGAGAAAGACGATACCGGCGAAGACGACAAACGCGACGAACGAGATACCCGCCGTCACCGCGATTACGAACCCAACCTCGGTTCCCCCGCCGCGCATCCCCTCGGAAATGGCGCCCAAGATGCTCGAAAACATCGAGATGACGACGGCGACGAGCACGACGAAGACGACGCGCAGCGTTCCGAGCCAGATATAGCTGTGGTGCACCTGATGCCTGATAGGCTGCTCTTGCGCTACGTGCGCTGGCGTCTCCTCCTGCATATCCCGCCCGTCCATCACACGTCCTCGCGGGCCAGGCGAGCGAGCTCGGCGGCACGGTCGCGCAGCTCCTCTGCGCTCTGGGTGTCCAGGCCGGGAATCTCATGTGATCCGGCCGCCGTGGAGACCGTGACCGATGCAAGCTTGAAGGCCCGCAAGATGGGGCCTTGGCGCGTGTCGGTGTTCTGCACGCGAATGAACGGAATGATGTAGCGCTTGCGCCAGATGATGCCCTTGGCGATGTCGAGATACTCGTCCGAGAGCTCGTAGCGCCAGCGGACGTAACGGATCGGCGGCAGAACCACGAGAAAGATGACAAGCATCACGACAAGCGCGGCGATAAGCGCGATGCAGACGACGCCAGCCCAGCTCTCGCCAGGATCGACCGCGGCCATGAGCGCGAACGGGACGAAGCAGCAGGCGAAACCGAGGATGATCCAGATGGCATCGTTTATGCGCCAGACGTTCTTGATTCTCGGATCCAGCTTCTGCTCTGGCAATGCGCGCATGATTTGCCCTTCACTCGATAGCGGGAATGTTCATGAATCGAGAGTATAACAGGAGTGCATTGAGATTCAGCTCATTCAAACCTGACTCGCCAATGGGAGAAATCTACCTGGCAGATTTCTCTCATTCAAGTTTTCAATAACATTTCCATATTATTCCGTGAACGGATACAAATAGCCCATAAACGTGCTATCCTGACTATAGAATATATATGGCGAGAGAAGGAGGCTTCCCATGAATAAGGAAAGAATGCACGAGCTCGTCGAGGGCATACACATGATAGACGAGATCGACCCCGCGGACTTCAAGACCATCAAGACGGACTTCGAGTTCGAGGAGCCACCTGCCGTCTCCATCTACATGCCCGTCCAGCACACCGAGCGTGACATGCGCCGCAACAACTGGGATCGCATCGAGTTCAAGGACCTGGCAAAGGAGGCCAAGCGCCAGCTGCTCGCCAGCTGGGACGAGCGCGAGGTCAAGCCCATCCTCGAGAAGCTCGACTACATGTCCAGACGTCAGGACATGGAGCTGTGGCTCGAGGCCAAGAAGGGCCTCGCCTTCTTCCTCAACACCAAGACCTGCTACGTCTACAACATGGACATGACGCCCAAGGCCCAGGTCGTCGTCGGCGACGATTACGACTTCGCCCAGCTCAACGGCGAAATCATCGAGGATACGGCATCGCGTTTCAAGCTGCTGCTCCTCAACGCGGATTTCTTCGCCGTACTCGACGGCAACGATCAGGGCGTGCACTTCGAGGAGTTCCCAGAAGATGTCAAGCACTACTTCGCCGAGACCTTCCCGGAGTTCGACGGAGAGGTCACCGCGCTGGATTATTACAGCCTTGAAGACCACCTGCCACCCTATCACGGCTGGAAATCTCGCAATGACGTCAAGCAGGAGGAAGCGCGTAAGTTCTTCCGCTATGTCGACAAGGTGATGAACGACGAGATCGTCCGTGACGAGACCGACATCCCCGTCATCCTCGTAACCGCGCCGGAGCATCTCCACGACTTCCGCGAGGTATGCACCTTCAAGGCCCTATATCCCAAGGCCATCGAAAAGGACCCGCGCGGTCTCACGGGCGGCGAGCTCGTCGCCGACGCACTCGAGGTGCTCGGCAGCTAGAGGCGCAAGGGACAGACGATCATGACGAAGGGCAAGGGCAAGCGCATCGCACTGTGGGCCATCGGTATCGTGGCGGGCGTGCTCGTCCTCGCCCTCGTCGTCATCAACATCTACGTGTGCATCGCGTACCACACGTACTACTCCGAAGCGCAGCGCGAGTTTAACATCCCCGGCATCCACGACGGATTCGTGTGTCAGGACCTTGACTACTACGATGAGGGTTCATGCTGGCTGTTCAGCGGCTACGATGCCGGTGGTGGAGCCTCTCCCCTCTACCGTCGCGATGCGGACGGTCGCGTCGCGCGCTTCTACGCCAAGCTTCCCGACGGGACGATCTACGACGACCATGGCTCGGCCATCACGACGACAGATCGCTACGCCTTTTTGGCGTGCGAAGACGGCTACCTCATCTTCGACGCGACCGACCTCGCCACTGTCAGTGCGGGTGGCACGGTGGACGTCATCAGCTCGGTCGACCTCGAGATAACGCCGGCGTTCATGAACATCGAGAACGACACGCTCTACGCAGGCACCTTCCACCTCATCCCGAGCTACCCCGCCCCCGACGCGCACCACCTCATCGCTCCGAGTGGCAACGAGAACGCAGGCGTCATCTTCGCCTATCCCGCAGATGACACGACGCCTTTCGGCTTTGCCACGCAGGCGGCCTACGTCTATTCCATCCCGGATGCCGTCCAGGGCATGGCAGTACTTCCCGACGGAAACATCATGCTCTCGAGCTCATACGGGCTCACTTCGTCGCATCTATGCGTCTACAATGCACAGACAGCGCAGCGAGGCGATGCCTTCCTCGTCGACGGACGCGAGGTGCCTCTGTATTTTCTCGACACGAACAATCTCGTATCCGACCTTGTCGCCCCACCCATGAGCGAGGGTATCGAGACACACGACGGGCGCATCTGGATATCCGAGGAATCCGCGGGCAACAAGTATCTCTTCGGCAAGCTATACGGCGCGGGTTCGGTCTACTCCATTCCAGCAGACTAGGCCGTCTCGCTTGCACCCGTTTCCGCTGGCGCATCCGTGGGCTCGTAAAAGGCCGAGCGTCCCTTTCCCAGCCGCTTGGCTTCGTAGAGGGCTGCATCGGCTTGTGCGTAGAGATCCGCGAAGCTAGTCTCTCCTTGTGCCGAATCATGCATGCGCACGCCAACGGACACACTCACGGACGCATCTCGCTCGGGCAGCACGTCGATTTGAGCCAGTCCGTGCTCTATGCGGTCGAGAATGGCACGTAGCGTGTCCTCATCAGTCGTTCCGGATATCGCGATGGCAAACTCATCGCCACCCATGCGGCAGGCAATGTCCGAAGATCGGATGACCCGGGAAAACACTTTGGCCACACTGCGGAGTACCTTGTCGCCCATCGCATGGCCATACGTATCGTTTATACCCTTGAGATCATCAAGATCGATCATGAGCAACGAGAAAGGCTCCTCGCGTTCGATCATGGCGGTGACCTGCATGGTGAATGCCTGACGCCTCATGAGGTGGGTCAACTCGTCAAGATATAGACAGTCTGACCAAAAATGGTTGTAAATATCGCGCAGGACGTAGCGCACCTGCTGAATCTCATGCACGTCCTCGAGCTTGAGAACATGTGCCTCATAACGAACGTCCTCGCCAAGACCGCGCAGCACGGGCAGCACATCGGGCATCGAATCGACTCCGCGCCAGCGGGACGGCGATAAGACGAGCAGAACGTTATCCGTGAAGGTGGCGCACATGAGTCCGCTTCCCTTGTAGGCGACCTGCTCATTGGCTGCCTTCATCGCACGCATGACCTCGGATTCCTCGCCAAAGAACAGGTAGCAGCCAAGTTCTATCTCATCCGAATCGGCGACCTTCTCCTGCAAGATCGTGCTACAGGCAAGAAAGTTGTAGAGCCCCGTCTTGGGAGACACGTAGAGACGAGCATCCTCCATGGTGACCATGAGCCCGATCATGACCATGACGAGTGCCGGACTCGTGACGAACACATGAGGCCAGGTCATCTGCACGACCAACGCGACGACAAGCACGGCCAGCGATGCTGCGAACACCGTCTTGTTGGCGTGCCCGAGCGTCGCGCGATGGCGGACGAGCAAGATGGCGAGCATGATGCTCGTGAACATGACCATGGCGTAGAGCACGTAGACCTTGGGACCAGACGAGCACGAGCCGTGCGACGCGTCGATGTAATCGATAGGCACGACGAGTTCGGCGCAGACGACAAGTAGACACATGACGCAACTCGTTATGATCAGAACGCGCTGGCTGATGCCTCCCGTGCGCTCGATGAGCATGAGAAGGTACACGAGTAGAAGCCCGCACCACAGCACGAGCGTGACAAGGAATACGAGATGGCATGCCAAGTTGAGCCCCTCGGGCACGAGCGCGCGATTGTTGACCGTATATTCCATCGCCGTCGCGGCACACAGGTTCAAGACTGCGACGAAACCCATCCAGGAAAACACGCGCGAGGCCCTCGTGGGCAGACGCCGCTTGCGCAGGAAGAGCGCAAGGCAATACAGCATGATGAAAAGGCACGCAAGCGGAAGGCGAATCTGCATGCACATCGCGCATTCCTCCCCTCACGTGCGACGACAGAAGTTGTGATCAGGCGCTCGGCGCCTCGACCATGATACCCGGTGCCCCGAGACGCACGAGCGTGCACGACTTCTCGCCGAGAAGGTCGTTAATGCGCTCGGCAAAGGGATCGACAAGCTCGTTGGGCACGATCACCTGTATGGTACCGCCAAAACCGCCACCGTGTATGCGCGCAGAGCCACAGAGTCTTCCATCCTTCGGAATGGTGAGCTCGGCGAGCGCGCGCTGGCAGAGAGCGAGCGCGACCATTGCGTCTTCGTGCTCGCCGGGAAAGCCGACGTTTTGGAGGTGCTCGGCCGACACGATACTCGAGCGATTGGTGAGGTACACGAAGCTGCGTGCGTCATCGCGCCGCAGCGCTTCGACGCGGCGCGCAACGAGCCCGAACTCCTCGAAAAAAGCGAGCCCGCGTAAAGCCACAAGGTCTCCGTACTCGGTACGCACACGTCCGATCTCGTCGACATAACGCTCCATGGTGATATCACGCAGCTGCGCGACGTCGAAGGCATCGGCCGCATCCTGCATATCCTGGGCCACGCCCGCAAAGGCATCGGTTGCATCTTCGTGTCCGCTTCCGCAGCTCACGAGCAGATAGGTGTATCCATCGCAACTAGGTGGTAACTTGATGTCGCTTATGATGGGATTGACGCGATTGGAGAAGTCCATGTGGATGACCCCGCCAAATGCGCAAGCAATCTGATCCATGATGCCGCAGGGCTTGCCGAAGAAAGCGCGCTCGGCATGCAATGCCATCTGGGCCAGATGCAGGGGTGTGAGGCTGCGCTCGTGATCGATCAAGCCATGTTGCTCGCGCATCTCCTGTGCCGAAACGACATGCCATCCGCACAGCGCCGCGAGCGCGGCGCCGACGCACAACTCGAAGGCCGCCGAGCTGGAAAGTCCCGCACCTGACGGGATATCGGAGCTGATATCGAGCGTGCACCCCCGCAACTCGACGCCCTGCTGCATGAGCTGGGCAGCCATGCCACGCACGAGCGAAATGGTCGTTTGCCGCTCGCTTGCACGCGAGGTCCAGCAATTGGGATTGGCGAGGTTGATGTCGAACTCGCCATGGCCTTGCGAGCGCACGTGAATGCGCGTACCCGAGTTAAGATGCGCATCGCAGGTTATGCGCCGGTCGATGGCCGAGGCGATGACGCAGCCGCCCTGATGGTCTTGATGATTGCCCGCGACTTCTGTTCTGCCGGGGACGCTGATGCGATAGTGATCGATGGTTCCAGACGCCTGATGGTGCTCCGATGACGCGATGTCCATGGCCGGCCCTTTCTCGCGTACTCTGGTTTTTCGATTGTCCACCTGGCAAATAATCTATATCGCGTATGATTGTACCACCCTATGTGCCGCATTCTCTTGAGATGAGATAAAAAGGCAAAGGCAGGATCAACGATGTTCGATTTCAAACGGGCACTCAAAAGTGCACTGCAGACCCACCCAGACGACGAGCTTATGCCGCTCTTCACACCTTGGGGCGAGTCACTCGACGCAGACGCCGTACTCCAGGAATACCCGCGTCCCCAGATGCGACGCGAATCGTACGCCAACCTCAACGGCTGGTGGGAATGCACGATACGTGCCGACCAGCACGAGGGTGATGAGGAAAAGCCCATCTACAATGGCAAGATCCTCGTCCCCTTCTCTCCCGAAGCACCGCTTTCCGGTGTGGGCCATCAGCTCAAGCCGCACGAGACCATCTGGTATCGCCGCAGCGTCTCGATGTTCAAGCAGCCCGGCAAGCGCTATCTACTGCACTTCGGCGCCGTCGACTTCGAATGCGAATGTATCGTCAACGGACGTCCCGTCGGAAGACACTGCGGCGGTTACACGCCGTTTACCTTCGACATCACAGATGCGTTACTGTCTTTGGGCGCGACAGAATCGGTGGCGACCATCGACATAGCCGTGCGCGATCCGAGCGAGACGGGCGGCCAACCGCGCGGCAAGCAGAGGCTTGACCGCGGAAGCATCTGGTATACGGCCCAAAGCGGTATCTGGCAGACCGTTTGGATGGAGGAGGTCAGCGATTCCTACATCGAGGGGCTCGATCTGCGTTGCGACGATGGCACACTGCACGCACGCGTGCACGTAGCCGGCTCCGTCGGCGATGCCGAGCGCGCTCTCTCGATCGACATCTTCGACGAGGGGGAGCTCATCGCATCGGCCTCAGCAGACGTGCGAGGCCCCGGTCCCCATGACATAGAGGTCACGGTGAACGAGCCGCATCTCTGGAGCCCCGATGACCCGCATCTCTATGACCTCGGCATCTCGTATGGCGAAGATGCAGTTGGGAGCTACTGTGCATTTCGCAGCTTCTCCATCGAGATGGTGGAGGGGCACAACACTGGCCTTCCCGTCTTCTGCTGCAATCACGAGCCGCTCTTCCTCAAAGGCGTTCTCGACCAGGGATATTGGCCAGACGGGCTACTTACCGCGCCAAGTGACGAGGCGCTGCTCTACGACATCGAGACGGCCCGCGAACTTGGCTTCAACATGCTGCGCAAGCATCTCAAGGTCGAGCCGGCGCGCTGGTACTATC
>CAYLYJ010000051.1:0-10071 GCA_964388185.1 uncultured Coriobacteriaceae bacterium
GAATCTGCTGGCCATCGTGTATGCCGAGAGGAATCTCGATCGTGAGGTGTTCGCGATCAGGAACACGGCCCTGCCCTTGACATTCGGGGCAAGGCTTATCAATGGTACGTCCCGTGCCGCCGCAATCCGGACAGGTGACGGCCGTCTGCATATCGCCAAGAAAAGTATGCTGCACGCTCACGACATGGCCAGAACCGTGACAGGTCGGACACTCGACTTCCCGGCCATCCTCGGCTGCGCCGGAACCGCCACATTCCTCGCAGGTTGCGAGCCTATCATAGACGATGTCTTTCTTGGCGCCACGCGCGACCTCTTCGAGCGTGAGACGTAGCCCAATGCCCATATCGCGGCCATCGCGACGCACCTGCTGGCTGCCGCGACCGCCCATGCCGCCGAAAAACGAGCTGAAGATATCGCCCATGCCGCCGAATATGTCACTCATGTCGACGGCCTGGTAACCACCAAAGCCCTGCGCGGCCTCTGGCGTGCCATAGCGGTCATACAGGGACTTTTTCTGGGGATCGGAGAGCACGTCGTATGCCTCGTTGAGCTCCTTGAAACGCTCTTCGGCATCGGGAGCCTTGTTGACGTCCGGATGCAGCTCACGAGCCTTACGCCTGAAGGCCTTCTTTATCTCTGTTACGCTGACCTCACGTGAGACGCCAAGAATCTCGTAATACTCATACGCCATGCGCAATAACTCCCCGCACTCAAATGGACTGCGAGTATTTTGGGATACCAGACAGGAGACGGCGTGAACCGTAAGCGTTTCGTCACCAAGCTACACGCAAGCGTTTACCTGTCGCCCGCCAGCGACCAAATCGCACCGTAAACCTCGTTTCCGAATAGCCACCCGCGCTGCGTGGGAACAAAGCGAGTGCCTTGCTCACGCACGAGCCCGAGAGCTTCAAGACGTTCGAAGACGACAGGTGCCCCCTCGACGGATCGCACCTGCTCGGCCGAGACGCCGCTGCTCATACGCATACCGAGCATGAGGTCTTCGACGGCAGCCTCATATCCGCCCAATAACTCAAGTTCGACATGCGGGCGGCCGAGCGATTGCGAGAAAGCAACGTCGTCGGGAGACGCCACGATGCGAACGCGAACAATGTCAGTTGAGGTGCGAGAAAACTGAGGATGGGTGGCAGATGCACAAAGCGAGTTGCGCAGCGAATGCGACAGTCCAGTGGACTGTCGCACCGAGCGAGCACTGTCCGAGCGACTGCGCTGCCACCCATCCGCCCCCTTGCCTATATCAAAGATATCCGCATCGAAAGTTAGCTGAGCGACCTCAACCGATAGCATGCTCGAGGCACCTGCACCTAGCCCCAGGTACTCAGCTCCCGTCCAATACGCCGTGTTGTGGCAGGAGGTGAACCCCGGCTTGGCGTAGGAGGCAACTTCGTAGCGTTCGAACCCTGCAGCCGTGAGCATGTGCTCGGCTTCGAGCATCATGTCGGCCTGTAGGTCCTCGTCAGCGACCTCGCACTCCCCCACCTCGACGCGACGCGTCAGTGGCGTACCGTCCTCGAGCATGAGCGGATACACGCTCACATGCGATACGTCCGCGTCAATTGCGCGCCGCAGGCTTTCCTTCCACGATTCCATGCTCTGGCCCGGACCTCCGCAGATGAGATCAAGAGAGATGCTGTTGGTGCGAGTACGAACGGCGGCGAGAGCCGCATCGATTGCAGCTGCATCGTGGATGCGACCGTAGCCTGCGAGAACCGTATCGTCGAAGCTCTGTGCACCGATGCTGAAACGATTGACGCCGAGCGAAAAGAGGTCTGCCACTATGCGTTCGTCAATGGATTCGGGATTGGCCTCGCAGGTAAACTCGACGACGTTCTCGAGATTGACCGAAAGCGAAAGCGTATACACGAGTGTATTGAGACGCCTGCTGCCAAGGTGCGTGGGTGTGCCGCCGCCGATATAGATCGTCTTGACCTGGCAGAGCAACCCCGCCTTTGCCGCACGACGCAACTGCAGGCACAACGCTTCCACGTACGCATCCATGCGTTGCTCGTCTGTGCAAGCGCTCGTAGCAAAGTCACAGTACGCACAACGTGAAACGCAGAAGGGTATGTGCAGATAGAGGGCTTCGATCATCGAGACTCACCCTCCGCGAGCTTGTCCGCCTCGTCGAAGATGTGCTCGAAATCGGCGATGCTTCGCGCCTCGCTGAGAGCGCGACGCAACGCGGCGGCAGACGGCAGACCATGCACGTACCAAGCAAGCTGCGCGCGCAGCGGCGTGAGATACGGCGCCGGTGCGTCCAAGGGCGCCGGTATGGCCTCGTTGCTCGTCGAGGGACGCTCGTCAGAAGCCTTCACGGGATCGGCGTAGTGAAGATAGAGCTCGAAGTGCTCGCGCATGGCGGCGACGCGTTCGGCTTGCGTAGGCTCGTGGCCCGTGAAGATCCACGGATTGCCACGCGCACCACGGGCGACGTGCACGGCGTCCACACCGCATTGGTCACGCATGCGGCAGGCGTCTTCGTATGAGAAGATGTCGCCGCTGCCGGCAACGGGAACTTCCACTGCCGTCTTGACCTGGGCGATCACATCCCAATCGGCTTTGCCACGATACATCTGCCGCGCGCTCCGTCCGTGCACGCTCAAAAGCGCGGCGCCGGCCTGTTCGAGACGCTTGGCGAAGTCGGCGGCATTTTTCTCCTCGTTCGTCCAGCCGCTCCTGAACTTCGCGGTGACGGGTACGTCAACCGCATCGACAATGCTGCGTATGATATCGGCCGCTAACTCCGGGGTCCTCATGAGGGCCGATCCCTCGCCGCGTCGCACAACCTTGCGTACGGGGCATCCCATGTTCACGTCGATAAGCGCGAGCCTGTCGCTCAGACGTTCGGCAACGCGCGCGGCTTGACGCGCCATGCAATCGGGCTCCGAGCCGAAGAGCTGCACGGCGAGCACGCTCTCCTCCGCTGCCGGCTCGACGAGCGCGAAGGTCCTCACGCCATCGTATTCGAGACCCTTGGCACTCACCATCTCGGAGAACGTCAGACCCGCTCCATGCCGTATGCACAGGCTCCTGAAGGCACGATCGGTCACACCGGCCATCGGCGCGAGCCAAAGCGGCGTTGCAAGATATGTGTCGAGATCCGCCACGCGCGTTTACTCGTCATCGACGGAAAGGATGACCATGAAGGCCTCCTGGGGCACCTCCACGTTGCCAATGTTCTTCATGCGCTTCTTGCCCGCCTTCTGTTTCTCGAGCAGTTTGCGCTTGCGCGTGATGTCGCCACCGTAGCACTTGGCGAGCACGTCTTTGCGACGCGCGCGAACCGTCTGGCGTGCAAGGATACGGCTACCCACGGCAGCTTGGATGGGCACTTCGAAAAGCTGCTGGGGGATGATTTCCTTGAGCTTCTCGCACAGGGCCTTGCCGCGCGTGTAGGCGGCGTCCTTGTGCACAATCGCCGAGAGCGCATCGACGGGATTGCCTGCGAGCAGTATCTCGAGCTTGACGAGATTACTCGCCTGATAGCCACAGACATCGTAATCAAGCGAAGCGTAGCCTTTCGTGCGGCTCTTGAGCGAATCGAAGTAGTCCATGATGAGCTCGGAGAGCGGCATCTCAAATTTGAGCTCGACGGTGGTCGTCGAGAGGTACTGCATGTCGATGAACTTGCCGCGACGCTCGGTCGAAAGCTCCATGACCGCACCGATGTAATCAGGCGGAATGATGATGTCCGCCTTGACGTACGGCTCCTCGATGCGCTCGATCGATGACGGGTCGGGCATATCCTGCGGGGAATGGACGGTCACTTCCTCGCCATCGGTGAGGTAGGCATGGTACTCGACCGAGGGTGCCGTTGCGATGAGGTCAAGACCGAACTCACGCTCGAGACGTTCCTTGACGACCTCCATGTGCAGCAAACCCAAAAAGCCGACGCGAAAGCCGAAGCCGAGTGCCTGGCTCGTCTCGGGCTCGTAGACAAGTGCCGGATCGTTGAGCGTGAGCTTGTCGAGCGCGTCACGCAGAGCCGGATACTGGTCGGCGTCGATGGGAAAGAGACCGGTGTAGACCATCGGCTTGACATCACGATATCCGGGCAGAGGCTCGTCGGCACCGTTTTTGGCAAGCGTGACCGTATCGCCGACCTTGACCATGCGCGGATCCTTGAGGCCCGTAACGAGATAGCCGACCTCGCCGACCTTGAGCTCATCGACCGGCGTCTCGGCCGGACGACGCACGCCCACTTCCTCGACCTCGCACTCGTTCTTCGTCGCCATGAAGCGAATCTTCTGACGGGCCTTGATGGAACCGTCGACGACGCGGATGAGCGCGACGACACCACGGTAGGCATCGAAGTACGAATCGAAGATGAGAGCCTTGAGCGGTGCGTTGGCGTCGCCTTGCGGCGCCGGGATGCGCTCGACGATGGCCTCGAGCAGGTCATGCACGCCGATACCCGACTTGCCCGAGGTGAGTATCGCCTCGTCGGCGGGAATCGCGAGACCCTCCTCGATCTCGGCACGCACGCGCTCGGGGTCGGCGGCGGGCAAGTCGACCTTGTTGATGACGGGAATGATCTCGAGGTCGGCGTTCATGGCGAGCAGGGCATTGGCGACCGTCTGCGCCTCGACACCCTGGGTGGAATCCACGACGAGAACCGCGCCCTCGCATGCCGCCAACGAGCGCGAGACCTCGTAGGTGAAATCGACGTGACCCGGCGTGTCGATGAGGTTGAACTGGTATGTCTCGCCGTTGTCGGCCTCGTAGAGAACGCAGACGGCCTGTGACTTGATGGTGATGCCACGCTCGCGCTCGATATCCATCGAATCGAGCACCTGCTCGACCATGTCGCGCGAGGCGACCGTGTTCGTCATCTCGAGAATGCGGTCGGCGATGGTCGATTTGCCATGGTCGATGTGCGCGATGATGGAGAAGTTTCTGATATGCGAGCGGTCCATAGGACTCATTCTAACGCAGGAACGTCAACGTGAAAAAGGAGACCGCCCCATCATGAGGGCGGCCTCCCGAGAAGCCCAAAAAGCCCTAAAGCTACTTGTCGAGGCTATTGGCCAGGGCCATGACACCGCTCTTGCGATTGGCGGCCTGGTTCTTGTGGATGATGCCCTTGCTGACGGCCTTGTCGAACAGGCGGCAGGCCTTGCTGGCAGCCTCGGTCGCGAGTGCCTTGTCGCCGGCCTCGACGGCCTCGCGCACGCGGCGCACGGCAGTCTTCATCTCGGCCTTGGCAGCGCGATTGCGCAGACGGGCCTTCTCATTGGTCTTGATACGCTTCTTCTGACTTTTGATGTTCGCCATTTCCGGCTTTTCCTTTCGATAAAACCCATTGTCTCTCGCAGTGGGGTGCGACGAAACTACGAGATAATATCACAGTTGCGCATCATGTCACGCATCGATTCTGAAACTCAGGCCACACAGACGTCCAAGACCCAGCGCTCGAACGTCGAGAGCTGATCGGCACCCGTCTTCATAGCCTGATCGCAGGCAGCGGCACCAATGAGCGCAGCTTCGAGCTCTGCCTCGGAAAAGCCATCGGCCCAACGCGGGTAGTTCTTGACCTGCCAGTCGGGACGGCCGAGAGCGGCGGCGAGAGCACCCGTCCCCTGCCCTTGCAAGTCCTTCGCGACGAGCAGATCGCGAATCCTGTTGACGCACATGGTGAGCAAGCCGAATGGCGATTGGGCATTCATACGCGCGAGGAGCACCGCGCACTTCTTCGCGTCACGTGCCGCAAGCGCATCGCTCAAGTGCCAGGGTTTGGGCTCGGCGACGCGCGCCACGTAGGCTTGCACCTCGGGCAGGTCGATGACTGATCCACGTCCCAAGGCTATGGCCATCTTCGCAAGCTCGCCGTCGAGATGAACAGTCGACTCGCCCACGAGCGAGATGAGCTCCTCGGCTGCCGGGCGCGTAATCGTCACTCCCCTGCTTTGCGCGAACTGCTGCACCTGCGCTGGCAACTCGCGGGCACTGCGCGGACTGCAATCGATGACAGCCTTCTTGTCAACCTTCGCAATCGCCTTGTACAGGCGGGTGTTCTTCGCGAGTTTCTCGGCAATGAGCGCAAGGACGGTCGTGTCGTTGGGGTTCTCGAGATACGAGACGATGGCCTCTTGCGCCGCCTTCTTGAGGCGCTCGGCTCCCTGGATGACGACAAGGCGCTTCTCGCTCATGAACGGCAACGTGTTGCAGGCTCCCGTAATCTCATCAGGCGTGAGGGCACCCCCCTCGAAGACGTCCTTATTGAAGTCAAGGTCGCCGAGCTTGGCCATTCGCTCATTGAGGCGGCCGAAGACGAACTCGCGTTTGAGCTCGTCAGCGCCGACGATGAGATACACGGGAAGAAAGTCGTTGTCTGCCATGATGAGCTTCCCTCAAGCAAGAAGGCCGGGTAATCCCGGCCTTCGATGTCCTTGGCAGCCCGTACCGGATTCGAACCGGTGATCTCCGCCTTGAGAGGGCGGCGTCCTAAACCGCTAGACGAACGGGCCATAATCTGCGCCATTGGCTGGGGTGGAAGGAGTCGAACCCTCACTGACGGAACCAGAATCCGCTGTCCTACCATTAGACGACACCCCAGTATCAAGTGCCGAATGGAACCCTTGTGTGGCGCGAGATTGCATATTACGGAATCAAACACAGCGCGTCAAGCGAAAGCGCGGATTTATTTGAACAAGATGAATACGCAGGGTATTGGCTTTGTCGCAATGCAGTCGGAATCTGATCCGGTTTCGTTCAGGTTGTCAGGGTAGATGTCCCGGTTGGCTTCGGCATACCATGACCGTACGTGACATGTGGCATACGTGACGGAGGCATCGTGGACATCGAGGAACTATCCCTGAAAGCGCATTCGCTCCTGCGTCGAGCAGGCCTTGCCGAGGTGCCCCGTCCCATACTCGTAGGCACGTTCATCATCGCGCTTGCTCTCGTACTCGTGGGCATATGGCACTTCTGGCCAAAAGCGAACGCGGATTTCGTCGCAACGAACGCGAGCCAGTCCCAAGAAGCATCGGGCTTGGCGGCTAGCGAATCGGCCATGACGCAAGCTTCAATCGTGGTCGATGTCGAAGGCGCGGTCAACGCGCCAGGGCTCTATACGCTGCCAGCCGATGCGCGCATGGGCGAGGCCATTCAGGCGGCAGGTGGCCTTGCCGCAAACGCCCAGCCCGGCGCCGCGAATCTCGCCCAGAAGCTCACTGACGGCGAGCAAGTCACTATACCGACCATCGAGCAAGCACAGGATGGAGAGCAGACGAACACAAGCTCGAGCAAAACTGGCTCGTCGACGAAGAAAGAGGCGAAGATCAACATCAACACGGCAAGTGCCGAGGAGCTCCAGGAGCTTTCGGGCGTGGGGCCGGCGCTTTCCGAGCGCATCGTCGACTATCGCGAATCGAAGGGACGATTCTCCTCAATCGAGGACATCCAGAACGTATCAGGCATCGGCGAGACGCGCTTCGAAAATCTCAAGGACAAAATCTGCGTATGAACGCACCGCTTGCAGACCTGCCCTGTCGTCCGACGCTTCCTCCCCTTTTCCTCGCGGCGGCTAGCGCTTGGATTGCCATCTGCCTCGCCGAGGAGCTGACCTGGCAAGCCTATGCAGGCACATTAGATGCTGGCTCTTGCATGCCTGGCGCCTCGGCGGTCCTGTTTGTTGCGACACTCGGCATCATATTGACATGGCGTGCGTTTGCGAGAAGCGGGCACGTGTCCACCTTCTACTTCACAAGATCTGGAATGATGCTCGTGCTCATCGCATTTGCCTGCGCCTTCGTGTGCGGGCTTGCCGGCTGGGGCGGATGGGACAAGGATGTGAGCCGTCTCGCGGAATTGCTCGAGCAAGGCGAACGAATCGAACTTGATTTGACCGGAGATGCAGCGATCAGGGACTACGGGGCCGTCTCGACCGCGCAGATCGGACAGGGGTCGCAGGCGATACGCGTGCGCCTCATATGGCCTGAGGATACCGAGCCACTGTTCGCAGGGCACCGCATCGCGGTCGCGGCAAGCCTCTCAGCGCCCAAGATAGATGAGGGCGGCAGATGGAGCCATCGTAACGGATTTGCGGGGACTCTACGAACGAAGAACGTCGAAGAACTCGGATATAGCCCCGGATTGCGTGGCGCCGTAACTTCGTTTCGCGATGAATCATTTGCGCGTATAACCACGATGAGCGGAGATGCGGCAGGGTTGCTTGCCGGCGTGCTACTCGGCAACAAGACGATCTACGCCGGGTCCGAACTCGAGCAGGCGTTTCAGACGACAGGACTCGCGCACCTCATGGCCGTATCCGGCACGCATCTGGCCATCGTGACGATGCTCCTTTCCGTCGTACTCGCAAAGACACCCCTGCGTCGCAGAACGCGAAGCGCAATCCTCATCATCGCGCTTGTCATATACGTGGCAATCACGGGTTTTGCCGCATCGGCCTTGCGCGCTTGCACGATGTGCACCGTCGCACTCGTCTTGGGAATGCTCGGGCAACGCCCCTACACGCTGAGCGGTCTTGCGCTGTGCGTATTCGTCTTTCTCGGCCTCTCGCCGTCCATCGCGTTCTCGCTCGGTTTCCAGCTCTCCGTGCTCTCGGTGCTCGGACTCGTCATCTTTGCCGGGCTCGCACGCCATTGGCTCGAGCATGCATTGCCGCGACTCCCCGCGAGCATAAGCTCCTCGGTCGCAGCGACAATCGCCGCCTCGTTCATGACGCTGCCGGTAACCGTTTCGACCTTCGCGCAGCTCCCCCTCATATCACCTGTGGCAAATTTGCTGGGCGCGCCCCTTATCACCGCCGCGCTTTGCCTGGGTGTGGTCGCACTCGTCATTGACATCTTCCTCGCGCCTGTAGGCACCTTGCTCCTACATGGTGCGGGAGCCATTGCATCGTGCTGCGCTTCACTCGTGCGCATTCTCGCCGACCTACCGTTTGCCTGCCTACCCCTGTCGATTGGCACGCATGCACTCGCAATCATCTTCTGCATGCTCCTCATCGTGCTCTGGATTGCATGGCCGCTTCCCAGGCGCCCCGAAGCGCACGACAACCCCTGCACGTCCGCGCGTCGACTCGGTACATTATCGGGAACATGCGCCGCCTTCGCGCTTCCTGTCATACTTGCATTTGCACTGGGATTTGGTCAGCTCGGAGCGTCAACGGGTACGTCAGGCTCGCGCATCGTCATGCTCGACGTCGGGCAAGGAGACAGCATGCTCATCCAGAGCGAAGGCGCCAGCATCCTCGTCGATACGGGCGAAAACGGCGATGTGCTCCTGCGCGAGCTTGCCGAGCAGGGCGTGACGCACCTCGATGCCATCGTCATCACCCACAAGGACGCCGACCATGCCGGCGCGCTCAGAGAGCTTGCCGGTGTCGTTGCGGTCGACCATGTATACGTACATGCCGATCTACTCGACGAAGAAACGCTCATGGCCAAGGTGCTCGAATCTGCGCAATGGGCGACCAACGGATGCGGTGCCGAAGGCGTGCTGCCCGGCAGCATCTTACAGGCCGGGGAATTCTCGCTGACCATCATTGCGCCGCAAGATGGCGGGGAGAGCGAAAACGACGACAGCCTCGTCGGGTTGCTCGAGTTCGATGCAAATAGCGATGGCGGCATCGAGGCACGCGGGCTTCTCACGGGCGATGCGGAAAGCGAGGCACTCGAAGACGTCGCACCGCTTGCGGGCGACATCGACTTCCTCAAAGTCGCCCATCATGGAAGCAAGGGCGGGCTCACAGACGAGCAGCTCGAGGAGCTTTCACCCGAAATCGCGCTCATCAGCGTGGGAGCCGACAACGAGTACGGACATCCCACAGCCGAAACGCTTCACATGCTAAAAGGCGCCGGAGCACGTATCTACCGCACAGACGAGAACGGCGCCATCAGCATCACATTTGGTGATGGGGGCATGCGCGTGGCGACGGAGCGATGAACGCTCGGTGCCTCCCCTATTCTTCGTCAAAGACCTCTTGGTCCGTGCGGCCGGTGAGCTCCTTGGCCATGTCACGCAGCTTGAACTTCTGAATCTTGTTGGCCGGGTTCATGGGGAACTCGTCGACGAAGAACACGAACTTGGGCA
>CAYLYJ010000052.1:0-10056 GCA_964388185.1 uncultured Coriobacteriaceae bacterium
AACGATCCGCGAAGTCCCGCATGAAGTCCACGGCCAGGCCGGCGGGTTGCCCCGCATCGTCCTTGGTCTCGAACGGCGGGTAGGCAAGCTCCATCGCCACCGTGAGGACTGGCTTGCCATCTTGCGATTGCGTGCCGCCGCCTTGCGATCCGCAGCCCACGAGGCCGATCGCCCCAAGCGCCAGGACAGCCGTCAGGGCAAATGCCGTTGCCTTTTTCATCTCTCGTCTCCCTTTCTCGAAGTGCCGGCCGCAAGGGCCGCATCGAAGTTGCGTCTCATGGTCTCGAGCGTGTCGCGCGTGACGTCGAAGGCCGCGGGCGAGACACCCGCCATCTGCGTGGCGACAAGCTCGGCAGAGATCTCGTCGAACACGCCCCTGAGCCGTCTGCCCTGCTCGGTCAGGCTCGCGTAGGTGATGCGACGGTCGCCGTCATGCTTGGCCGTCTGCACGTAACCCGCGTTCGCGAGCTTCCTGACGAGACAGGTTACCGTGGAGGGCTCCCGGCCGATGGCCTGAGCCAGCTCGTGCATGGTCACGTCCTCGTGGACGAACAGGTGCATGAGGATGTCGCCATGGGAGGGAACGAGGCTGTCCAACCCCTCGTCGCGCAGACGCGTCATGAGAAAGCGGTTCGCGGCCGCCAGGGTGCGCGAGAGCGTGCTCACGAAATCCGACGCACCCGCAGAGTATGCCTGCATGGCAACGTGACCTGCCTCGATTGCCACCGTCTTCCCTCCTGTCGTGTCTCACCGCAACATGTCCGTGCCATAATACTTTGATATCAAAGTATCGTCAATGGATGCATTTCGGTGCCGCCTCCATGCATCTCGCTTATGCGCGGCCCCTTCCCTTGCACATCACGCCCTATACTCTCGTCAAGAAAGGAAGGGCCATGAAGATCGAGATCGAAACCGACGAATTCCTGCGCGAACCGGAGATCATCGTGCGCTGCGCTGTCGTGGATGACCACATCGCATCCATCGTCGCCGGCCTGCGCATGCACGACCGCAAGATGACAGGCGACGTCGACGGCGAGATGCGCATCGTGGCCGTGGGCGAGATCCTCTACGTCGAGTCCATCGACGGCCGCAGCTTCGCCTATACGGGCGATGCGGTCCTGGAGATGCCGCTTCGCCTCTGCGAGCTGGAAGAGCGCCTGGTGGATGCCGGCTTCGTCAAGGTCGCCCGTAGCTGCCTCGTGAACCTGTGCCGCATCGCGGGACTACGCCCCTACGTCGGAGGCCGGCTGCTCGCCCGCCTGGACAACGACGAGGAGATTGTGATCTCGCGCAAGTACGCAGGTGAAATAAGGAAGCAACTGGACGCATAGGAGGAGATTGCCATGAACAACAAGATCATAGACACCGAGAAAAAGGACATCGGCGAGTACCTCAAGATGCTGGCAACAAACTTCTGCATCGCGTTTACCATCTTCATGCTGTTCAGTATGGTCTTCGGCATGATATTCGCCGGCGAGGAGGCCCGGACGGGCATCATGTACTGCTGGGGTATTGCGGGCGCCATGCTCGCTGCCGTGATCATGCAACTCGTCTTCTTCACGCCGCTGGTCATCAAGAGGCTCGGCTACGCAGCCCGCGTCGCCTTGTTTGGTGCGTGCTTCTACGCCGTCCTCACGCCGCTCGCTGCACTCTTCGGCTGGTTTCCCACCGACATTCCGGGCGCGTGGATCACCTGGACCGTCATCTACGTCGTGATCCTGGCATTCATGACCGTGCTGTTCACGCTCATCTACCGACGCGAGACCAAGGCGCTCAACGAGAAGCTCGAGAGATACAAGTCCGGCCATTAGGGCCCACAATGCGCCGCTTGGGAAGTTTCGCGGGCCCTGGCAGATCACAGCAGCCATAGGTCGCAAAACGTAGCAAGTCCGGGAAGTTTCGCGGGGCCTGGCAGGTCACGGCGACCACAGGCCGCAAAACGTAGCAAACTACGCCAGACGGGTCTTCTTGGTGACGGGGCAGGTGATGACATCGCCGCGCTTGATGTAATGGACCAAGAATCCGATGCCGGCCAGGGCCAACGCGGTACCGAGGCCCGTGTAGAAGAACGCGACGAACCACCCGGGCACGATGCCGAAGGCGCGCAGTGAGATGCCGCCACCCATCATGATGGCCATGATCACGTAGCCCTTCACATCGAAGAAGCGTAGGACGTGCATCTTGTCCTCGCCATAGCCGCGGATGCGGTCGGCATGCTTGCCGACGAGCTTGCTGAACATGCAGTGGAAGACGACGAAGACGACCGGGATGCCGATGACCAGAAGCCAGATGGCGGCATCGCCCTCGAGGCAGGCGATGATGCCGAGGCGCATGATGTTCACGCCGGCCAGAAACCAGACGGCTGCCGCGATGAGCAAGAGGTATTTCGCACGCACCTTGAACATGATCGAACTCCGTAACCCATGAACCGGATATTCTTGCGACGAATTGTACGCGATGCCCGCCCTGGCCTCCAGCGTCCTTTCCCAAATGTCATGATGAAAATACAATATATTAGATGCTGTCGTGTAGATGATTAAATCTTGCATCTTTGCAAGCAGATTGCTTAAATACTGACTCGCAATAAGAGGAAAGCGTGTCATGCGGTTCTCGCGTTCCGCCCACACATCGTTCGCAAAGTGAGGTTCCATGTCGTCTTGCGCATCATCTGGACAGAAGCGCCGCCTCTTCAAGGACGCGGGCAGGGCATGTCCCGTCGATTACCGCATCGCTCCCGACGCATTCATGGGAGAGGCGACCGTAACCGCCGACGTTCTCTACGTTGTCGGAGGGCTCTACGGCAATCCCTTCGCACTCGATGCCGTTGACGCCCTCGTCGCATCCGAAGACTCCGAGAACGTGAAGGTCGTGCTCAACGGGGACATTCACTGGTTTGACAAGAACGCGGAAAACTTCGCGAACATAGAGCGTCGCATCGAGCGCCATATCCCCTTGGTCGGCAACGTCGAAGCGGAGTTGAGACGCCAGGACGACATTGGGGTGGGATGCGGCTGCGCCTATCCGGATTGCACCCCTGACGATTCGGTCGCCCGCTCCAACCGCATACACAAGATGCTCTCCTTCGCCCTGGATGGCGCCCCGGGACTAAAGGCGGCGCTTCTCGATCGTCCCTCCCTCGTCATCGCCAGCGTGGCCGGCAAACGGATCGGAGTAACCCATGGTGACGAGAAGCTGCTTGGCGGATGGGATAACTCCCGCGAGTCCCTGCAAGACATCCTGCGTCAGGACGAGGTGGACACCTTCATGGCCGAAAACGACCTCGACGTCTTCACCACCACGCATACCTGCGCACCGGCCGCCATCAAGCTGGCATGTGGCGTCGTCGTCAACAACGGCGCCGCCGGCCTTCCCAACTTCGTCGGCGAACGCTATGGTCTCTGCATTCGCATTGCCGAACAGCCGCGCGAGGACTCCCTCTTCGAATGCGAGTTAGACGGCCTCTCCGTCCAGGCGATTCCCGTGCGCTACGACCATGACGCTTACCTTGCCTGGTTCGACGACCTCTGGAGTCCCACCTCTGCTGCCGCCATCTCCTATCGTGACCGCATAGTCAACGGACCCGATGACCGCATCCGCGATTCGCTGCTCGGCGGCTTCGTTCTGGGCGAGACCGCTCACTTCGAACTGCGGGGGCTTGCGGAGAGGGAACTCGAGGAGACGGGAACCATCAGCCGGGCAAGCAACGCGGACGTTCACGCCGCACTCGAGTCATTGCTGTATTTCGACGACATGATTGTCGACGATGCGAACCGCGTAACCGAAGACGTCATCTCGACCATGCAGGTAAACCTCACCGCAGCTTGCAACATGGCGTGCGCCCATTGCCATGTCGAGTCAAGTCCGGCCCGCACCGAGGCGCTTGGTCACGATGCCCTCGAGGCGGTGCTCAAGGTCGTGCGCGAGCGGAATATGAAGACCATCGACATCACGGGCGGAGCTCCGGAAATGCACCCCGAATTCGAGTGGTTCCTGAGAGAGGCAGCACTCGCGGCTCCCGTCGTGATGGTCAGGTCGAACCTCGTCATTCTCCAGGAACCCGCTTACGAGCATCTCATCGATCTCTACGACGAGCTTGGCGTGGAGATCGTCGCCTCGCTCCCGAACGTGTTCGAGGCGGAGTCCGACGCCCAGCGGGGTCGCAACACCTACGACGCGACCATCGCGATACTTCGCAAGCTTAACGAACGCGGATACGGCAACGATGGTATCCATGTGCTTGACCTCGTCTTCAACCCCCAGGAGCCCGTTCTTCCTCCCGTGCAAGATGACGTCGAGGCCATGTACCGGCGTAGACTCGGAAACCTGGGCATCGGCTTCGACAGGCTCTTCGCCGTCGCGAACAACCCCATCGGCCGTTATGGGGCAAAGCTTCTCGATGATGGCGCCTTCGCGTCTTATATGGACATGCTCATGGACGCGTTCAATCCCGAAACCTGTCCGGCCATGATGTGCCGTCACCAGATGAACGTTGGCTGGGATGGCAGCATCTACGATTGCGATTTCAACCATGCCATTCGCCTCGGGGCATCCGCTGCAGTCCTCCCCGAGGGAAAGCTCACCAGATCTGACGTGGACCGGGCGTTGCTCCAGAGCCAAGGCGATCGACTGACCATATTCGATTACGCCGATGACCCCACCCGACCGCTGCGCCGCCCGATCATGTTCGCGAACCACTGCTACGCCTGCACTGCGGGCTTCGGATCAAGCTGCGGGGGCACTCTCGTGCAAGAGCAGTGACGGATTCCGCTCGCCGATTAAATCTGAATATTTGACTGTTACCTTTATTAGATTTAGTCTAATAACAAACTAATCGAATCTACTATGTCATGGCCTTGCGTCCGACATGCATCTCGAATGCTTCATCGCAACGGCGATTGGATGATGGGCATGTCACGAATCCGGCAGGGCCTTTGAAACGATTCGATCGGGAGAAAGGAAAGAAGGAAGATGACTGATTGGACCGGATTGTTGTTCTGGGGATTCCTGGTGGTATATGGTGTCGCGATGTTCCTCATCTCGCCCAAGACGGTTACCGTCGGCGGATTCTTCCGTGGCGAGAACCGCCAGGGAAAGGACGCCAACCCCTGGATGATCATGGCATCGGTGTTCATCGCCTGGATCTTCGCCAAATCGGTGACCAACGCCGCCAACATGGGAGCGGACTTCGGTATCGTCGGTGGCATCGGCTATGCGGTGTACTGGCTCTGCATCCCGCTCACCGGATGGGCGCTCTATCGCCTGCGCCGAAAGTTCGGCGCAAAAGGCATGGTCAGCTTCCTGACCGAGCATTACGGCATCGCGGCGGCATTCTGCTTCTCGGCCGCGATTCTCGTACGCCTGTTCAACGAGGTATGGTCCAACACTTCGGTCATCGGTGCCTACTATGGCGACTCCGGTACCGCGCCGTTCATACTCGCAGCGTTGCTGATGACCTTCATCACCATTGCCTATTGCTGCAAGGGCGGCATGCGCGGTTCGCTGATTACCGACGTTGCCCAGGCCATCCTGTTCGGCGTCCTGCTCATTGGCGTCCTGTTCATCATCGTCCCACAACATGGCGTTGACGCCTATGCCACGAGCGGCGTATGGTCCCTCGAAGGCGGTGTCGACTTCATCATCGGCGCAGGCCTCCAATGCCTCTCCTATGGTTTCCACGATGCGGTCCTGACAGACCGCGGCTTCCTCTGCGAGGAGAAGAAGATGCTCAAGGCGTTTTGCATCGCCGGCATCCTCGGCTTCATCGCCATCATGTTGTTCTCCCTCGTCGGCGTGGACCTGTACCTGGACGGCATCGCCCGCAGCGGGTCGGACGCACCGGTCATCGTGGCCCGCTCCCTGGGTATCGTGGCGTTCTTCATAGTCGCCGTGATCATGATTTCGACGGCGGGCTCTACGCTTGACTCCACCTTCACCTCGTTGGGTAAGCTATGCTCGCGAGACCTTCCCGGCATCGTCGGCATCACACCCGAGAACGTGCGCATGATCAGCATCGGCGTCATGATCATATTCGGCATCGTGGGCAACCTGCCGATGATCATGGGAGCGAGCATCATCACGGCGACTACGATTTCCGGAACGATGATCATGGGGCTCGGGCCCGTCTTCTTGATGCACGGCGTGGTAAAACCCACCAAGATAGGCTTCATGCTCTCGTTCTGGATTGGCATGATCCTCGGCATCTGGGATGTCGTTGACGCCTCATCGCTATCATTCATGAACATCGGCGAGGGCAAGTACGCGAACTTCCTCGGCGTCAACCTCTGGGGAGCCATCGCCTGCTGGATTGCCTACATCGTCCCCGGACTCATATCCGCTGCCCAGGATAAGGCGAAGGGCATCGAGCCTGACTGGAAGGGATTCACCAAGGAGGAAATCGCCCAGCGTGAGATCGAGGCGGCCAAGCTGCGTGAGCTCGGCGATCCCGATGGCATCGAGGCGCCCTCGAAGCAGGACGAGGATATCGAATCCGACATGGCGACCGGCGCCTAGGCCTCCCCGAACGCTCCGGTCTGACGATTCCACAACCGCGCATAATCGCCACCCTTGGCCACGAGCTCGGCGTGCGGGCCGTCTTCCACGATGCGACCTTGCGACAGCACCACAATGCGGTCGAGGCTCGCCACCGTGGACAGCCGATGCGCCACCACGATGGCGGTGCGTCCCTCCATGAGTCGCGCCAGGGCCTCCTGGACCGCCGCCTCGCTCTCGGAATCGAGCGCACTGGTCGCCTCGTCGAGCACGAGGATGGGACAGTCGGCGAGCATCGCGCGCGCGATGGCAATGCGCTGGCGCTGGCCGCCGGACAGCTTGATGCCACGCTCGCCGGTGATGGTGGCGAAGCCCTGGGGAAGCGCCTCGATGAACTCCAGCGCGTTTGCCGCCCGCGCCGCCTCGCGGATCTCCTCCATGGTGGCGTCCGGGCGCCCGTAGGCGATGTTCTCGGCAATGGTGCGGTGAAACAGCAGCGCCTCCTGGGGCACGTAGGCGATCTGGCGACGCAGGCTCTGCTGGGTCACGTCGGCCACGTTCTGGCCGTCCACCAGAATCTCGCCTTCCTGGATGTCGGCCAGGCGCAGCAGTAACTTGGTGAGCGTGGTCTTGCCCGCGCCGGACATTCCCACCAACCCAACGCGCTGGCCGGCCGGAATGTGCAGATTGAAGTCGTCGAACACTTGCGTCTTCACATCGCCGTCGGTGTACCAGAAGTTGATGTCGTCGAAGTCGATCTCGCCTTCCTCCACGACGAGCGGCTTGGCATCGGGCTTGTCGGCCACGAGGCGCGGGTCGTCGAGCACGGCGGTCATGCCCGAGGCATCGCCGAAGGCCTGGTTAATGCGCTGCAGGCCCGTGTTGATGAAGTTGAACTGGTTGGTCACCGTGTTCGTGTAGGTGAACATGAGGATGACCGTGCCCGGCGTGATGCCGAACCAGGCGTTGCCGCCGGAGATGAACACCGTCACCACGGACATGATTACCACGGTTATGGCTGCCGTGGTGATGCCGCGGGCAAGCGAGGCCCACATGCGCTTGGAATCCCGGGCCACCACTTCCCTGTTGGCCGCGTCGAAAAGCCGGCGCTCGTGCTCCTCGCGCCCGTAGGTCTTCACGGCAAGGATATTTGTGACCGCATCTGACAGCTCTCCGGACAGCTGGTTCTGGGCGCTAGCCGCCCTCTCGTTCAGGTGCAGGATGCGCTTGTACATGATGTAGGAGATGACGGCGTACACGGCGAGCATGGCCATGAGCACGCCGGCGTAGATGGGCACGGCGGGGAACAGAATGAGGCAGGTGAAGGTGATCGAGCACAGGATGGGAAGGAACGGGAAGTTCATGGTCTGGAGCAGCTGGGTATAGCCGGCCATGAACTTGGAGGTCTGGCTCACGAGCGTGCCGCCGAAGCGGTTGGAGTGAAACGACAGCGACTGGTTGCACAGGCAGTCGAAGGCCATGGTGGCAAGATCGTAGTTCACGGCGATCTGCAGCTTCCAGAGCGTGTAGTCTTGAAGCTTGCTACATGCCTGGCCGGCGACATTGATGCCAATGAGCGCCGCGATGTAGGGACCGAACACCGCAAACACCTGATCGGCGGCCACCGGCTCGGCGGCGATGCGATCAACGATGAGGCTCATCACGTAGGGATTACCGTAGGTGAGAAAGCCGCAGAACCCGATGGTCGAGGCAACGAGTGCCACGAACAGTCCTAGGTGATTGCGCGTCGCCAGCCAGTAATAGTGCAGGCTACGCCTCGTCAACGATTGCTTCTTCGACATCGAATCTCTCTTTCCATGCTCCTTTGGCGATGACAGCCGAGAGCATACTCCCTGAAAGCGGCATCATCCAGCGGAGAGGTCACCACGAAGCCGATTTGATACACTCTTTGCAGGCAATGTCAGTGTGGCAAAATCGTTCCAAGTCGCTTTGCCAAGCACGGCATTCTCGTTTCGATCAGACGGCCTCGGCACAGATGGGAGAACGACCATGGAAATCAAGAACATAACGGTTGCGGGCGGCGGAGTCCTGGGCAGCCAGATAGCACTTCAAAGCGCCTACAAGGGCTTCTCGGTCACGATGTGGCTCCGGAGCGAAGGGTCCATCGAGCGTGCCAAGCCCAAGCTCGAGCGACTTCGCACCATCTACAAGCAGACCCTCGAAGCGATGAAGACGGATCCTACCGCCTATTGCCGCGGGCTCGCGGATTCTCCCGACGTCTCGGCCGCAACGATCGACGAGCTCATCGGCAACGTCGATAGGGCCTTTGACGGCATAGTGCTCACGACCGACCTGCAGGAGGCGTTTGGTGATGCGGACCTGGTGATCGAGGCCATCGCCGAAATCATCGACGAGAAGGACGCGTTCTACTCCTCGATCAGGGACATCCTTCCGCAGCAGACCATCCTGTGCACGAACTCCTCCACCCTGCTGCCAAGCGCGATGATGGGCTTCACCGGCCGCGAGGACCGCTTCCTCGCGTTGCACTTCGCCAACAACATCTGGAAGAACAACACCGCCGAGGTCATGGGCACTCCCAAGACGAGCGAGGAATCGTACGAGGCAGTGGTCGAGTTTGCCCGCGCCATCGGCATGATCGCCCTCGAGCTCAAGAAGGAGCAGCCGGGATACCTGCTCAACAGCATGCTCGTCCCCTTCCTCAACTCCGCCGAGGCGCTGCTGGCCAACGGGGTCGCGGACGTGGAGACGATTGATGCCGCGTGGACCCTTGGCACGGGCGCGCCACTGGGACCCTTCCGCATTCTCGACATCGTCGGGCTGACCACAGCGTACAACATCGTCGCCGCCAGCCCCGCCGCCCAGGATCCGGACAGCACGGCAGGCCGCATCGCGGCGGTTCTCAAGAAGCACATCGACGAGGGCAAGACGGGCATCAACGCCGGCGAGGGCTTCTACAAGTACGACAAGTAAGCCAGAGAGCACCCGCTATTGGAGCAAGGGGCTTAGCTCCCTGTCGCAGCGCTTCACCGCACGTGCGACAAAGACGTCCCTTCCGACGAGACCGATGAATGCCCCTATCGAGAATCTGCTTTCGAGAAGCTGGCCGATCACTTGGCCACAACCCCGAAGCTGAGGGGAACGATTACGGCAAAGTCACCGGTGCGGTTTTGACAACACCGGCGCGTTAACTGCACCAGGTAGAGAGCCCAGACGCCATTATCATCGAGATATCGAAGGATAGGGTTTGAGGGAAAGGACGAGACCATGAGCAACGACCTCGTAGTTCTCATCGTCATGATCGTGCTGCTGGTTGGTGGCGGACTGCTGCTTAACCTCCAGATTCGCCGCACTGAGCGCATGGACAAGCTCGAGCAGGCCGCGAAGGAAAACGCCGTAAAGTCCACGACTGCCCCCGCGGAGCAGAAGAACGCAGCCTAGCGGTCGACGAACCAAGAGACTTGAGAAGAAGGAGCCCCATTCGTGGGGCTCCTTCGCTATGTGGCGCTTTTCAGGCAAGCGTCATTCCCCTCCCTTGCTATCATGAGACCTCGAATGAGAGGTCGAACCAATCCGGGTGATGAGATG
>CAYLYJ010000053.1:0-10041 GCA_964388185.1 uncultured Coriobacteriaceae bacterium
GTCATCTTGGGTAAAGGCATTTCCATCCTCCTCGAAATGGGATCTTGCATCGTGGAGGTACTATAACACTTCTGAACGACAAGGTCACGAACATATTGCATTTCAGATAATTTCCATGACCTGCGAAAGGACGAACGGATGTCAAACGTGTCTTGAACGTGTCCCATTGGAATCCGAAAATGCGCGAATAAAAAGGCCAGCAGACGGATGAGTCGCTGACCTTGGATTATTTGGCGCGCCCTGGGGGATTCGAACCCTCGACCGCCGGATTAGAAGTCCGATGCTCTATCCTGCTGAGCTAAGGGCGCGTAATGACTCGTCATTCTAGCGCAAATCTCGTGCTCCACACGTGGCCCGACGCTAGACGTCGATGCCCTTTTCGCGCTTTTTAAGAATCTTCACTGCGTCAATCGTCTCGCGCAAGGTGGCATCGACCTCGTCTTCGAGCTGTTTGAGGCGCGTGAGATTGTCGCGTACGACGGGATCAACCATGCCATGGCTGCGGCTAAGCAAACGCCGCAGACGTGTGTCGATGTCAAGAAGACGCTTCTTGAGACCGACGAGATCAAGTCCCATGCGCGCGAGGTGGGCAGAAGACCCCGCCTCGGTACTCGTAGCATATAGCTTGAGGATGAACTGGCTTATGGACTGCCCGTGTGCCGTCGCATCAGCTGCGATGGCATCCTTCGTCGAAGGGGGACAGGAGATGTTGAGCCTGCCGGTATGGTACTCGGAGTCGCGCTTACGCATGGCCTTCGCCAGCCATCATCGAGACCGCATGATCGAACTGGTCGAAGACGCCCTCCCAGTTCTCCTCGGCAGCCTTCTTTGATCCGGGCAAATTGACGACGAGCACGCGGCCACGTTGCGCCGCAATCGCACGGCTAAGCATGGCGCGATGCGTCTTTGTCATGGAATAGGCCCGCATTGCCTCGGCAATACCGGGAACCTCACGATCGCAGACCTTGCGCGTTGCCTCAGGCGTGACATCAGCAAGCGAAAGGCCGCTGCCCCCACAGGTCAAGACCACGTCGGCACCGGCATCACAGCAAGCGACAATTGCATTGGCAATCGTATCGACGTCATCTTTCACGACGACGCGCGAAAGCGTCGTCCAGCCTTGCTCGGCTATGAGCTCCTCGAGGCGAGCACCTGCCGTATCTTCATCGACGCTGCGCGTAGATGAGCAGGTGACGATTCCGAATCTAATATCCATGGCCTGTCCCGTCTCTAGTCTCGCGTCCATAATCCCGTGCGTCCACCCTCCTTGCGAAGAAGGTGCACGTCGCAAATCTCCATACCGCGATCGACTGCCTTGCACATATCGTACACCGTAAGCAGCGCGATGCTGACTCCGGTGAGAGCCTCCATCTCGATACCGGTCTTTCCAGTCACGCCCGTGGTCATAGTCGCGTGAATACCTACGCGACCATCCTCGCGATCTCCGGGCAAGACGGGTTCGAGCTCGCATTTTGATTTGGTGATGTTGAGCGGATGGCACATGGGAATGAGTGCGCTCGTTTGCTTGCAGCCCATAATGCCCGCAACGCGCGCGCAGGCAAGGACATCGCCCTTGGCAGCCGTGCCATCCGTGATCATCGCGAGCGTATCCGGATGCATGAAAATCCAGCCCTCGGCGATGGCCTGACGTTCGGTATCGGCCTTCTGCGAGACATCGACCATGCGTACGACGCCCTTCTCGTCAACGTGACTGAGTTGGCCATCGCGCGCCAGGTCGTTTTCGGAATTGCCGGCCGCGAGGCCTCCCGGTCTGCTCTGCGTCATTGGCTAACCTCCAATTTGACTCATGCGTCGCTGGGTGCCACGCTCTTCGTGATGCTCATCGGGCTTGATGCCGATGGCTTCTTTGATTGCCCGGTCGACGGCCTCTTCGTCATCTGCGCGAATAGGCCCCATGACGTCGATTTCTTTATCACTAAACAAGCAAGGTCTAAGCTTGCCATCCGCCGTGAGGCGTAGGCGATTACAAGAGTCGCAGAAGTGATTGGACATCGCGCTGATGAACCCGACCGTACCCTTTGCCCCCGGTAAGCGATAGTAGATGGCCGGACCCGCACCTGAAGGAAGATCCTCGTCGCTGAGAGGCTCGAGCGCACCGATCCCTGCGGCGATGGCGCCCTCGTTGATGCGCTCGATAATCTCGGAGGCGGGAATGATGTCCTCCTCCGTCCAGCCCGCACCCGTGCAACCCGAGCTCTCTCCAACCGGCATGTATTCGATGAAGCGTACATGCAGAGGTCTGTCGAGAGAAAGCTTGGCAAAACCGAAGAAGTCCTGATCAAGACCACGCACGGCAACGGCGTTGATCTTGACGGGATCGAAACCATATTCGAGTGCCGCGTCGATACCGGCAAACACGTCCTCGATCTTGCCAAGACGCGTCACGTAGCTGAACTGCACGGGGTCGAGCGTGTCGAGCGATATGTTGACGCGCGTGAGGCCGGCGTCGCGCAGGTCTGCAGCCATCTTGGGAAGCAAGATGCCGTTGGTGGTCAGCGAAATGTCTTCGATTTCGGGTATCTCATTGATTTCACGGATGAGATCGACCACACCCTTGCGCACGAGAGGCTCGCCGCCGGTGAGGCGCACCCTGCGAATACCAGATTGCGCCGCGCGACGAGCGAAGTCGGCAATTTCCTCAATACGCAGCATATCTTCGTGCGACTTGAATGGAACACCCTCTTCGGGCATGCAGTATATGCAGCGCAGATTGCAGCGATCTGTCAAAGAAATGCGCAGATAGTCAATCCTGCGCCCGTAATTGTCCTTCATGCGACTCCCTTGCAGAGATTCATTGCAGGATACTACAGCTCGCTTGCTTCCAGGCCGGCGAGCTCGCAGAAGTAACGTGCGACTGCGTCGAAGTCATCGAGGGCGAAAACCGGCTTGCCCTCGGAACGTACCTGAGCGGCGAGCTCGTCATTATCGGTAACGAGGGCGATGCGCTCCTCAGGGTCGAGCTTGGGATCCGGATGCCCCGCGGCCGTACGATAGACCTCGACAGCACCATCGGCCTCGGCACGAAAGCCTTCGACAATCACGATATCCACGTCATCGGCGATCTTGGCGACAAGCTCTTCGCAAGACAGCTCGCCCTGAGGCGTGCTCACGAAGATGGCGTATTGATCTGACGCGCTGAGAATGACCGGATTGGCACCAGCCTGCGCGTATTTCCAAGAATCCTTGCCCTCGACATCGACCCCGCCTGTCTTATGCCCGTGATGCTTGATGACGCCAACTCGAATGCCCATGTCCGAGAGCAGATCCACGACACGCGTGGCAAACGTGGTCTTTCCCGAATTGGACCATCCGGTCACCGTTATGACAGGTACTGAAGCCATGGCTCTCCTTGCGTAGCGTACGACGAACATTGTGCTGAGCAGAGTATAGCGCAGCTTTGTGACAAAGCGCGGTACCTGCGCCAACGACATTGTCGATGGCGTGCCGGCGGCGAGCTTGCGGGGGAAGCGCTGAGCGTGCGGTTTCGGATACCGCACGGCGTTGACTCCGAGATGGTTCGAAAGATACTCCGATTTCGTACAGGCTCTCGGGGTGGTTGGCCCGGATGCAGCGCGCTTAGCATGGCAATTCCGATGAAGGCGTGGTCTAGACGCGAAGACGAAGGAGATGCCATGAGAAGCCGCACCCGAAGCGTAGGAGTTCAGCGTATTACCAATATGACACGAAGGATGCAGACCATTGCGCTTAGCCTGCTGCTCGTATGCGCGACGACCCTACCTTGCATCGGCATTCCCACTGCACCGCCAGCTCTTGCCACAAGCTCAAATGTCAGCTTGTGGAAAGTCGGCAACATCGAATACACAGACGGCGCATGGAATACGCACGTCTTTCGCGTAGACGATGGCGAAGGAGAATCCGTCGCATATTGCGTAGAGCCTGCCAAGAATTCCCCGAGCGAAGGGTCCTATGCGAAAAGCGAAATCCGTTGCGTGAGCGGAAGGAACTCGGAGCTCAGGGCAGACCTTTGGTTTGCCTTCGGCGGACCGGGCTTTGACGCGAGCATGTGGCCAGCGACAAACTGGAACGGCAACCCCATGAGCAACGAGGACTACTATCTTGCCTCTCACATACTCCTGTCTGATACCTATAGCTCGAGTGCCTACGCGGCGACATTCGGAGCCGGCGAGGGCTTTCGAAACTGGATCGCGCAAAACATTACAGGTTTTGACCTGAACAATGGGAGCGTCATCAACCCCAATGCTTTCGGTCGTCTTGCCATAACGCGAGCAAGCGAGGTTCCTTCCGATTTCGAAGCCTATCAAATCGACGGCGGTAGCAAGCAGACCATCGCCGCAAGCTCGGCTTTCCATCCCTACGGCACCATCAAGATGAACAAGCGATCTGCGAATACCAGCATCACGGACGGCAATCCGAACTACAGCTTGAAGGGCATCACCTATGGCATATACACGAGCCAGGATTGCAGCGCCGCAAGCAATACGGGAAAGACTCTTGTGCTCGACGAAGGTGGGTATGCCCAGGCGGCAGAAATGCGCATGGGGACATATTTCATCCGCGAGATAGCAAGCTCGCTCGCCAACACGGGTTACGCATATGATCCGACCGTCTATGTCTGTCAAGTCAATGCCGGAGAGGACAACTGGGTACATAACAGCTCCAATGCCGCTGGCGACATCGGCCAAAACGATGTTACGGACCTGCCCATGAGCGCCAGCCCCAACGTCCTGATCCAGAAGCACGACCTGCTCACGTACAGCTCCGTTCCGTCGGGAGACGCCAACTTGGCAGGTGCCATCTTCGAAGTGAAGTACTTTGCGAACATAAGCGGCGACGCATCGGGCAGCGCAACTCGCACGTGGAAATTCAAGACCGACGCCGCGGGCAAAGTTGATTTGAGATCGAGTGACGCATGCTTCATATCCGGAGATGCGCTGTACCGAGACCCGAACACAGGCGAAGCCATACTGCCCATCGGTACCTATTCCATCAGAGAGCTTGCAGCCCCGAGCTCCTATGAAATGCCGGCACAGGACAAGACGCATACCCTCGTAATCAAGGCGAACGGAACAGGAGAGCATGATGTTTCCTGCGGGGCATTCGCAAACGGAGGGGTCGTCGTCGATGATGCACCCGTTCGCCATGACCTCAGCTTCATCAAGCGTGACATGGATACACAGCGGCCCATGAGCGGCATACCCTTCATGATCTCTCGCATCGCAGAGAACGGAACGCTCCTCGAAAGCCATGTCGTCATCACGGACGCCAACGGCAGCTTCGATTCGAGCGCGAACCATGCGCTGCATACGACGCGAACCAATATCAATGACGCGGCGGTGAGCATACGTGCAAACGGAGGCTACACCGTCGACGAATCCATGCTCGATAGCGATGCGGGCGTGTGGTTTGGATCCGCGCAAGATGGTTCCTGGATTTTTCCGGATAATTCCTATGGCGCCTTTCCCGACAGCACAAAATGCAAGTACGTCTTCGAGGAGCTGCCCGTACGGGCAAACGAGGGCAAAGCGCTCGTGCGCTTCGAGGCATACGCACATGCGGCGCGACCCACGACAATAGACCTCGGCACGGTGGGCAACACCACACCGACGCTGGCGACCACCGCACGCGATGCGGCCGATGGAGACAAAATCGTGAGCCGCGACATAGATGCGCGAGTCATTGACTCCGTTTCGTATAGCGGGCTTGTCGCAGGACAGACTTACACGATCGAGGCTTATCTTGCCAATGCGGCAACAGGCGACATCGTGTGTGATTCGGACGGCAACGCAGCGTTTTCCTCGATATCCCTTACCCCAGAGACGAGCAGTGGATCACATGAGCTCGCATTCTCCTTCGATGCGACATCGCTCGGGGACGGAGACCGCGTTGTCGTCTGCGAGAGACTCCTCGAGGGAGGGCGGTTGCTCGCGCAACACGAAGACCTCGAGGATGAGTCGCAAACCGTGACAATCACGCAACCAGGCATCGAGTCACGCGCAGCCGATGGTAGTGACGGCGATTCCTTGATAGTGGGCGATATCGGCACAACTATCATTGACCACGTCACGTACACGGGGCTCACTCCTGGCGCAGAATACGAACTCACGGGCGTCATCATGGATCGAGCAAATGCGCAGCCTTTCCAAGACACGGGTGGTGTAGTTACATCGACGCTGTCGTTTACCCCCGAAGCATCCTCTGGCTCAATCGATATGGAGTTCATCGTTGATACATGCGGACTAGATGCTGGTACGAAACTCGTCGTCTTCGAGCGTCTCACGCGCAATGGGACTCTCATCGCATCGCACGAGGACTACCATGACGCCGAGCAAACCGTGAGCGTGTTTCCTCCCTCCCTTCAGACGAGCGCATCTGATTCACAGGACGGTGATTCGATCGTTCCGAGCGATATTTCCACGAACATCATCGACATGGTTTCGTACAAAGGACTCACACCCGGGAGGGAATACGTGCTCGAGGCGACGCTCGTTGACAAAATGACCGGTCAACCCCTACTTGATCCCTTTGACCGTCCAGTCACTGCAACACACGCGTTCACGCCCGTCGAGCGAGACGGAAACACGGAGGTTGTCATCGACTTCGACGCATCGAACATCACGTCATCGACTTCTGCCGTCGTCTTTGAGGAGCTCTATCGCGATGGATGCCATCTCGCAAGCCACGTCGATCTGAACAGCGCGGAGCAGACGGTCGTGATACAGCCCCCATTCATAAGCACGGGTGCGAGCGCAGATGGAAGTTCCAAGCAGATCATGCGCGACAAGGACGTCACGCTCGTCGATGCAGTCTCGTATCATAACCTCAAGATCGGGCAATGCTATGAGCTCATCGGCAGCGTCATGAACAAAGAGACGGGCGAACAACTGACCGGCCGTGATGGATCTCCGGTCGAAAACCGCATGGAGTTTACGCCGGAGACCGAATCAGGCATCGTGGAACTCATCTTCACGCTCGACGCAACCATCGTGGACGAGGGAAGCGAGCTCGTCGTCTTCGAGAAGCTCTATCGCAATGGCGTCGAAATCGCTGCGCACGAAGACATCGAGAGCATGCAGCAAACAGTAACAGTCGTCAAACCCTCCATTTCGACGACAGCGACATCCGAAGATGGCACCAAGAACATCGTGCGAGATATAGACGCCGTGATTGTCGACACCGTAAGCTACACGGGGCTCGCACCCGAATGCACCTATAAGCTCGTTGGCCAGATCATGGACAAGGCGAGTGGACAAATCCTCGTTGATGCAAACGGACAAGAGGTCACCGCGCAGATGGACTTCATCGCAGAGCATGCAGACGGAGATACGACGCTTTCATTTACCTTCGACGCGAGTTTGCTCGAAGATGGACACGAGCTCATCGTCTTCGAGAAGCTCTACCGCGATGACGAAGAGCTCGCTACACACGAAGATATAGATGATGAGGAGCAAACGGTAAGCGTTATCCCTCCCGCCATCGAAACGTTCGCGAGCGATACGCTCGACGGTGACAAGATCGTCGCCGCGCATGAGAAAACACAGATTCTCGACACGGTCTCATACGATGGTTTGCAACCTGGTGCCACATACGAGTTTGTAGGCACGCTTATGGACAAGAAAGCAGAAACGCCCCTGCTCACCGCACAGGGGCAACCGGCACAGGCGCTGCGCAGTTTCACCCCCAACCAGCCAAGCGGAATCGTTGATGTCACCTTCTCCTTCGATGCATCGAACAACTCAGAAGAGCAAGAGGCGGTGATCTTCGAGGAGCTCTACCGCGACGGAAAGCTCATCGCAACGCACGCCGATTACGAGAACACCGCCCAAACGGTAAACCTTGCGCCACCGCATATTGAGACTTCCGCATCAGACGCCGCTGATGACGACAAGGACATTGAGAATGACGGACCTGCGACCATTATCGACACGGTCTCGTTCACCGGTCTCATCGCCGGCGAAAACTACGAACTCGACGGCGCGCTCATGATCGATGACGGGACAATCGAGGGAACACCCGCACGCGATGCCTTCGGAAACCCCATCACAGCGCATCTCAACTTCACGCCCGAGGCATCGCATGGAAACGTCAGCGTCTCGTTTGAGGTCGACACGACGCTCCTGAAAAATGACACCAAACTCGTCGCCTTCGAGCAGCTCTTCGCCAATGACACGCTCATGACAGAGCATGCCGATATCCATGACGAGAACCAGACCGTGACCGTGAAGCCCACAACACCCACCACACCGCCGGATGCACCGGAATCCACGCTATTTGGATTCTTGCCAAAGATGGGCGACTCAGCCATGTGGATGCTTTTGACTTGCTGTCTTATCGGAAGCATGGCGTTCGGCCTGCTCGCATTCCTGCGCCGCAAGGCCTTTGGCACGATGCGCAAGTCAGAATAAGGAAAGGAGATGAGCTCGCCTGTTGACAAAAGTCGCACATCGCACGGTGAAGAGCGGCCACCGACCATGCGAGAAAATGCCATAGTCCGAGAGAAGCCGCGAATGAAGCGTGGCGAATATCCGGTCACTCAGGAACAAGTTGACAGCATTGTTCAAAACGAGCTCTCAGGCATTCGTTTTAGCGCGAAACCGAAGGTAAACAACAGAATCGGCACGCCGGGCAAAGCCTCGAAAAGGTATAATATGAAGATAGATGGATACGAGCTTGTCGTCGAGATTGGAAAGCAATATTCCAGTTCGCGCAAAGATTTAATCGACACGCTGATTCATGAAGAACTTGAGGCGAGAATTATCAAAAACAGCCACCATCGAGAACTGTATTGCGAGTTTGTAGGGGCAAACGACGACGATACTATCCATGCCTACATCCAAAAGCTAGTTGACCGCTTTCTGGCGATTAGGGGAATACTATGAGCATCGATGAAATCTTCGACGTACTTATAGATGGAAATGACGAAGCGATAAAAGCGCTCGCTGGATCCGGCGCTCGATACATGTATTCACCCAAAACAGGTGGATTCAGGGCATGGCATGGCAGAGACTTCGTTTCCGCATGCAAAGTCTACTTCACGCCCGCCTGCGTAGCCCTCTACGGGAACGAGCACACTTTCTAAATACCGGCTTTACTTGCCGATGAGATTGAGCAGATAGGGAATCTCAGTCTCGAAGTCGACACCGTACCAATTGTGGTCGGGATGGCTGATGGTCTCCTTGATGCAGGCGACGGTGTAGTCGGCCGCCACGGCCAGCGCCTCGTCAAGCTCGAAACCGTTCATCAACGCACCGACTGCCGTCGAGGAAAATACATCGCCCGTTCCGTGAAAACGTGCGTCAACAAGTTCGTTGAAATAGGAGAAGTATTCGCCGGTCTGGCCATCGAGTCCGTAGACGCCGCAACGTCCCGGCTCGAGGCTCACGCCGGTGAGAACTGCTTTCTTGGGGCCAAGGGCGATGAGGCCCTGGAGAAGATCGCGCACATAGCCCTCGTCGTAAGTTCCGTCTTCCTTGTACTCGGCGCCCAACATGAAGGCTGCCTCAGTGATGTTCGGATCGATGATATCGGCCTTGGAGCAAACGACGGTACCCATCGCGCGAGCAAACTCGGGCGTGAAGCCCTTATAGAGCGCACCATTATCCGCCATGGCAGGATCAACGAAGATGAGCGTATTGCCACCTCTATGCTCGTCGAAGAAGCGGCTCACGAGCTCGAGCTGTTCGAAAGAGCCGAGGTAGCCCGTATAGACGGCATCGAAATCGACGTCATTGTCAATCCAGCTCTTGGAGATAGGCTCGATCTGATCAGTCAGGTCATCAAAGGTGAAGCTCTTGAAAGCAGTATGCACCGAGAGCACGGCAGTGGGAAGAATGCCGCATTCAACACCCATGGCGGAGATGATGGGCAGAGCGACGGTAAGTGAGCACTTTCCGACGCAGGAAATATCTTGGATGCTTACGATGCGCTTCATAGCGGCCTCTTTCCCAAATGACAACGGGCACCGGACGGTGCCCGCAGACAAGGTCTTGGAGCGGGCGATGGGAGTCGAACCCACCTCATGAGCTTGGAAGGCTCAGGTTC
>CAYLYJ010000054.1:0-9698 GCA_964388185.1 uncultured Coriobacteriaceae bacterium
TTCACCGTGCTCAGCATGGATCGTCATCGCATCGACAAGATCAGGTGCGTCGTCACCGTAGCCGAGTCCGAGGACGAAGAGGGCTAGGCGGGAACGAGCCGAAAAAGTTCTTGCATTTGATAGCGTTCGCGCGTAATATAGTCAAACGCGCTTGAAGCGCACTGCTCAACATATTGCGGGGTGGAGCAGTCTGGTAGCTCGCCGGGCTCATAACCCGGAGGTCGTTGGTTCAAATCCAGCCCCCGCGACCAAGAAACCGCAGGTCAGAGGCATTTTCTCTGGCCTGTTTCTTTTTCCGGAAATGCTGGAAACCCCGAAACGGGGCAAAAACGGGACAAAGCTGAATTGTTTCTGAAGGGACCAGCCCCGAAAGTCCTATCTTTCGAACCCGAGCTCTCCGTTTACTTGCTCCGTGCCCAGAATCAACGGAGGGGCGAACGAAAGGTCAGCTCGCCGATCAGATGCTCTCCCCAGGAATACTCGGAGAGGAACTCTCCCTCGAATTGGCTTCTAAAGCCCATTGCCTCGTCTTTCCATTCGTAGAAATCGCAGTCGAACAGGTCCGTGTTGGCTATCTGACCGTGAGCGGTCGAAATCAGCAAATCATCGAGACCGTATTTCTCGAGCGAGTCTTTTAGGCGTCTGAGCGCGTTGTAGTAGACACCCATGGATTCGTTGTCGCAAGGACGGTCTTCCCAGATCGTGCTGTAGATCTCCTCGTTGCTGACCTCCTTGCCGCGTCTCGTGACGACCAGGGCGAGGATTTCCTTTGCCTTTCCAGTGAGCGGCACGGGTTTGCCGTCCTTTTTGACGACGAAGCGACCGAAGGTCTGTATGTAGATGTTCTTGCCTTGGCGGCTGGCTATCAATCTGAGCCTTCCCATCATCTTTTCGAGCACTTCGGTCGTATAGGGTTTGACGACGTAGTAATCGACGCCCGTTTGGTTAGCCTCGAAAATGTAGTTCTCGTAAGCGGTCACGGGAACGATGAGAACGTCGTTGCGTATCTCCTTCAGCCTGTGGGCAAGTTCGAACCCGTCCATGTCGGGCATCTCGACATCGAGGAAAGCCGCCCCGATTTCGTTGTCGCGGGAGAAGGCGATAGCGCTTTCGGCATCTGTGAACTGTCCTATGATGTCGAGGTCGGGGATGTTTTCTGCCAGGCGCACGAACTTGCGCACCATCAACGGCTCGTCATCGACGACAATCGCCCTTATCATTCAGCGCCCCCTTTGGGTATGCGTACCGTCATCGTCGTCCCGCGGTCAGGCATGCTTTCGGCATCCAGAGACGCTCCCATGATATGCTCGAGCCTGAAGCGGATGTTTCGCAGTCCCGTAGAATCGGTCTTTTCGCGAGAGATAGACTCCTCGTACGCCGCTATGTCGAACCCGACGCCCGTGTCTTCGACCTGCACGACCCAGGCCTTGTCTTCTGCCCAGGTCCGGAGCGTGACAGAGCCTCCCTGAGGGCCCCGACGGTACACGCCGTGCCTGATGGCGTTTTCGATGAGGGGCTGGATACTGAGCGAGAGCACGTCAAACTGGGTCTCGTCGAGCTCGTATCGCATGTCGAGACGGTCGCCCAGACGCATCTTCTCTATGTTCGCGTAAGCCACGATGTTATCGAGTTCTTGCGAGAAGGGGATGAGGTGGTCACCATCCATAGCCTTGATGCATCCGCGCAGATGCATCGTGAAGTCCTCGAGGAGGACGGCTGCCCGACCTGGGTCATCAAGCATGATCTCCTGGATCGAGCCGAGCGCATTGTAGATGAAATGGGGTCTCATCTGGCTGGTCGAGTTATATATGCGACTTAGCTCGAGCGCGGTCTTGAGCTCCTCGAGCTTCTTTTCCTGCTGTTGCTGCTCTGTAAGGTCGTAAATCACGCACAAGGCATGCACATCGCCTGTTGTCTTTTCGCGATAAAGGTAGAACACGGCACGACAGGGAATCACTTCCTTTTCTGTTGCCGTGGCCGAGAAGAGCACCGATGCACGACCATCGCCCTTCTCGAAGCAGGCGAGCAGGTTGTTTCTGCTGCTCGTGCTCAGGAACTTTTCCCGGTTTTCGCATATCAGGTTTTCGGCGACCCACATTCGAAAGGCGATATAGCTGGGGATTTCGTCTGGCGAGGGGACGGCCCCGAGTCGTGAATCCGACCGTCCCCTCATGTCAGTCGATCGTTCGAGTACGCTATCGATTGAGAGGTTCGCTTCGATGCAGGCGGCTGCCGTTGCGAGGATGGCGGCCAGGTAGTTCGCGCTTTTCTGGCGCTCGGAAGACAACTCGTTTTCGCGAGCGACATTTTGCCGAAGAACTTCGTCGACATCGCGCACGCCCATGAGAACGTGGTCTTTCCCATCGATGTTGGCGAGAGTCGCGCGAAGCTGATGGTATACCTGACGTCCGTTGCGAGAGGTCCTGTACACGAACGAGTGACGTCTCTTGTTGCGAACGCCGTCTTCGAGCACTTCTCGGGACAACATGTGCATGACATAGCTTCGGTCATCAGGGACAACGGCTCGATCAATCTCGCGAACCAGAGCGACGAAAAAGTCACCGCCGTTCTTCGTGAGGTTCAGGTTATGCCCCGTCTCGCTCTCGCAATAGACGCTGTATCCGGACGTTTCCAAGTCGAGGTCGCAGATGCTCTCGTAGTTCTCGAAGAGGGCGTTTACCAGCGCCTCGTAGGGAATCGTCCGGCCTTCTTCGGACTCTGTCATGTTCCGCTTTCTGGTTGGTGGATTGCGCGTTCCCAAAATTATAGGTCCCTTCGGGTTGCCGCGAAGAGCGCGCAGCTCGCGGTAAAGATGGTTGCCAGGACGAATGCGAAGCGTGCGAGCCCGTCACCTGTCTTGGGAGGTGCAGGCGTTTCTGACGACGTGGAATCTGGCTTGGGTTTGTCCGGTACATGTCGGTCGGTCACGTCAGGGTCGTCAGTCGGCGTCGTGCCTCCGTTGTCCTCCTCGCCTCCCTTGTTCCCGTTGTCCTCTTCGTCCACGATTGTCTTGACGGCGATCTTTTCGCTGCCGAAGTCGCTGGGGTTTACGAGGATGGGCTCTTCGAGGGACATGTATCCATCGGGTGCTTGCGTCTCCTCTATTCGATATGTGCCCTTCAGCAGACCGCTCACTTCGGCTTTGCCTTCGGCATCTGTCGTGATAGTTCCGACGACTTGGCCGTTTGCGTCTCGAATCACGTTGAAGACTGCCCCTGCAAGCGCGTTTCCGTTCCGGTCCTCTTTGAGGATGCGGATGGTGAAAACGTATCCTTCGGCGGATCCGCCGGCGGCGAAGTAATACGTGTCCGCCGAAGTCGTGCGCGAGACTGCGTTCGTGCCCCTGATGGCCGCGTCATTTCTAATGACCTCGCCGTCCGCAAGATCATATGATGCCTCTGCGGTATACCGAATAATGAATCCATCTGTGGCGGCGATGTTTCCCAGATTCAGGGTAAATGATCCGTCTTCGTTCCATACGACATCGTAGACCGCAGTCACGTCGGACCGGTTTTCTAGACGCCAGTCTCCATGTACTATGCTCCAGGTGCCCTTCATGATGACCAGGGAATCCGGCAGCACGGTAAATCCGGCGCTGGCGATTTTGTCCGTAATGGTGGCGCTGTTGATCGCCTCTCCCTTCGTGTTGACATAAAGCTGATAGCGAATGGCCCGATCGCTTATTTCGGCAATCTGCCAGCCACTTTTCGTCAGATAGCTGCCGGTTGGGTCTTTGATACCGATGAAGTGGAGCGTATTTCCGATAATCGTCGTTCCGCTCACGTCAATCTCAATCGGGATGTATTCCTCTTTGTCGACGTTATTCCGGGCAATCTGAACGTAGAAGTAGAAGCTTCCCGTGATGTCGGAGTTATTCTCGACGAATTTCGTGTAGGTAAGCGTGAGCGTCTTCGTGCCGCCGTCGATCGTGGCGTTTGCGACCACGTTGCCGCCTGTGTCTCTGATTTCGAAGCTCGACGTCTGATTGAATCTCAGCTTGTCGGGGAGCTTCATCGTCGTGATATCTCCGGCGTGGATTGTTCCGTTCGGAAGGGCGAATTCCGCGTACAGGCGAAAGACGTCCCATTGGCCGGTATCCCCCTGTGGTCCGCTTCCGTCATGGGTCTGCGCTTCGATTTTGGTGATAACGCCATTTTGGATTGTCCGCGTCTTGCCTTGCGCATCGCTCGCGAGGGCGCTTCCGGCTCCTCCAAGACAAATGAGAACGAGAAGGATGCTGACTATGACCGAGGTCAAGCGGGGACGGCTCCTTCCCTTGTTGCGTCTGCGCATCTTTCCTCCGTAAGCCGCGGTCGATATAACGATGTTGCTGGCTATGCGAAGGCTGGCCGTCTCGGCAGTTTGCCATCTCTGTCAGCAACGCCCGCGTCCCGCTTGATGGCGGGATCAAGGCAGCGGCAGCGTAGCAAAGGAGGACTCACGGCCTACAAACGCGCTCTGGACATACTGTTTCATTCTCGTCTCATGGCATGGGAAGTCGTTGACCCAAATTCAGCTCCGCGATTGCGAGATCGTAAAGGAAGGCGGGCCCTCGGAATGACCCGATGACCCGCCTGCTGGAGCTTGGACGCCGGCGATTGCCGGCTTGCGTCCTATTAGTCGCGGAGCTCCTCGGCTTCCTTCTCCTGCTCCTTGGCCTCGTCGACGGAGATGGTCTCGTCGGCATCGCTCTCGAAGCTCTCGAACTCCACGCTCTTGCCCTTTTCTTCTGCCATGACAATCACCCTTCCAAATCATCGTACGTACGCTTGATGCTGATGGCGCTGGGTGCTTTGGTCGCCTGTAGGCCGGATTGAAGTCTCCTGCCAATGGCTATCGCGGCGCTCATTTCCTCACACCGATAATATAATACCACTTACGGAATGTATGTGAGAAAAAGCATTGAAATTATTTGGAATTTTGACTGTCCCTATGCTATGGGGATGCGGATAACGGTCTTGAGCTTTTCGGGTGCACAACGGCACGGGTCGGAGAGGTAGATCTCGTGGTGCAGGCGTGTGTCCGTCAAATCAATGGTATGGCCCTGTTCTTCGGCAAAGCGGTGCATGGCCTCGATAGTCACCGGCTCGTCGTCGTAGGGACCGATGTGCATGCACTGGACGCAAAGTCCCTCGTCTATCGTCAGAAATTCGGCAAGTGAGTAGTCCTCGCCCTTCTTCTCCGTCGCGATGTTCTTTGCTCGCTCGAAGACGTCCGACGTCACGAATTCGGGAAGGCGGATGCAGCTTATCCACTCGAACTCGTCCTTGCGCGACAGATCGAATGTCCCGTTGGTGCCGGTCTGCTTCCAGAAGCCCTCGAGCGGCGGCACGACGTAGGGAAAGTAGCCATCGATGTCCCAGCCCGATTTGGGGGACATCTTGATGGTGAAGGAAATGCCGTAGAGCAGCTGCATGGCATGCTGGTATGCACCGCCCTCGACGTTGGGGTTGCCCGCACCGCGTACGGCGACGTAGCTGGCGGGCGGTACGTCGATGAGCGAAGGTGTCTTCTTGGGTTGGTAGAGGTTCTTGCATTCCTTCTTGTAGTCGAATGCCATGGATTTGCCTCTCTGCGCGGGTTTTCTCCACTGCATCATATAATATACTCGCCTATGCGCCCGCAAGGTGGTTTTTGAGAATAAGATAGTCCCGCTTGCAAGGCGCTATATACATGGTTTCTCCCCATATACTGGAAAAGAGTGCGGCGACTTTGTTTGCAAAGACGTTTCTTACCACTACAAGAGCATCGTCGATACCCGCACAAGGGCCATTGCGCAGCAACCTCATCGCCTCGACAAGGCCCGATTCGTGGTCGAGCTCGAGGCGCCCCAGCTCGTCGATGACCAGGAGCTTGCGTCTCCTGTCGTCTTCCGCTCGTTTCTCGATCGAGGAAAGGTGCTCGTTCACGCGTGCGATGGCGGCATCGTCTATATGCCAGCCCAAGCCGACCCTGCCGGCTTGGCTCAAGTCGGCATACGTGCCGTTTGCGCGCGCGATATCCGCACGCTGGGCAAGGGAGGCCTTCGTGACGATGGTCGGTCCTTCGGTTGTCATGGCGCAGCCGCTATTCGACGCAGGCGTGGATATGGCAGCCGGGAGTATCGTCATGGATCCCGATCTGGCCAGGCATGCCGTGAAATCGGGCGGTGGCATGCCGTTTGGAAGTGCCTTGCAAATGGCGGCGATCACGAAGTAGGCACGCGTTTTCTCGTCTACGATGGTTTGCGGACGATTTGGCCCTTGACTTGGAGTCGACTCGAGGTGCTATAAGGTTTCCGCTTGACGGTGGAGCGCATGCTCTTCTCCCGATGAAAGGAAACAACAATGGAAAGCATCCTCGTGGCATATTTCAGCGCGACGGGCACGACCAAGCGGGCGGCCCTGGCGCTGGCTGATTATCTGGGCGCGGACACCTTCGAGATTGTTCCGGAGGCTCCCTACTCCTCGGCGGACTTGAACTGGAATGACCGGCAGAGCCGGTCAAGCAAGGAGATGGATGACGAGGACTCACGTCCCGGCATCGTCGGGCAAGTCGATGACATGGGCGCATACGAAACCATTTACGTGGGCTTTCCCATCTGGTGGTACGTGGAGCCGCGCATCATCGACACGTTCCTGGAATCCTATGACATGACGGGCAAGACCGTCGTTCCCTTCGCCACGTCTGGAGGTAGCGGCCTGGGAAAGACCGCCCAGCACATGCAGGAAGTCTGCCCGCAGGCGATCGTCGAGCAGGGTTTCATGCTCAACGATTATTCAGCAGACAAGCTCGCGTCGTTGCTTGGATAGAGGCACTGAACGACTGCTGTGCACAAAGCGAAGGCGCGAGCGTTTCTCCGATCACACGAAGGCTGAAGCTTCGGCAGCGCGATTTCCGCCAGCTTCCGATGTCTGCAGGCGCTTGCGTCCGGCGACGAGCGAAACGCATAGCAACGCCAGGGCGAAAAGCAGCAGCACGCCGACGTGACTGAGGACGAGCTCCAGGGTGGCGGAGTCCATGATGGCGGGGGCGTGTGCGGCAGCCGAACATGCCGACGAGTACCAGTATCCCGGCAGCAGATGCGCCAGCGTCACGATTTCGGGTGTCATGAGGTCAAGGGAGATCCACGCACCTCCGAAGAACGAGATCACCATGCCGACGATGTTGCCCGTCGCATTGCAGACGATGCCGTTCGCGCCTACTTGTCCAAGCAGGAAGCCAAGCGCAAGAGGCACCATGCAATAGGCGAGCATGCTCAGGGCACACAGCGCGAGGCCGCCGGGTTCAATCTGGCCAGCCGCGTCGGGAAACGTGACGAGGCCCAGGCAGAACGTCCATGCCCATGCAAGCAAGGTGACGGCCATGCAGGCCGCGCCCAATTGCAGGTTGTAGGAGGCGAAGTTCAGCGGGGACAAAAGGTTGCGACGGCGCACGTCGACGCGGCCGAGCGTGGTTACGAGAAGTCCCACGCATACGGTGATGCCGGCAAAGAGCGTGTAGGTACTCCACTGCAGGTAGAAGACGAAGCGGTCGGATTTCGAAATGGCGGTCGACTGTTCGATTACCGCAACCTGGGCTCGTTCGGACGAGTAGTTCGCAGCACGATCGATGATGTCTGCCATGGGCGTTTCGGGGCTGGCCATGGCAAGCGAGCGCACCATACCCAGAAACCCATTGACGCTTTGGTCGACGAGCTCGCCTTCCATGGAATAGTAGCTGAACACCGTCTCCATGGAAGGTGCGTCCTCGTCGGCATGCGCTGCCTCGACGAAGTCCGTCTCGTATCCTTCGGGAATGATGAGTAGATAGTCGGTGGCACCCTTGGCCACGGCATCTTGGATGGCCAATGGCGTGTCTTCAACGACGACCTGCGTTCCGTGTTGCGCGAGCTGACTTGCGATGGCATCGGACAACTCGCTGCCATCGCGGTCAATGACGGAGAAATTGCAGCTGTATCGTTCCAAACCGTTCTCGTTCATGTCGAAATCGAACGATGCCGCCATGAAGATGCCCATGAAACTGAGCCCGACAATGTAGATGATGGGAAAGATGATGTTGCCGCGTATGATGCGCATGGCGCACTTAAAGACTTGCATAGCGCTGCCTCCTCAGAGATTGCGCCGACAGCGCGAACAAGACAAGTGCCATGACGAGTAGGGCGGCCAGATGACCTGCCATGGGCGCGAGCGAGTCGTAGTACATGATGCTGTAGAACGCCTGGGATATCTGAACGGCGGGATTGACGTATTCGAGTGCGGGGAAGTTGGCCGAAATCATATCGGCAAGCTCCATCGTGGGTTGCCCGTAGAGGCCGGCAAATAGCGATGCGAAGCAGACGATGCCGGTGAGGATGCCACTCTTGCCGCTTTCGGGAACCTTGGGAATGGCGGAGATGGCACACCCCAGCGCCGTGGCCGTGAGCGCCGCAATCGCCGTCGTGATCAGGCAGGCGCCATCGCGCCCCCCAAAGTCGATTCCAGCGACGTATCGCATGTAGAGATACGTGAGGCACAGGCACGCAAAGGTGATGGTCCAGCTCGCGGCCACGGTTGCGGCCACGGTGCGCCCGTGGCTGGTCGCGCCGAGTGCCCTGCGCGCGCCAAGGGGTGAGGTATTGGGCTTGAGGCGCTGAAACGCGATCATTCCAAGGGTGCCGCCGAAGAGCGCGGCCATGCCGAGCAATGCGAAGTAGAAACGCACGGATTCTTTCGGCTGGTTTGCCGTGACCGTCGTCCGGACCGTCGCCTCGATGGGCTTGGTCATGGATGCGAGGGTTTCCGCCATATCCGGCTGGGCAACCAGACCGGGATTGCCATTCATCAGGTCGCGAATCATCGCGGCATTGGCGACATAGTTGTCCATTGCCATGACGAGGATGGAGGTCTTCAACCACTCCATGCCGGTCAAGTCGCTGACGCTCGTCACGTGGACATCAGGAGTACCTTCCAAGAGCTGCACGTAGCCGACGTAAGGGTTCTCTTCTGCCATGTTCTGCTCGACGAGGTCTACGGCCTCCTCGGCATTCGGGACATAGGTGATGGCAAAAAGCGACTCTCCGTTCCCGTCATCGCTCAGGGCGTCGAGAAAAGCCTGGAACGACTGCCCCTCGACGTCATCGGCGGGATCGACTGCGACGAGGGGTATGGGGTCGATTTCGGATTGGTCGTCGAGTGGCCCGAACATCATCATGAAGACGGTCGACAGGATGAGGGGGAAGGCCAGGGCCCAGACGAGCACACCGGGCATGCGAACCAGCTCGAGGATCGTGTATTTGAACGTGTTCCACATGGGGCATCACCTGCGCTAGTCGCGAAGCTCGCGGCCGGTGATTTCCAGGAACACATCGTTGAGCGTCGGCGGTTCGGCCCAGATGCGCCCGGCACGCACATGGGCCTTCGCAAGCTCGTCAAGCACGTCCGCGACGTTATGTTCGCCGTTCTCGCAGGTGATGGAGAGCTGGCCAGCATCGTATTGAACGCCCAGCACATGGGGGAGGGACTGGATGCGCACCAGCGCGCCTTCGGGCACCTCGGCCTCGATGACGATCTTCTCGCCCGCGGCGACGATTTGCTTGAGCTCCTCGTTGGTGCCGCACGCGAGCGTACGACCCTTGTCCATGATCATGATGCGCGTGCAGATTTCCTCGACTTCCTCCATGTAGTGGCTCGTGTAGACGATGGTCGAGCCATTGGCGTTCATCTGCTTGATGCCATCGA
>CAYLYJ010000055.1:0-9673 GCA_964388185.1 uncultured Coriobacteriaceae bacterium
TTTGGTGCGGGCGAAAGGAGTTGAACCTTCACGGGCCGAAGCCCACTGGCACCTGAAGCCAGCGCGTCTGCCATTCCGCCACGCCCGCATGCTGCGCTTTTGCGCGGGTACGTATACTAGCACAAAAAATGTGGCAGGGGGAAATAAAACGCAAAGGGGAGAAGCAGTGCTTCTCCCCTCGTTGTCAGTCTGAGTGGCATGCGCCAGATAGAGAGACTAGTTGTTGAGGGCTGCCTCTTCGAAGGTAGCGGCGGTCTCCGCGGCATCCACGGCGGCCTCCTCCTCGTCCATCGCATCGTAATCCTCGACTGCAGCCGCTGCCTCTGCGGCAGCCTCTTCCTCGATGCGTTCGAGGTCCTTGCGGGCATCCTCGTCCAATGTATCGACCATCGTGACCACCATCCTTCTATTTGTCTTACCTGAGTATATTCTAAGACTCGAAGAGTACATACTCAAGCGAAAAATGCACGCTATGCCCGTCGATTACGATTGGCGTGGCTTGTCGCCAACATACCCATCGGAGTACAGACGCAGGTGGGCGGGCACTGCCGGGTGCTCGAGCGCATGGTAGAGATCGCGCGGCGTGAACTGCGTCATGAGGTGGCAGAAGGTCTCGGTGCTATAGGGGAGCTCTCCCCTGCGATACATGCTTGTCATCGCCACCTCGCAATGCGGAAGCGCGCAGATCTGGAACTCGAGCTCTTCGGTCATCTCGAGATGCTGGTATTCGAGGATCGTCTCCCTGAGGTTGTCCCGGCGCTTCCTGACGAAGTGGGGAACCGGTGAATCGTAATCGGAGCCAGAAGCGGCGCTGACGAAGAGGCACCTGAACCTGTCCATGTCCTGCGTGGTCTTGAGGTGTCCTTCGTACCAGGTGAGGTCGCGGCCGATGCGGAAGATGCCGTTTTCGTGGCAGATCTCGCCGAGCCAGGTGATGACGGCGTACTTGTCCTCGAAGTTGTGGTAGAAGTTCGAGCGGCTCACGCCGGACTCGGTGACGATGTCCTCGATACGTATCTTCTTGAGCGGGGTGTTTTCGCATAGGCGATTCATGGCCTCGGCGATGCGCAGCTTGGTCATATATGACTTGGAAAACACCGATTGGTCCGCCATGGCAATCCCCCCGAATTGCAGTTTTGTGCGTCCGAAAGTATAGAACATTTTGAATGAAGCGTCCCATGTTTAGGGACGAATTGAGGTGGCTTCCCTCTGTTTTGGCATGCATCCCCGATTTCGTTTCTTGAGGGGTTTTTACGACGGGGCATAAGCTCGATACATCTGAAAGCGCGAGCATTCTCGTGTCGTTCTATCAATGAGGAGGGTTGGCCTATGACAGTGGAAGAAAAGAGGTCAGAGGTCTTCAAGTCGGGGCGGGCGTGGATCGTGGCGTGCATCGCCATCATCGCGTCGATTCTGATTTCCGTGAACTGCAACAAGCTCCCCGCAACCATGTCGCTCGTCATTCCCGCGCTGGGAATCGATGCCGGCATGGCGGGAAACATCATGTCGCTCAATGGCTACGTCGGTCTGATCATGACCTTCGTCGTCGCGGGCATCATCATGAGGTTCGGCGCCCGCAAGGCGACGAACCTCGTCCTGATATGCGCGCTCGTCGGCGCCATTATCAGCGCGTTCGCGACTGATGTTTCCGTGCTGGTCATCGGCAGGCTCATCGAGGGCGTGGGCTATGCCTGCATCGGCTCGGTCGTGCCCGTCATCGTCTCGGAGTGGTTCCCGCCGTCCAAGCGCGGCATCCCCATGGGTCTCTTCTCCGTGTGGGTTCCGCTCGGCTCCATGTTCATCATGGGAACGTCCGGCTTCTTCTTCAACGTGGGCGACCCGATGAGCTATCACAACGTCTTCTGGTTCGTCGTCGTCCTGCTGGCCGTCGTCACGGTGATCTGGATTCTCGCCGTGCGCGACCCCAAGGTGTCCTACCTTGACGAGCAGGATTCCGACGCTCCCAAGCCCAAGATGTCCGAGGGCTTCAAGAGCCTTTCGTGCTGGATTTCGATGATTGCCTTCGCGGCGTTCTCGCTCGGCACCGCCTGCGTCATGAACTTCGAGACGCTCTACATGGTGCAGACCATGGGCATGGACCAGCTCGAGGCCAACGGCATGATGAACATCGCCAACATCGCCGTGGTTATCGGCGGCATCGGCATCGGCGTCGCGCTCAACTTCATGCGCACCAACATGCTGCGCCTGAGCGTGCTCGTCGTCAGCTCGGTGGTCCTGGGCGTGTGCTTCTCCATGGCATATACGGTCAACGGAGCCATGTTCGTACCGTGGCTCATCGTCTTCGGTCTATCCAATGGCATCGTGCCGGCCATCTTCTTCACGATGGTCGCTGAGATTGCCCCGCGTCCCGAGCTTGCCGGCATCAGCTCCTCGCTCATGAGCTGCGGCCAGTGCGTGGGCGGCATCATGTTCGGCCTCGTGGGCGTCATCGTTTCCAGCGCTGGCTGGGGCGCCTGCACGAGCCTGCTCATTGGCGTCGGCGCCGTGCTCATCATCGGCTCGATCGCGCTGCTCATCGTCATCAGGGCACGTGACCTGAAGAAGGCCAGCGCGCAGTCATAACAACGTTCGTTCATATGAACCGGTCAGGAAAAGATTGCGAGAGAGGAAAGAGGTAAAGGAATGGAATTCGAGAATGACCTTGGCAAGCCCTGGAAGTTCCAGGACGGCGAGTTTACGGTGGTGCGCTCGAGTGTGTGGTCGCCGCCGGGTTGCCATCCGGTAGGCTGCGGCATCAAGGTGTACGTGGACAAGGAGGGTCGTCTGGACCACATCGAGGGCGACGAGAACGACCCCATCACCAAGGGTCGCCTGTGCCCCAGGTGCATCGCGATGAAGGACTATGTCTACAATCCCCATCGCGTGGTCTATCCCATGAAGCGCGACCATGACAAACTGGGTCAGGCCGATGCCTGGGAGCGCATCAGCTGGGACGAGGCCATCGACCTCATTATGACCAAGTGGGCCGAGATCACCGCGAAGTACGGCCGCAAAACCATGGCAATCCACGTGGGCACCGGTCGCGACGGCATGCTGTCTCAGGATTTTCAGCTCTCCATCTTCCGCACGCCCAACCTGGCCTATACCCAGTCTGGCTACGCCTGCTACCAACCGCGTATGATGAGTTCGCAGATGGTCCTGGGCGCTCTGTACCCCGAACTCGACTACGCCGGCGGCCTGCCCGGCGGCTACGACGATCCGGAGTACCAGGTGCCCGAGCTCATGGTCGTGTGGGGCAAGGCGCCGCTGGAGTCCAACCCCGACGGTTTCTTCGGCCATGCCATCATCGACCTCATGAAGCGTGGCGCGCGCCTCATCTCCATCGACCCGCGCATCAACTGGCTGTCCACGCGCAGCGAGTTACAACTGCGCGTACGCAACGGCACGGACGCGGCCCTGGCCATGGCGGTATGTGACATCATCATCAAGGAAGACCTCTACGACCACGACTTCGTGGAGCGCTGGACCTACGGTTTCGATGAGTTCGCCGAGCGCGTGGCCAACATGACGCCCGAGAAGGCTGCCGAGATCTGCGAGGTGCCCGTCGAGGATATCTATGCCTTTGCCCGCACCTATGCCGCGGCCAAGCCCGCCGCCATCGCCTGGGGACTTGCCTTCGACCAGAACACCAACGGCATGCAAGCCGGCCACTGCGTGCTGGCCATGATTGCCATGTGCGGCAACCTCGACGTGCCCGGCGGCAACATCATCGCCGACCTCTCCATGCCCGAGGACCTCACGGGTGACGCCGCCGCCGGCCAGAGCGAGAACAACACCGACACGCGCGCGTTCATCACCGAGGGCTGGTACCAGATGACGGACGAGGAGCGTGCCGAGTGCATCGGCATGGACATGTTCCCGCTGTACTGCAATCAGATTACCGGCTGCCAGGCGGACTGCATCCTCGACACCATGGAGACCGATGACCCCTACCCCGTGCGTTTCGGCTGGATCGCCAATACCAACCTGCTCGCTCCCACCAACTCCGCCGAGCCCTCTCGCTGGCACGATGCCCTGGTGCGCAGCTATGGCGCCCCCGACGGTTTCGCCTTCGGCACCGACATCATGATCACCCCGACGATTCAGTGCTGCTGCGATGTGTTCCTGCCCATCTCCACCGTCGTGGAGCATGACGGCGTGAACCGCACCCATTACGGCGCCGCGTCCATCACCACCGGTTGCGGCAACAAGGCCATCGACGTGGGCGAGACCAAGTGCGACCTCGAGATCTACACGTTGCTCGCCAAGAAGATGGCCGAGATGTTCCCCGACGACCCCAAGGCCACCTTCGCCTACGAGAAGTACCCCGACTACCACGACTACCTCAACAAGAACCGCCTCGAGGGACGTCACGACTTCTTCAAGGTGCGCGAGGAGGTCAAGATCAAGCGCAAGGTCTACTACAGGAAATACGAGCTGGGCAAGTTGCGCCCCGACGGTCAGCCGGGCTTCCTCACCGGTACCGGCCGCATCGAGTTGTGGTCGACCCAGTACAACGCCAACGGCATGGATCCGCTGCCCTACTACTACGAGCCCGACCAGAGCCCGCGTATCCCCGATGCCCGCGCCGAACAGCTCAAGGAGGAGCTGCTGCCCAGTCCGTTCATTCCCGAAGAGAAGCTCGAACAGTGGCACGCTCGCGACCTGGACCACGATGAGATCATGAAGAAGTACCCGTTCATCCTCTCCACTGGCGCCCGTCGCTTCACCTCGTTCCACTCGGAGCATCGCGAAGTGGCCATCCTGCGCGAGATCGATCCCAACCCGATGCTCGAGATTAACCCCGTCGATGCCAAGAAGATCGGCGTGACCGACGGCCAGTGGGTGCGCATCTACAACCAGTATGGCGAGGCCAAGCTCAAGAGCCGCGTCACCCAGAAGGTTGATCCAGGTCATGTGGAGGCCGAACACGGCTGGTGGTTCCCGGAGCAAGACGGCAGCGAGCCTAGCCTCTTCGGCGTGTTCCAGTCCAATATCAACGACCTGGTGCCCGAGCATCACAACAACAATCTCGGCCTGGGTGCTCCCTACAAGAGCAACTGCTGCAATGTCGAGCCTATCGACGAGAATCTCGACCTGGACATTGTGGCTTTCTACGAGGAATTCGGCCTCAACGACGCCCATACGAACGCCATCGCGGTTGAAGACGTCGCCAGATCGACGAAGGACGAGGTCATAGCGGGTGCCGAGGAAGCGGACGGCCGTTACGGTGCAGCGGCTATCGCGGTGGCCATGGAAGATGGTGCCATCAATCCGGCGACGAAGGAAGGGGAGTAAGATGCCTAAGTACGCACTGCTCATCGACTACACGTATTGCACGGGATGCCATACCTGCGAGGTGGTTTGCAAGGAAGAGCACGACCTCGGCGTGGGCAAGTGGGGCATCCGCCTGTACCAGGATGGCCCTTGGAAGAAGAACGACGAGGGCGACCAGGGCCGGGACTTCAACTTCAACTACGTCCCCGTTCCCACGGACCTCTGCGATCTATGCGTCTCGCGTCTGGAGCGTCACCGCGAGCCAGCATGCGTTCACAACTGCCTGGGCGACTGCATGCGCTTCGGCACCGTCGAGGAGATGGCGCAGGTGTTCGCGCAAAACCCCAAGCAAGTGATGTGGGCTCCCTGCGACGTTGACATCGAGCTTTAGGTTTCCCATGTAAGGACGCCCCCTCCCGTGCCCGTGGCGCAGGAGGGGGTGCTTCTGCGCCACGGCGCGTGCTCGTCTGGAACCATCGAGGAGGAATCATGGTTCAGCCGAAAATGAAATCAGGAAAACTCAGTGTCATGAACACGATCGGCATACTCGCTCTCTTTTGCACGATGAGCGAGTTTGCCATTCTTACGCCCTCGATTGCGGCGTTCGCCCATCACTTCGCCGATACGGACATCACGACCATCATGCTGGCCAACAGCATCACGGGCGTCATCTCGGTGCCCGTGAGCATTGCCTCGGGTGCGCTGTTGCCTCGCATCGGGTTTAGGCCGGCGGCGATCATCGGCATACTCATCATGTCGATTGGCGGCGCATTCCCCTTCCTCATGCCCGACATCACCAATTACGGCTTCATCATCTTCTCGCGCGTCATCGTCGGCATCGGCCTGGGCATCATGTTTCCCGTGGGTAACGCGAGCATCATCGCCCTGTGCGAAGGCGAGCAGCGCTCGCGCCTTCTGGGCCTGGGCATCACGATCCAGTTCGTCTTCAACATCATCTACACGACGCTTGCGGGATACCTGACCGAGATTGCCTGGAACTACTCCTTCCTCGCGTACCTCGTGGGCTTCATCCCGCTCGTCATCGCAATTGTATGGATGCCCGAGTCCAAGGGCGTCGTTGCCGCGTCGAAAGCGGCCGACGCGACGCAGGGACAGCCGAAGGAAAAGGGCAAGATTCCCCGCGCCATTGGCGGCTATGCCGTATTCGTGCTTGCGGCATGGACTTGCGTGGTCACCGTACAGGTGGTGACCTCCTCGATACTTGACGTGCGTGGGCTTGCCGGCCCTGGCGAGGCGGCGCTCGTCATCAACTGCTGCGGCATCGGCACGATACTGTGCGGCGTGCTCTTCCCGTACCTGGTGCGCATCTTCAAGGGACGCCTCTTCGGCGTCACGGGCGTGTTCATCGTGATCGGCCTCATCCCGTGCCTGTTTGCGACGAGCTCGATCGTGTACGCGGTTGGCGTGTTCATCCTGGGCTTTGCCGGCTCGGCGTTCTTCACGGCCGCGCAAAACGCGACGGGCAACATCACGCCGCCCGACCGCGTGCCGTTCGTGAGTGGCATCATGACCTCGATGATGAACCTCGGACCCTTCCTCGGCCCGTATGTGTTCTCGCTTTCGATGGTGATGATTCCGTCCATGGGCTACGACGCGATCTTCCCCGTGCTCATGGCCATCGCGGCTATCGTCGCGGTTGTCGGCCTCGTCCATTCGATGAAGGCGCTCACGGCCAAGAGCCCCGAGCAAGACGAATAGTCGTGCGTCATGGCGCGCTGCATGTACTGTTTCCATTGCGGCGGTTGCGGACCGTCGTCGTTTGACCCGAAGGTGAAGCCGGCGGGGTATTGCATATTCTGCGGTACGCAAAACGATGCGGCAGATGAGGTGTGCGCGACCTGCGGCAAGAGGCTCCCGGCACCGCCAGGAGCCTCTCATCGTTTCAAGCTGGATGAGAACGACAGTGCTGATTAGCGCGGTGGCGGCACCAAGAGCTTGAGGATGCGAATCGACATCTTGTTGAACGGTGGATTGCGCACGGGGATGTCGAAGAGCGTCGTCTTCCTGGATGTCGATTTGTAGTGCGTGAAGCAATCGAAGCCCACTTTGCCGTGGTACGCGCCGATGCCCGAGTTCTGTAGGCCACCAAAGCCCATGTTGTTGTTCGCCACGTGGATGACCACGTCGTTGATGACGGCACCGCCGCTCGGCACGCGGTCGAGGATGGTCTTCTGGAGCGTTTTATCATTCGAGAATATGTAGCAGGCAAGCGGGTGGCCGAATTTGCGGGTGATGTCGATGGCCTCGTCAACGCTGTTCCAGGTGATGATGGGGAGTACGGGACCGAAAATCTCCTGGCCCATCACCGGATCGTCGAGGGTAACGCCCGTGAGCAGCGTGGGCTCGATCTGGAGCGTCGCGGCATTGCGCCCACCGCCGAACGCGATTTCGCAGCTAGACGTGCGCTTGTCGATGAGGCCGCACACCTCATCGAAGTGCTTCTGGTTGATCATGTGCGGGTAGTCGGGGCTGGCGAGGATGTCATTCCCGTAGAACTTGTGCAGGTAATGCCCCATCCACTTCACGAATTCGTCTGCCACGCTCTCGTGGACGAGCGCGTAGTCGGGTGCCACGCAGGTCTGGCCCGAGTTGAGGCACTTGCCCCAGGCGACGCGCTCGGCGGCGCGACGGATGTTTGCCGCCTTATCGATGAATAGCGGGCTTTTGCCGCCAAGTTCGAGCGTGACGCTCGTGAGCGAGTCGGCGGCATGCTTCATGATGAGCTTGCCGACGCGCGGGCTGCCCGTGAACATGATCTTGTCGAAGTTCACCTCGAGCAGCCAATCGTTCATCTCGTCGCTGCCGTGAAGGCAGAAGACGAAGCGCGAGTCGAAGACCTCCTCGCACATCGTGCGGATGAATTCGCTCGTATGCACGGATGTTTTCGACGGCTTCATGATGACGCAGTTACCGGCGGCGATGGCATCCACGAGGGGTACGAGTGCGAGCTGGATGGGATAGTTCCACGGTGAGAGCACGGCTGCCACGCCAAAGGGATAGGGGTAGACCCTGGATGTCGCCGGGAAGTTCATGAGGGGCGTGCGTACGCACTTGGGGCGCGCCCACGTGCGCACGTGCTTGACGCAGGTGCGGATTTCGTCATAGACGAGTCCGAGCTCGGTGGCGTACGACTCGAATGCGGATTTGCCCAAGTCTGCATGCAGCGCGTCGAGAACGTCTTGCTCATGTTCGCGCAAATATGCGCCGAGGCGCTTGAGTTGCCTGATCCTGAAGTCGACGGACAGCGTCTCGCCGGTTTCGAAGTAGGCGCGCATTTCGTCGATGATGCCTTGGACGTCTGCCGCTGAGTTCACGGGTTTCTCGTAGAGGTTCATGGCTTCGTCCTTTCTCTTTCGCGGCGCTTAGATGCGTCGGATGATGTCCCAGCCGGCCATGCTGATGCAGCTGGGGACGACCTTGCCGATGAGGCGCAGGGCGCACGATTGCGGGCTTGCCGTTGCGACTGCCAGGTGCAGCTTGTTCGCGGTGAGGGCGCGGGATACGACGGTCGAGGCCTTCTGCGCACCCAGGAGGTGGTGCACGTCATGGCCGCCGCCGGATTCGCGGGCGACCTTCTCGAATCCGGTCTTGACCCACGTGGGGCACAGGGCCGTTGCGGTGATACCCGTGCCGTGTAGCTCCCAGCGAAGCGCGCGCGTGTAGCGCAGCACGAACGCCTTCGTAGCCGCATATACGTTCATATGAGGAAGCGGGACGAATGCTGCGGCGGATGCGACCTGCACGATGTGCGAGCCACGGTCCATGTAGGGCAAGGTCGCATGCGTCATGTCGACGAGTCCACGGCAGTTGAGGTCGATCATGGAGTCGACGGCCTCGTCCGATATGGTCTGCCAATCCCCGAACTTGCCGAAGCCGGCGGCGTTGACGAGGTAGCGCACGTCGGGGTCGAAGTCGGACAGGCGCTGCTTGACGGCCGCGATGTCGGCCTTGCTCGTGAGGTCGGCCACGACCGGAACGGCTGGCGTGTCGAGCTGCTCGGCGACTTCGTGCAGCGCATCGGCCTTGCGCGCGACGAGCCAGATTTCATCGACTTGCTGGAGGCGATCGATCTGCCGGGCAAACTCGAGCCCAAGACCGGACGAGGCTCCCGTCACTATCGCGACGCGCTTTCTTGATTGCTGTGCCCCAGTATCCATGATGTCAAACCTCCCAGTCAGATTAATATCAGACGGCGAATAATGACATTATAGTCTTCTGAGACGAAAAATGAGACAGCGACTCAGGCATGCTGTCTCAAAAGTTGGCCAAAACTGAAGAACCGTCAATGTTTTGAGACAACGACCCTGAGACGCTGTCTCATTCGCTATGATGGGAGCCTGTGACGAGGAGACATCATGGCAAACAAGAGCGATAA
>CAYLYJ010000056.1:0-9577 GCA_964388185.1 uncultured Coriobacteriaceae bacterium
TGAGCTCGCCGGATGCCTTGTACTGGGTGTCGGCGAAGGTCACGCCCGTCTGCTGGGTGTAAAGCTCCTGTGCCTCGTCCATTGCCTTGGACAGCGAGTTGGCTGCAAAGACCTGCAGTTCGACGTTAGAGCTTGCCGACGAGCTCGCGGGCGATCCGCCGCAGGCCGTGAGACCTAGGGTAGCTATGAGACCAGCGGCGACTGCGCCGCATGTCAGCATCTTTACCAGACTCTTCTTCCTCATGAAATCCTCCTTGTCGTGCCTGTGTGAACAGATAACTGTTCTGGAACGAGATTATATTTGCAGCAGGATATAAATTTGGCAATTATTATTTTTTCTGATGAATAAATTTTTCGGTGACGGGCGTATGTGGCGGGGACCCGATGTGACAGGGGCCTGACCCCTGTCACATCGGCACGGCGTGACAGGGGTCAGGCCCCTGTCACATTCTCATTCGCGTGGTAAGCGGGCCTGTTCCTTCGCACGCCGATTACGCATGTTGAAGACGTAACCTTCCATGCCGTAGGGCACATATTCGAGCCCATCGAGGTTCTCGGGCAGATACTCGAAGAGCGAGAGTTCAGCCGTCTGCTCGTTGGTGAAGGAGCGTTCGGCCTTGATCGCGCGACAAGCATGCACCTTGGCGCCAAGGGCGCAGAGCCGCTCCTCGTATTCGGTTATGGGACTGTCCTCGCCAGGCGCATCGGTCGCATGCAGGTCGGTCGTCTTCCAGGTGACGTCGTAACCTGCAAGGTCAAACTGCACGAGCGAGAACTCGTAGAAGGGTGGGCTGTCCGTCTTCATGTCGATGCAGCCTCCTTCGACGAGAAGTGGCCGGTAGGCGATGAGCTGGTCAACATGCGTTAGACGTTCGGGTGCATGTTTCTTACGAGGGTGTGGTGTCGAGAAGTTGAGGTATATGTGCGAAAGCTCCTCCAGCCCGAAGTAGGTATCTAGATCCTCGCCGTCAGCGAGCGCAAACACGCAGTTCTCGAGGCCAAGCTCGCATGCCTTCTGGGCAGCACGCGCGATGCAGATTCGGTCATAGTCAAGGCCCACGAACAATACGTCGGGGTGACGCTGCGCCTGCTCCACAAGGAATTGCCCCTTGCCGCACCCCAAATCGAGGTGGAGCTCGCGGGCTTCAGGACAGAACGTCTCGATCCATTTCCCCGCACGCGTTGGCGCTTCGAGCTCGATGGCACGCGCGTACCACTCATAGCGCTCGTCGAGGTTCTTGAGCGGGCGTGCATGCGCTTTGTGTCGTTTACGAAGCTCCAAATTGACTCCTCGGATCCCATGCCGAAAATGTGACAGGGGCCAGGCCCCTGTCACATTTGGCCCCCGTCCCACCCGTTCGTCATCCTTTCGGAAACGATAGAATACCCCTCGACATGACGGGAAACCAGCTCAAAATACTCGCTTTGATCACGATGACAGTTGACCACATCGGTGTCGTGCTGTTGCCACAGTACCTCGTCTTGCGCATCATTGGGCGGCTCACGTATCCGATCTTCGCCTACATGATTGCCGAGGGCTGTTTCTACACACGCGACAAGAGACGCTACCTCGGTGGCATCTTCGCACTGGGCGCTGTCTGCCAACTCGGTTTTCTCATCGCGACGGATAGCCTCGAACAGAGCATACTCACGAGCTTCGTGCTCGCCATCGTCACGATCTACGCCCTGCAACTCGCCGATAAGCATCGTGACGTGCTGGGAGTTGCCGCTGTTGTCGGAGCGTTTGCGCTCGACGTCTTCGTTGCTCTTGGGTTGCCGGTGCTCCTGATGGGAACTGACTTTTCGATCGACTACGGTTTCTGGGGGATTTTCCTGCCCGTGTTCTGTTATTTGCCGCGCATTTTCTTCAAAGATGCGCTTGACAAACAGCGTCTGAGACTCATGCTCGCGTGTGCCGCGGTGGGCATCATCCTCGTTTGCATACAGATGAACGCGTGGATGGGAGGCATACAATGGTTTTCTCTATGTGCCCTTGTGCCTCTGGCCTGCTATAACGGTAAGCGCGGCACCTGGCGCCTCAAATACCTTTTCTACGTCTACTATCCCATGCATCTCGTGCTCATCTGGGGTGTTGCCGTACTGCTCAAATAGCGCCTGTGATGTAGTAATATCAAAAGCTAGGGCCGACGAGAGGGGATTGAGCATGCAAGAGACCATGTCCGAAAACGTACCTGAGGAAGTCACGGCAATCGGCGAGGTTATCACTCCGGAGGAACAAACGGTAATCGAGGAAATCGAGGATATCGAAAGCTCACAAGATGACGAGGTCACGGTGGCCGTCACCGAAGAGGATGTCGAAGAAACCTCGAAGAAACCCAAGAAGCTCGATTACTCCTACACGCAAAACCGCGAGCTCTCCTGGCTGCAGTTCGACCGTCGCGTGCTCGAAGAAGCTCTCGATCCCAGCGTACCCCTGTTCGAGCGGCTCAAGTTCATCAGCATCTTCTGCACGAATCTCGACGAGTTCTTCATGGTACGTGTTGGCAGTTTGATGGACCTCTCCATCATCGCGCCCGACATTCACGAGAACAAGACCAACATGACCCCACGCGAGCAGCTCGAGGCGATTTTCGCCGCCGTCAGGCCGTTGGTCGAGGAGCGTGACGAAATCTATGCGAAGGTCGTCAAAGAACTCGAGAGCCACGGTTTCAAGGAGCTTGACTTTTCCGAGCTCTCCAAGAAGGAGCGCAAGTTCGCGCGCGACTACTATCGCGAGTACATTCGTCCCGTGCTTTCCCCGCAAGTCGTTGACGAGCGCCATCCCTTCCCGCACCTGCGCAACAAGGAGCTCTACATCGCAACGCTGCTGAGTGAGGAGGACGGCAGCCAGCATCTTGGCATCGTGCCCGTTCCCGACAATATCGCGCCTATCATCTGCGATCCCGATGAGCCGCTGCACTTCGTGCGCGCCGAAAAGCTCATAGCCCATCACATCAAGAAGATCTTTGATATCTACGAGACGTCCGAACCATGCATCATCTCGGTTACGCGCAATGCCGATATCAGTTTCGACGAGGAGAAGTTCTCCGATGACGAGGGTGACTACCGCCTGCATGTCTCGCGCCTGCTCAAAAAGCGCAATCGTCTCAACCCCGTGCGCCTCGAGGTCGAGGGTGAGCCCGAGAAGCTTCTCATCACCGGTCTGCTCAAGCGCCTCAAGCTCACCAAGAACCAGATGTACATCTACAATGCGCCCATCAACCTCGATTGGGTTTTTGGTCTGGAGCGTCGCGTAGGCGCCAAGGAGAAAGCCGTTCTCAGCTATGCGCCCTTTGTTCCGCGCATGTCCGAGGAGTTCGATATCAACCGTTCCATCATGGCGCAGGTCGAGGAGCGTGACCGCCTGCTTTTCTTCCCCTACGACTCGATCGATCCTTTCCTGCGCATGCTGCAGGAAGCCGCCACCGATCCGGACGTGCTCTCCATCAAGATCACGGTGTATCGTCTGGCGAGCGAATCGCGCGTGGCGCAGCATCTTGCCGAAGCTGCCGAGAACGGCAAGGAAGTCACCGTTCTCATGGAGCTTCGCGCCCGCTTTGACGAGGCGAACAACATCGACTGGTCGGGCAGGCTCGAAGAAGCCGGCTGCAACATCATCTATGGCATGGAGAACTACAAGTGTCATTCCAAGGTATGCTTGATCACCAAGCGCTCCGATGATGGCGTGACTTACATCACGCAAATTGGTACCGGTAACTACAACGAGAAGACAGCGCGCCTCTACACCGACCTGAGTCTCATGACCGCCGATGCCGAGATCGGCCGCGATGCCGTCACCTTCTTCCAGAACATGCTCATCGGCAACTTGAACGGCTACTACCGCAGGCTGCTCGTCGCCCCGGTCGCCATCAAGCGCACCATCCTCAAGCTCATCGACCGAGAGATCGCCAAGGGTCCTGAGGGCCGCATCACGCTCAAGTGCAACTCCGTGACCGAGCGCGACATCATCGACCGTCTGGCCAAGGCGTCGCAGGCCGGCGTCCAGGTACGCATGAACATACGCGGCATCTGCTGCATGTTGCCCGGCATCGAGGGCAAGACGGACAACATCCACGTGCGCAGCATCGTGGGGCAATTCCTCGAGCATAGCCGCATCTTCGTCTTTGGCGAGGGTGATGACATGCGCATGTACATCGGCTCGGCCGACCTCATGACGCGCAATCTCGTGCATCGCGTCGAGGTTGCGGTGCCCATTACCACGCGACGCGCGCGTGAGGCAATCATGCTCTTCCTCGACAAGATCTTCCAGGACAATGTCAAGGCGCGCACGCTCGAGTCAGATGGCGAGTACACGATGGTCGCCGAGAGTCGCGACAAGGGCATGTGCCCCTGCGAGAAAAGCTTCAGCATGCAGGAATGGTGCATCGAGCATCCGATGCAGGGCGTGAAACGCGAGGAGTCTACGAGCTGGTCGGTCAGGCCCATCGACGCGGCTGAGGACAAGTCTGCGGCTAGATCTGATACGGCACCTTCCGATTCACAGAAGGCCCTACGGGAGGGCAAGCAGACAAAAGCCCTGGAAGAGGCCGACATCAAGCTGCTGGCCGAGGGCGACGACATCGTCGATGAGTCGCAGGTCGAAGCTGCTGCCGAGGTCGACGTCGTTGCCGAGTCCGAGGAGCCCAAGGAAAAGAAGTCCGGCAAGAAGGACAAGGGCAAGGACAAGTCCGATAAGAAGGGCGAGAAAAAGGAGAAGTCCGACAAGAAATCTGGCAAGAAGAATGAAAATTCAGCCGATCTCGATCTCCCGTTCATCTCGACAAAACCGGCACATAGCGCTTCTCCTGATGCGCAGTCCGAGCCGAACATGAGCGCCAGCTTGGATAATCAGCCGCTTGGCAAGCACTACAAGCCCTCGAAAAAGAGTGAGGAGGCGCCCGCTTTTGCCGAGGTGCCCGTGAGCACGGAGAGTACCAAGGATCGCCTTGCGCGCGAGCGTGCGTACATGAGCGATTTTCCGCACACGCCATCCAAGCCTGCGAACGAAAAACCCGAGTCTTCGGTTGTCGAAACGCCCGAGAAGTCGGGCAGGCCTGCCGCGCGGCATGAGACGCCCAAGAAAAAGGGTTGGTTCAGGAGCCTGTTCAGCTAGCTTCTGCCAGCCGGACAACTTATCGATCATGACTGCTGACGAGCCCATATACTTGGACTATGCGGCGGCTACGCCCGTCGATGAGCGCGTGCTTAATACGATGCTGCCGTATTTCTCGCAGCGTTTCGACAATCCGTCGGCATCGTACACACCCGCTCGACAGGTGCGCGCAGATGTCGAGGACGCACGTGCGCGCATCGCACATCTCATGGGGACAAAGCCCGCCAACATCATCTTCACCGCCGGTGCGACCGAGGCCAACAATCTCGCTCTTGCCGCGGTTGCATCCGATGCACATGTCATCGCAAGCGCCATCGAGCATGAGAGCGTGCGTGCCTGCGTCCTGGCTCGCAAAGAGGGAACGCTTCTGCCTGTGGATGCGCAGGGTTTTGTCAGCGCCGAGGTGCTACGAAAGGCGATTCGTCCCGATACCGAGCTTGTCAGCATTGCCTACGCCAACGGCGAGATCGGCACCATTCAGCCTTTGCGTAAGCTCGCACAAGTCGTCGCCGATGAGCGTGCGCGCCGTTTGGCGATGGGGGAGGGGCGCCCCATCTACCTGCATACGGATGCCTCGCAGGCAGCGACGCTCAAGACGCTCAATGTCTCCGCACTCGGAGCCGATCTCATCACCGTGTCCGCGGCTAAGATGTACGGCCCCAAGCAGGTGGGCCTGCTCTGGATGCGAAGTGGCATCGAGCTGCATCCGCTCGTACGCGGCGGCGGGCAGGAAGCGGGCGTGCGCAGCGGTACCGAAAACGTGCCGGGCATCATTGGCTTCGCACGCGCGTTCGAGCTTGCTCGCGAGCTGCGCGAGGAGGAGGCAAAGCGCCTGCGCGATATGCGCAACTTGCTGCAAGAGCAGATCACGGGTACATTTTCCGACGCCGTCATTACGGGCCCCACGCGTGATGCGCAGCGGCTCGATAACTTGCTGCATGTGTCCTTTCCCGGTTTGTTAGCGCGTCGGCTTGTCATCCTGCTCGACCAGCATGGTGTCTTCGTCGGTACGGGTTCGGCGTGTGCCGCGAGCAAGATGATGGTGTCACACGTGCTCGAGGCCATAGACGCTGCGCCGGAGGTTGCCGAGAGTAGTCTGCGCATCACGCTCGGACGCGAGACGACGCGTGAGCAAGTCGAACGCGCGGCGCAGGTCATCATCGATGTCGTTTGCGCTGAGCGCGAACGAGTGGGTCTGTCGTAGACGGAAGGAACTCCGATGCCAACTAAGGTCATCGTCGGTATGAGCGGGGGAGTGGATTCCTCACTTGCCGCGGCGTTGCTCGTCGAGCGCGGCTATGACGTCACAGGCGTCTACATGCGCAACTGGTCGGCCGACCTACCCGGTTTCACGTGTCCGTGGGCACAAGACCTCGCCGATGCCGAGCGCGTTGCCGTACAGCTGGGCATTGACCTCGAAGTCTGGGATTACGAGGAGGAGTACAAACGTGATGTGGTCGACTACTTGGTCGATTGCTATGCACGTGGTCTCACGCCCAATCCAGACGTCATGTGCAACGAGAAGGTGAAGTTCGGCGTCTTCGCGCGCGAGGCATTCGAGCGCGGTGCCGATTACATTGCCACGGGGCATTATGCGCGCGTGTTCCTCGACGCCCCGGGTGCGAGGCGCGCCCATCTGCTACGCGCGCTTGACGAGCACAAGGACCAGACCTACTTCCTATGGCGCGTACCGGGCACAGTGCTTGCCAAGACGCTCTTTCCCATTGGCGAGATCGAGAACAAGGCGGTCGTGCGTGAGATGGCCGCCGAGCGCGGGCTCGAGGTTGCGACCAAGCACGATTCCGACGGCATCTGTTTCATCGGGCCAGTGTCGATCCAGCAGTTCCTGCTCTCGCAGATTGAGCGCAGGGCAGGTGACATTGTCGAATACGAGACAGGAGACGTGCTCGGACAGCACGAGGGCGCTTTCCTCTACACGCTCGGACAGCGCAAGGGGCTCGATCTGGGTGGCGGCCCAGCCCGCTACGTGGTAAAGACGGATACGGCCGAGAACATCGTGTACGTAAGTGCTGATAGGGATTGCGGGGCGCTCTGGGCGAATGAACTCGCCTTATGCGATTTGTGCTGGATTTCGGATTGCGCGCCCGTGCCAGGGCGCTATCTGGTGCGCACGCGGCATACCCGCCCGCTTGTCGAGGCCCATGTCGAGGTGGGGGATGGTTTTGCGCACATTGTCTTTGACGAGCGCGTTGCAGCGGTAGCGGCCGGTCAGTCGGTCACCATCTATCGTGACGAGGAGTGCCTCGGCGGCGGCATCGTCTGCGCCTGACCGGTCAAACCAGACAAAAGTGCCCCGGCGACTTTTGTCTGGTTTCATGTGCTGTTGCGACGTGCGGCTTTTCTTCGTTTTCCTAGGGTTTCGTGAAAACGGTAGCACGTTTTTTACGTTTCCCTAGGACGTTTGTCGTGTGCAGACTTAGAAAACGTCAAAAAGCCGACATAACGTCTTCGAAATCCTAGGAAAACGAAAATCTGTGACATTGCGTTTTCTGGAACCCTGGGAAAGCGCAATTTCTTTACATACGAGGACAGAAAGGCATGCCTTTGCGAATCATTTCTCGTTCTCACGCTCGGTGAGGATGCCGTTGAGGGTGCGCCAGGCGAGCTCGGCGCACTTGACGCGCGCGGGCATACGCGAGATCGATTGGAGCTCGGCGGCCTCGTCGAGGTCCTCGATGTCGTCTTCGGAAAGCTCGTTGCCCTGGATCATGCCGATGAAGAGGCCGAGCAGGCGCTTGGCCTCGTCGATGGACTCGCCCTCGATGAGGCCGGCCATCATGTCGGCAGATGCCTGGCTGATGGCGCAGCCGTGCCCCGTGAACGAGGCCTCCTCGATGATGTCGTTGGTATCGTCGATCTTCAGGTACAAGGTGAGCTCGTCACCGCAGCTCGCGTTGATGCCATCGTGACTGTGCGTCGCGTCCTCGAGTTCGTAGCGGTAATCGGGATGGGCGTTGTGATCCATCAACGCAGCGGAATAGATGCTGCTGGTAGAACCGTTAGACATTGAACATCCTTCCCACGAGCTCGAGCCCGTCGATGAGCCGGTCGATATCGTGCGCGTCGTTGTAGAACGCCACGCTCGCGCGACAGCACGTGTGCATGCCCAGATACAAAAGGAGCGGCTGGGCGCAGTGATGACCCGCGCGGATGGCGACGTTTTCTCCGCTCAGGATACCCGAGACGTCGTGCGGGTGCACGCCGGCGACGTTGAAGCTGAAGGCGCCGCAACGCGCGTCGGGATCCGTGGGTCCCACGACCTCGATGAACTTGAGCGCCTCCATGCGGTCGGCGAGATAGTGCATGAGTGCGCGCTCGCGGTCTTCCATGGCCGAAAGGCCGATGCGCTCGACGTATTCGAGCGCGACGCCGGTCGCGTAGATGCCCGCGGCATCCTGCGTTCCCGCCTCGAACTTCTCGGGCGTGGGGGACCAGACGGCATCCTGCTCGCTCACGGCGTCGATCATCTCGCCGCCCGTGAGGAACGGGGGCATCATCTCGAGCAGCTCGTGCCTACCCCACAGCACGCCCACGCCAAAGGGCCCGAAGACCTTGTGGCCCGAGAAGGCGAAGAAGTCGCAGCCGAGCTCAGTAACGTCGACGGGGATGTGCGGTACGGACTGCGCACCGTCAACCACCAGGTACGCCCCGTTCTCGTGCGCGAGCTGCGCCATGCGGGCGATGGGATTGGTGACGCCCAGGACGTTGGAGATATGGGCGGCGGCGACGATCTTGGTCTTGGGACCGATCTTCGCCTGCATCTCCTCGTCGGAGATGAAGCCGCTCTTGTCGCAGTATATGTAGACGAGCTTTGCGCCAGCCCTCTTGCAGGCCTGCTGCCAGGGGATGAGGTTGCTGTGATGCTCCATGATGGTGATGCAGACCTCGTCGCCTTCCTCGAGCACGCACGGCGCGAAGGACTGCGCCACGATGTTGAGGGCCTCGGAGGCGTTACGGTTGAAGATCACGTCGCAGGCGTTTTCCTCGCCGGCGCCGATGAAGCGCGCGACGCGCTTGCGCGTGGCGTCGATGGCCTCGGTTGCCTCGATGGAAAGCTCGTACAGGCCACGTAGCGGGTTGGCGTTCATGGTCTGATAGAAGCGATCCTGCGCTTCGATGACACAGGCGGGGCGCTGCGCGGTTGCCGCGCTGTCAAGGAACGCGAGGTCGGGCATGGACGTGAGCAGCGGGAAGTCCTTCTTGTACGGGTTTGCCACGATGTCGATCGAACTCATAGGTAGACCTCCTCGAAGTCGTTCACGAGCGTGTTACCCAAACGCACCACTGCCTGCTTGGTGACCTCGTTTGCGGCGTTGAGCCAGGCGTCCTCGAGCGATGCCGTGACGAACATCTGCTCGGCCTGCTCGGGCGACAGACCGCGGCTCTCGAGGTAGAAGAGCTGGTCGGCCTTGATGTGACCGATGGTCGCGCCGTGGTTGCCCA
>CAYLYJ010000057.1:0-9316 GCA_964388185.1 uncultured Coriobacteriaceae bacterium
TTGGTGAGTGCGATAACGATGGCAGTCACGATCGAGGTGATCAGCACGTTCCAGCCCCTCATGGCCGCAACGACGAAGAACACCAGGCCCACGACGATGCCTATGACTCCTATCCATTCCATTACATATCCTCCTTAAAACTTTCTCCTCACACAAAGCCTTTCGAAGGCTTTCCCGGTGCCCCGCCCTGGTGCCCGAAGCAGGTGCCAGGGCGGGGCGATGGAAAGGCTTCTACGCCATGTCGTTGCGCGTGGCGCGCATCAGCTCGGCGTTGCTCGCGTGCTTCATGACAAGCTCGTCACGGCGAATCGTTCCCTCATCGAAGGTCGTGAGGTCCTCCTCGCTCTCGAACATCGTCCCCAGGTCGCCACGCTGCTGGTTGAGCCTGATGGCCTCATCCACGTCATAGGGGATGAGCTGCGTCTTCTCGCGTGGGTTCCAGATGATGAAAGCGGGCTTGGTCGCATCCGGCGCGGGCATGCCCTCGCATTGGCGCACGTCGCCGTACTTCTCGATGAGCTCGTCGAGCGGGCCAAAGTCGAAGGCACGTAGCGGGCAGCTCGCGGTGCAAGCGGGCTGCATGCCCTCGGCAAGGCGATCGACGCACATGGTGCACTTGCTCATCTTGGCGCCCTGCTCGTCGCTGGCGAACTTGGGCGATCCGTAGGGGCATGCCTCGTAGCACTTGCGGCAGCCCTCGCACTTGTCCTGGTCCACCAGGACCGCGCCGAACTCGTCTTCCTTGTAGATGGCACCGTTGGGGCATACCTTCATGCAGGAAGGGTCCTCGCAATGGGCGCACGGGAAGGCCAGGGCGTTCAGGCGGATGTTGGGAAAGGTTCCCTTCTCCCATTCGTAGACGGTCATCCACTTCTCGGCACCCGGCTCGATGTCGTTCCAGTCCTTGCAGGCGATGCTGCATGCCTGGCAGGCGTAGCAGCGGTTCATGTCGAACATAAATCCGTACTGGGTCATTTTCGTTCCTCCTCTCTCGGCTCGGCTATTCGGCGTCGACGGCTGCCGCATCGCGCGCACCGTTCTTCTTTGCCAGTTCGTCACGGCAACCGATGGCGACCTTCGCGCCACGCATGCCGCCACGGGCGGCCTCGGTGCCGTAGCCTTCGATGTCGCCGTCGGCCACCTTCTCGACCTCGCACAGTCCGGCGATGATGAGCGCGCCCAGGATGTGGGGCAGGTGTCCGTCATCGAGCAGGATGTTGGGCGTTCCGCGCATGTCCTGGCCAAAGACGTTCATCTCGGCGTCCTCGCCGTTGGTCTGGTACCAGGAGCCATGGTGGACGGCCGCGGTGCCGGGCATGCAGCGATTGGTGACGTAAGCCGGCAGAATCGTCTCGCCGCGGTCGGAGTAGACACGGCACAGGTCGCCGTCCTTGATGCCGCGGGCCTGGGCATCCACGCCCGAGATCCACACGCCATGACGGTAGACGTCCTCGCGCATGAAGGGATTGTTGTCGTTGCTCGAATGCTGACGGTAGACGGAGACAGGCGTGACGACGGAAAGCGGATACTTCTTGACCTTGGGGTTGTAGAAGCCGTCGTTACTGGCAGACCCGATGTCGCCCTCCACGTAGCTGGGGCTCCACACCGGCATGGGCTCGATCTGGCCGCGCCAGCGCGACTCGGTCATGTCGTGGGTCTCGACGAAGCGGGAATAGGGCTCGATCTTGCCCGTCGGTGTGTAGAAGGGACTCTCGCCGGCGTCCATGGCCGACTTGAAGGGATAGTAGGGCTCGTCGATCTCGGTGCGCACGACCGGGTTGGCGTTGAAGTCCTCCCAGGTCTTGATCTCGTCCTTTCCGAGGACGATGAGATAGCCCTCGTCAATCCACTTCTCGACGGCCTCCTTGTAGACCTTCTCCTGCTCGTCGACCCAGTCTTCCCACTCGACGTCCTTCATGCGGGGGTTGTAGCCCTCGACGACCTCGTCGCCCAGGCGCTTGGCGATCTGCGTCCAGACCCACTCCTTGGAGCGGACCTCACCGGGGAACTCCGCACCACGGGCGCAGAAGGTGAAGTAGTTGCGCATGCCGTTGGGGCCGCTGACGAAGCGCTGGTGGCCGTACATGTACTCGTCCATGCCCTCGAACTGCCACACGGGAGCCGGCAGGATGATGTCGCACAGCTCGGCGGTGGGCTGGTTCATGTGCCACTGGAAGCCCCAGTTGAATTTCGTGTCGGCCATGCCCTTGAAGCGCTTGTTCACGTTCGAGTGGTTGTTGGCGTAGTTGTTCTCGAAGATGATCATCTGGATGTTGGGCAGGGGGCTGTCGTTGGTGGGCGATCCGATGAGGTGACGGAACTCGCTTTCCGTGATGCGGCCCTCCCAGTAGTCCTTCTGACGCGCCAGGATCTCGGTGAGGCAGTTGTTGTTGAAGAGCACCGGCACCTTGTAATCACCCGGATTGCGATGCCAGTCAGCGGTGGGGGTGGGGATGCGTCCCGGCGTGGGCAGGCACGCACCGGACTCGCAGCCGCCGTGGCAGGCGATGTTGCCGGTCATGGCCTGCAGGATCATCGAGGCGGACGCGCTGTAGTCGCCCATGTGGCGCTTGGCGCAGCTGTAGAAGTACTGCAGGTGCACCGGCTGCGATGTGCCGTAGAGGCGTGCGAGCTCGCGGATGGTCTCGGCGGGAACCGCGCAGATGGGGGCGGCCCACTCGGGGGTCTTCTTGATGCCGTCTTCGCCTTCGCCCATGACGTAGGTGCGCCACTCGTCGAGGCCCTCTTTGTCAACCCACTTCTCGATGAACTCGTGATCGAGCATGTCCTCCTCGAAGAGCACCTGCGCGATGGCGAGCATCATGGCCAGGTCGGTGCCGGGGCGGATGGGAATCCATTGGTCGGCGATGAGCTCGGCCGACTGGGTGTAGCGCGGGTCGATGATGATGGTCTTGATACCGTATTCGTGCGCGAGCTTCATGTAGTAGGACGTCTGCCCGTACCACGCCACGACCGGGTCCATGCCCCATAGGATGAGGAGCTTGGAATAGAAGATGTCCGGAGCCTCGAAGCCCGGAATCGAGTTCTGCAGGCCTCGCGTGACCTTGGTCAGGTCAACGCCCAAGTGCAGCATCTCGCCGGCTGCATGTCCCGAGGTGGAATGCTCTCCCCAAGCACCAAAACCGGCCTCCCACCAAGGTGCCAGCGGAAAGCCGTTCTTCTCGAAGCTCGGATACTGCGAGTGGAAGATGCCATAGGGGCCATACTCGGCCTTGATCTCCTTCATCTTCTCGGCGATGGTGTCCAGGGCCTCGTCCCAGCTGATGGGTACGAAGTATCCCTTGCCCGGACCCTTTTCCCCGACGCGCTTCATGGGGTGCAGAAGGCGCGTCTCGCCGTAGAGCTCCTTCTTCCAGGAATGGCCCATAGCACACGGACGTGCTTGGATGTTGCCCTTGAGCAGCTCCTCCCACGCCTTGTCCTCGCGGCTGTCGTTCTTGTTGATGGAGTCATCGGGTTCGATTGCGAAGATCTTGCCATCTTTCATGTGGCATTTCAGAACGCAGGCCGAATCCCAACAGCCATTTGCCGGACATGAGGTGTAGAAGATGCGTTCGCCTTCGCGACGCTTCTTGCTCGCATCGATGATGCCCTGCTTGTCCATACGTACCTCCCTCTCTTGCTTCAATCCCTCTTACCTGTTGTCGCCCCAATGCGGGCATCGGGCTTGGGGATTCGTCGACGTAGGAGGGGGTCAACGATTCCCGGGGGAGTGCCCACTTGCCCGCACAAGGCTGTCGCAAGGCAAATATATGTGGGTTAGTAATTGCTAACTCGCATCCTCGCGGATTTGGGTGTTGCGGTTTTGAAAGGGGGTGGAAAGTCGCGCTTTCATGAAGCAAATCCTTACAGCGGCTATAAAGGAACGTTGCATCGAATGGGCCGGACGGCCTAGACAGGGAAGGCGGATTTTGTGTTTACTATGAACTAGTGCGCCATTTCGAATGGTCTGTCGAGAGACATTCCGACGAGCTTGGAGGCTGACATGCTTTTCGAAGATATCGAACTGCTCATCGTACTTTCGGAAGCAAAGAGTCTCTCGCAGGCAGCTGACCAGCTATTCATGTCACGACCGGGCCTATCGCAGAGAATCTCCAACTTTGAAAAACGCGTGGGGCGTAAGCTCTTCGAGCGTACCTCTACGGGCATCACACCCACAAAAGCCGGCGAACTCGTGATTAACTTTGCGCGCAATACCGCTGGCCTTGAACGTGTCCTAGCCTCGCAGCTGGCGGCGATCGACGAGCGATTCGACGCGACGCTCGATGTCGGAATGTGCATCAACGATGGCGTGGCTCTGCTGCCACGGCTCGTTGCCGGGTTTTCGAGAAAGGCGCCTGATGTGCGCGTGCATTTGGAGGCGGGCTACGAGCCGCAGCTGGTGGATCAGCTCAAGGCCGGTAAGCTCGATTTTGCCATGCTCGAAAACCAACCCGAGGAACCCGGTCTCGAGCTCGAGGTGCTGGGATACAAGAAGCTCATCTTCATCTGCCCCAACGCCGCACCCTACAACCGCACCACGCAGCCGATTTCCATCGAGACGCTGCTCGATTGGCCCATGATCATCTACGAATGGGATTCGGGTCGTCACATGGTGGGCAACCGCCACTTTCGCGAGCGCTACGGCCTGTCACTGCAAGACCACAACATGATCGCCTGCTTCGATACGCACGAGGCTATGGTTGAAGGCGTGAAAGCTGGCTTGGGTTGGGGAACAGTTCCCGAATGCATCTATAACCGCTACCGTGACGACCCGGAGGTCCTGCGCTTCATTGTCAACACACCGCCCATGTGGTATCCCGTCTCGCTCGCCTGGAGCAGCGAGCACGTGCTCACGCGCTCGGCCCAGGACTTCATCGACTTCATCCACGCAAACATCCCCGAAGGCTACTTCAAGACCGATGTCGAGGCGTACATCAATTCGTGAGCGAGTTGTCTATCGGTAGAAGCGCGGCTCGACGACGTCGAGGGAAAGCGCGTCTTGGATACCGAGCAGCGTGGAGCGTGTCAACGCGGCAAGCCCCGTGAAGAAGGCGTCTGCCGCGGCGTTCTGCATGAGGGCGAGGAAATGCGGGGCCCACGTGAGCAGGTGATGCTGCAGGTAATCTCCGAGCAGCTCGGGGCGGTTGTCGGCAAGCCACGCCATGAGCTCGAGCATCGTCCCGATATGGTCTTCGGGCTCCTCCGATTCGCCACGACGGACCTCGATTCCGTTTTTGCGTAGCCATTCGCGCAGCTCGAGCGTCGAGAGGCCGAAGACGACCTGGTCACGGTCAGTGTAGACCGACCCCCAGGGCGCAGCTGCCTTCTTGGCCGGACCGACGAAGAGTCGCCGGTACTCGTCGGCAAGTGATGACGTGGCGGCCAGCGACTCGTTGTCTACGGCGAGCTCGTCTTCGAAGCGCTTGGCGCCCCCGACCATGGCAGTGATGGGATCGAGCGCCTCGTCGGACGCCACGAAGGGCCATTCCTCGTACAATGCCGTGGGGTTCGATCGCGCCAGTGCGACGTAGAGCGCCTCCACCTTCTCGCGATCGAGCAGGGGGTCGTACCTGAAGAGGGGGCCGAGCGTCCTGCCGGCAAAGGCGATGCCCTCAAGCGTCTTCTCGTCGATCGTCTGGTGTTCGGTCATGTTCGTGCCTCGCTTCTCCGGATAGATTCGCAGTCTGGGCGCAAGCCACTGTTGTGGCCACACGGGGCGATGCCGTCTGCATGACATCGCCCCGTGCGATCGTTATAGGCCGATGCCTATCTGCACGCCGTAGAAGATGCCACGTGCGAGGAAGATGGCGACGAGCGAGATGATGGTTCCGCACGTGAGCCAAGCGGTGCGTTTGGCGCCCTTGCCAAGAAACGCCGTGGCGACGGCGACGATCGAAAACGCGATCGTGAGCACGAGCGGGACGATGAGCGTGCCGGTGTTGGCGGCGATGTTGACCATCGCGCTCTTCGCGCTTGCTCCCATGCCGAACAGCACGGCCGTGCCGATAATCAGCACGAGACCGCCGAGCATTGCCAGCAGCCTGATTCTGCCGTCGGCTTCGCCTTCGAGCGGTGTGTCCCTGACCGACATGTTGAGTACCGTGCCGCCTAGCAGCGCGCCGCCGAGCAGCATCGCGCCGAGCACCTGCACGGTTCCCCAGGGGCTATTCCAGATGGGAATGGCGGGCAACGCGTAGGCAAGTCCCATCATGATGCACGAGATGAGGCCGAAAAGTGCCACCACGCCCGAGAACACGACGCGCGGACCATGTTTTTCCAACTTGCCCGCAAGCGCGACGAGCCAGTAGACGAGGGCGAGTACGAGAAACACGCAGAACGCCACGATCTCGTTCGTCATGGGCGAGCTGCCGATCGTGTTGACGATGTTGAACGCATGCAGCGGGTCGCCCAGGTGGAAGAACGCGCAAACGAGCGCGACCACGCAGAAGACGATCGGCACGACTGTCAGCCTGTCGAGCCGCTTGACGCTGCCGGCCCCCATGGACTTGTTGACGTATATCGCGCAGAACATCGCGACGAAGGCGCCGATGCCCACCGAGGCAAGCGTCGTGAACAGCGCCAATGGAAGTTCCTTGATTACCGCATCCATGAGCTAGACCTCCTCTGGGTTCGAAACGTATCCGGACTCGACGTACGGGAGCTCGGATGCCGGTGACGGCTTGATGATGAAGTTGGGCTGCGTCATCGATGGGTCCACCAGTGGGTAGATCTGCCGCACGTCACCGTACTTTGCCTTGAGTTCCTCGATGGGGCCGCTATCGAGCGCACGCAGCGGGCAGGCGCTCACGCACACAGGCGTCTTGCCCGCATCCAAGCGCTCCCAGCATGCCTCGCACTTGACGGCGTGACCGCTTTCGTGGTCGATTTGCGGCGAGTTGTACGGGCATGCCATGACGCAGTAGCCGCATCCCATGCACTTGGTCGTGTCCACCTTGACGATACCGTCCTTGGGGTCCTTGTGCATGGCGGTCGTGGGACAGGCGTTCACGCAAGCCGGGTTATCGCAGTGCTGGCAGCCGATGGAGAGGTGGTAGAGGAAGCTGTCCGTCTCGTAGGCGCCGTTCTGCTCGCCTTTCCATTGCCCGCCTTCGATGTCGTACACCTTGCGTCGCGCGATGTCGAGCGGGGAGTCGTAGTAGTCCTTGCACGCCATCACACAGGTCTTGCATCCCGTGCAGCGCGTGTTGTCGTAGAAGAATCCGTATTGAGCCATGATTCACCTCTAAACTTTCCGCACTTCGGCGATGATCGAGTTGCTGGGTCCGTTGCCGTGGGCGAGAGGCGAGGGCGTGTAGGTGGTGAGCGTGTTGATGCATCCACCGGTATCGAGCTTGTCGCCCTCCATGTTGGCCTCGTGCCAGAACCCCTGGGGCATGGCGATGACGCTCGGGACGATGCGCGACGTGACATGCGCCTCGACCTGCACCTCGCCGGCCGGGCTCTTGACGCGCACAATGTCGCCGTCGTTGATCTTGCGGGGCTCGGCGTCGATGGGGTTGATCCACAGGCGATGGCGGTTGTAGTCGCGCAGCACCTCGAGCGCGCCGAACGAGGAGTGCGTGCGTGCCTTGTCATGCCAACCGGACATGTAGAGCGGATACTCGCTCGTGACCGCGCCGTAGCCCTCAACACCTGGATCGAAGATGGGGATGGGGGAGATGACCTGGCCTTCCGAAAGCTCGCGTTCGCTCGCAATCTTCTCGAGCGCCTCGGAGTAGATCTCTATCTTGCCTGACGGCGTCTTCCAGGGATTGCCCGCCGGGTCGGCGACGTTCTTCTCGAAGGCGATGGCCGTGGGCAGCTCGCGCTTCCACACGCCCTGTTCGAGGATCTGGTCCCAGGAGGGCATCTCGGGATCTTTGGCCGCGCCCGTCTCGTAGAGGGAGCGGACCCACTCGTCCTGGGTCTTGCCGGCTGTGAACTTGTCCTTCATGCCGAAGCGGTCGGCGATCTCGGCATGCACGTCGTAGATGGGACGGCATTCGAAGGGAGGCTCCTGCGCCGGGCCGCCGACGGTGACGCCCCAGTAGTACTCGGAGTAACCGTTGGTCGACATGTTGAGCTGCTCGGCGCGCATGGCATCGGGAAGCAGTATGTCGGCGTACTTGGCCGAGTCCGTCATGAAGGTATCGCATACGACGATGAACTCGCACTTCTTCTCGTCGGAGAGCGTTTCGAAGACGCGGTTGACGTCACCGTGCTGGTTGGTGATGCAGTTGCCGGCGTAGTTCCAGAGGAACTTGATGCCGTTTTTCGGCGCCTCGATCTTGGCGGCAGCGGCGGCTGCCTCGGGATCCTGCGCGCCCATGAAGAGCGCGAGCTCGTCAGCTGCATCGAGCTCCTTCTGGAAATCCGAACCCTCGGCGATGCACTTGAGCCACGAATAGCACGATATCTTGGCGTTGACCATGTTCATGGGCACGCCGTTGGGGTCGTCGTCGGAAGACGGGATGGACCCGACGGGCGCTCCCGGCGGTTCGGCCTCGCGCATGCCGGAGTTCGTGCCCTCGCGACCGAGGTTGCCTGTCAGGAGCGCGAGCATGCACACCGCGCGCGTTGCCGACTCGCCGTTGCTGTGGCGTTGCAATCCCCAGCCCTGCACGACGTAGACGCTGTTGGCCTCGTGCAGCTTGCGGGCGAGTTCGCGGATGGTCTTGGCGGGAACGAGCGTGATCTCGGCGGCCCATTCGGGCGTTTTCTCGACCTTGTCGTAGCCGGTTCCCATGATGTAGTCGTAGTACGACTTGTTCTGGCCCTTGGCCGATGCGGGCATGGTCTCCTCGTCGTAGCCCTGACAGTACCTGTGCAGGAAGTCGAGGTCGACCCAGCCCTTCTCGATGAGCTCGTGGGCAACGCCGGCGACGAGTGCCGCGTCCGTGCCCGTGCGAATGGGTAGCCATTCCTCGGGATGACCGGCGGCTGTCTCGTTATAACGGTAATCGATGTGGATGATCTCGGGGCCTTCCTCGCGCACGCGCGCATAGTCCCAGACCACGTTGGCACCACCCATGCGATTGTCCGCCGGCGAGTTGCCGAACATCAAGACGAGGTCTGCCTTGCCAGCTTGGTCAACCGACGAGGCGCTTACGTTCTCATAGGGCGAGACGCCCACGCCGTACATGAAGGGCATCACGTACTGGTGCATGCCGGTCGAGTAGTCGCCGTACATGGGGAGGTAGCCACCCAGGCAGTTCATCAGGCGCTCGGTAGTGCGTCCCGTCGCCGAATACATGCCGGTGGCGTAGTTGATGTAGATCGAGTCGTTGCCGTAGGTCTCGATCGTGTACTTGAG
>CAYLYJ010000058.1:0-2352 GCA_964388185.1 uncultured Coriobacteriaceae bacterium
GAAAATGAAGATGAGGAGGCATCCTTGGACTACGACGGCTTCTTTCATGACGCGCGCGATGCGGCCAGCGACGAACGCGTGCTCGATGACGAGCTTGCCTACGAGGTGCTCTCGGTCGTCGCCGAGATTCCCGCGGGATGCGTCGCGAGCTACGGACAGATCGCCCGCCTCATCGGTCGCCCGAAAAACGCGCGGCTCGTGGGCAAGGTCCTCAAGGACTCCCAGTTCTACGGCGAATACCCATGCCATCGCGTGGTCAATCACGCGGGGCGCCTCGTGCCAGGCTGGGAGGAACAAGCGGCCCTGCTTGCCGAGGAAGGCGTCGAGCTCAAGGACGACGCCCACGTCGACATGCGCCGCTACCAATGGGAATGCTGAAGATGAGACAGTTGCTCAGGGACGTTGTCTCATTAATGAGACAACGTCCCTGAGCAACTGTCTCATCGCGGATGCGCAATCGGGGCGTCCGATCGCATGTCACCCCCTGAAACAAATGGGGACGGCAAAAAGGGGCAGCCGCGGTGGCTGCCCCTTCCCTACTAGCTGGTGCAACCGGCGCACTTACCAGGTAAGGTCCTCGGACTCTTGCTTGCCACGGCCCGTGAGCTTGTCGAGCATCATCTTGTGCTCGATCTGCGCGGCGATCTGCTTGGTATGGATGACCGCATCGGGGTTGACCGAGATGGAGTCGATGCCGCTCTTGATGAGGAACTCGCAGAACTCCGGATAGATGCTCGGGAGCTGGCCGCAGATGGACACGGTCTTGCCGTCCTTGTGGGCGACCTCGATGAGATGGCGGATGGCACGCTTGACGGCGAGGTCACGGCCGTCGGCGACGTCTTGGATAATCTCGTTGTCGCGATCGAGGCCCAGAATCAGCATGGTGAGATCGTTGCTGCCGATGGAGTAGCCGTCGACGAACTTGTTGAACTGGTCGGCCATGATGATGTTGCTGGGAATCTCGGCCATGAGCCAGATCTTGAAGTCCGGGCTGCGCACCAGACCCTCCTCGGCCATGATGCCCGTGACGATCTCGGCCTCCTGGACGGTGCGGCAGAACGGAATCATGACCTGGAGGTTCTTGAAGCCGTACTCGTCACGGACCTTCTTGATGGCCTGGAGCTCGAGCTTGAAGGCCGGAAGGTACTTGGGGTCGTAGTAACGCGACGCACCACGCCAGCCGAGCAGCGCGCTGGGCTCCTCGGGCTCGTACTTGTCGCCACCGGTAAGGCCACGGTACTCGCTGGACTTGAAGTCGGAGAGGCGCAGCACGACCTGACGCGGGGAAAGGGCGCTCGCGACCTTGCGCATGCCCTCGGCAAGCTTCTCGACGGCCTCGTCGGCACGACCGGTCTCGATGAGGTGCATGGGGTGCTCGTGGATGAAGGTAGTCCAGATGAACTCCTCGCGCATGAGGCCGACGCCGTCGCAGGGAAGCTTGCCGTGCTTCTCGGCGAGGTCGGGGTTGCCGAGGTTCATGTAGATCTTGGTGCCCGTGACGGGCGCCACGTAGGTCGCAGCCGCAGGCGCGGCATCGGCGGCAGGTTCCTCCGAGACCATGCTCTTGACGATGCCTGCATACACGGTGCCGTTGGAGGCATCGACCGTGATCTCCTGGCCGTCTTGAATCGAGGCCGTGGCCTCTTGCGAGCGGCTTGCCGTGCCGACGATGCAAGGAATGCCCATCTCGCGGCTGACGATGGCGGCGTGGCAAGTCATGCCGCCGGCATCGGTGACGATGGCGAGCGCCTTTTGCATGGCGGGCACCCAGTCGGGCGCGGTCATGGTCGTGACGAGGATCTCGCCGTCCTTGAACTCGTCGATGAGGGCGGGGTCGGTGATAACATGCGCCTTGCCGGCGACCTTGCCGGGAGAGGCCGGCAGGCCGGTCACGATGACGTCGAGGTTTTCCGTCCCGGCGACATCCGCCTCGTCGGCTACCTCGCCGTCGGCCTTCTTGCGCGACCAGACCGTCTCGGGACGTGCCTGGAGCAGCCAGACCTTGCCATCGCGCTCGTCGATGCCCCACTCCATGTCCATGTAGCAGCCGTAGTGCTTCTCGAGCTGCTTGGCGTAGTCCGCGAGCTCCTTGATCTGGTCGTCGGTGATGACCTGCTGCTTGCGCTCGTCGGCGGGGACCTCGACTTCCTCGACGTCGCCTTCGGGCTTGCGGATCATCTTGACGTGCTTGTCCGAGATGATGCGACGCGTGATGTCGCCCGTCGCCTTGTCGACGACGAAGTTGTCGGGCGTGACGGCACCCTGCACGACCATCTCGCCCAGGCCGTAGGAGCCCTCGATGGTGACGACCTTGTCGTTGCCGTTGGTGACGTCAAGCGAGAACATGACGCC
>CAYLYJ010000058.1:2452-9045 GCA_964388185.1 uncultured Coriobacteriaceae bacterium
CGATGGTGACGACCTTGTCGTTGCCGTTGGTGACGTCAAGCGAGAACATGACGCCCGCGGCCTTGGAGAAGACCATCATCTGAACGGTTGCGGAAAGCGCGATGGACAGGTGATCGAAGCCCGTCTTCTCACGATAGTAGGTGGCGCGATCGGTGAAGGTGGAAGCGTAGCACTCCTTGATCTTCTGCACGACCATGTCCGGGCCATGCACGTTGAGGTAAGTGTCCTGCTGGCCGGCAAAGCTGGCATCGGGGAGGTCTTCTGCGGTGGCAGAGGAGCGCACGGCGACAAACGGATCGTCCACGTGCATCTTCTCGCCGAGCTCGGCATAGGCGTCCTTGATGGCCTCGACGATGTCATCGGGCATCTCCTCGGCGACGATCATGGCGCGGATGTTGTCGGTCACCTCACGCAGCAAGGCGGAGTCCTCGACATCGGTGAGCTTCTTCAGCTCCTCGCGGATGCGCTTGTCGAGACCCGTCCTTTCCATGAACTGACGGTATGCGTATGCCGTGGTGGCAAAGCCATAGGGCACGGGAACGTCGGTCTTCGAGGTCATCTCACCCAAAGACGAAGACTTTCCACCAACGATCTCTACGTCCTCGCGGCGAAGCTCGTCGAACCAAAGAACATATGCCTTATCACGATCCATCTTGCCTATCCTTTCTTTCATGTCGGAGAGGACGCGGTACGTTATGTAGTGTGAGAATCCCCGTTTCCAATGTTCGACATTATAGGGTATTTGAAGCGCATTCAAACTGGCTTTGCGCCATGACTTGACGAACGTGTACGGGGGTCAGGTGTAAAAGGGCCTGACCCTTTTACACCTACTAGAGAGACGGGATACGGGGAAACGCTGCGTTGTAGTGGCGCAGTATCTCCTGTGCTGTCTCCTCGATGGCACGATCCTTCGTGTTGATGATGACGCAGCCCAAACCACGCATAATGGTGCGTGCGCGATCAAGTTCCAACGTCACGGCATCGATGTCCGAATACCTCGACCGCTCTCCCAGCTGGCCGCCTATACGCGTCTTTCGCACCCCAACCAACACGGAAGGATCGGTGATGAGGCCGAAAAGCCTCTCGCGATCGACATCATAGACCTCCTTGGGGAGTTCGATTCCCTCGACGAGGGGTACGTTCGCGACCTTGTAGCCTTGCTGTCCCAAATAGATGGACGTCGGTGTCTTGCTCGTACGAGAGACACCGAGGATGACGATATCGGCCTCGGGAAGGTCTTGTGTGAGCAAGCCGTCATCATGGTTGACGGTGAACTCGATCGCCTCGATCCTCTGGAAATACTGATCGTTGATCTTGTGCTGCTCGCCGGGAACGGGGTTATGAACCTTGCCGCTCACCTGCTCGATGGCCATGATCGAATCCGAGAGCACATCGACGGCGTGGATGTTGGGATGACTCGCGAGATATGCCTCCAGTGCCTCGCGCAGCTCCTGGATGACCAACGTGTAGAAGACGATAATTCTGTCATCGCCGTACAACCTACGATGCATGTCTTGCTCCTTCTCGAGAAACGAACGAATCTCGTCGAAGGAGCTAACATGCGGAAGCACCGTTATGTTGGGGTCGAGTTCCCCGAAATGGCTTGCAGCCGAGCGAGCGATGGTCTTTGCCGTGTTGCCCATCGAGTCACTGATGACGTGGATGGTCGGCAACGAGGGCATGTCGCTCAGGGATGCCATTATTTCTTAGCCATCTTACCGATATCAGCCACATTGGCGAACACGGCGACGAAGCTGTTGAGCAAGCGCAGACGCATCTCGCGCAAGGCGACGTCCTCGTCCATGATGAGGACTTCATCGAAGAAGCTGTCGATGGGCGCGCGCAGACTCGCGAGCGCCTCTATGGCATCGGCGTGCGCACCAGCATCCAGGGCGGCTTCGACTGCCTCTTGCGCAGACGTGACTGCATCGGCAAGCGCCAACTCGGAATCTGTCATAATCGACGCGTCAGCCTCGCAGCCTAGCGCAGGATCGGCGAGGTTGGCAGCACGCGTGTAGGCAGTAGCGAGGTTCTCGAAGGTCTCGGGCTGCTCGTTTCGCGCGGTCTGCAGTGCGTCGATGCGCGCAAGCGTCTCGGCTGGCTCGAACATGCCCGTCGCCATGACGGCAGCAATGCAATCGGGTGCGTAGCCGCGGTCACGAATGATGACCTCCAGGCGTGTGGCAAAAAACGCACGAATCTGCTCGCGCACGGCATCGAAGTCGAAGTCGACAACGTCGCGATAGTTGCCAAGCGCCACGTCAATGAGCTTGGCGAGCGACACGTCGAACCCGGAGAGCAGGATGTTGATGATGCCGATGGCGGCACGGCGCAACGCAAAGGGATCAGACGAACCAGTGGGGCCTGCGCCAATCGCGAAGATGCCGCAAACGGTGTCGAGCTTGTCGGAAAGCGCCGTGACAGTGCCTGCGATGTTGCGCGGCAACTCGTCATCAGCAAAACGCGGGCGGTAGTGATCGGTGATGCCGAGGGCGACTTCAGGCGTCTCACCCGCAAAGCGCGCATAGTGGCCGCCCATGATGCCTTGAAGCGAGGTGAACTCGACAACCGCGTTGGTGATGAGGTCAGCTTTGCAGAGAAGCGCGGTGCGTACAATATCGTCACGCTTGGCGCCCGTGATGCCGGCGGCATCGCAGATTGCCTCGGCATTCTTCACGATGCGCATGGTCTTGTCGTAAACACTGCCGAGCTTTTCCTGGAATACGACGCGCTTGAGCCCCTCGACGTAATCCTCGAGCGGCTTGCGACGGTCCTCGACCACGAAAAAGGCCGCATCGTCGAGACGGGCGCGCACGACACGCTCGTTGCCGGCGACGATGGTCTCGGCATATGCCGGATCGCCGTTACTCACGACGAGAAACGCGTTATCGAGCGTGCCGTCGGGTTGATACATCGGGAAGTAACGCTGATGCTCGAGCATCGCGTCGGTGATGATCTCGGGCGGGACATCGAGAAAGCGCTCGTCGAAATGCGCGAGCAGGACAGTGGGATATTCGACGAGGTTCACGACCTCATCAAAAGTGCCTTTGGGCGTGTCGGCCTTGAGGCCAGTTTCGGCCTCGATGGCGTTGATCTGACCGCGAATTGCCTGGGCACGCTTCTTCGCATTGGGAATGACCTTCATCTCCTCGTAGCCCGCGAGAACGTCACCTGCAGATGCGAACTCGAACTCACGGTCGGCCATGAGACGATTACCGCGCGAGCTGCGGGAGGCAATGAGGCCAGCATACTCGACGGGAATGACCTCATCGCCATAGAGGGCCAAAAGCCAGCGCACAGGGCGTGAGAAGGTCACGTGACCACTGCCCCAACGCTGCGACTTGGGCCAAGAGATACCAGTGATGAGATTGGCGAGCAGCTCGGGTAAGATATCGGCCGTCCTGCGAGAAGGTTCTTCGACGAGCGCGTATACGTACTCCTTACCGCTCTCGTCGGCTTCGCGTGTGAGACAGGAAACATCGACGCCCTTGCCGCGTGCAAAGCCTTCGGCAGCCTTCGTAGGGTTGCCAGCCTCGTCAAAGGCGATGGCGGCAGCCGGGCCCTTGGCGTGCATGGACAGCGCCTCGCTTGCGTCGGCGAGCTCGTCGACCACGAGGATCATGCGGCGTGGGGTCGAGTAAGCGACGACTTCGCCATGCGAAAGGCGAGCCTCATCAAGAGCGGTCTCGGCGGCAGCGGCAAAATCGCGCGTGGCCGCGTACAGCGGCATGGCGGGGATTTCCTCGGTTCCGATTTCGAAGACAAGCTTGGAAGCGCTCATTATGCGACCCCCTCCTTATCAACACCAGCGGGCGTCTCGCGCGGCCCGTCCTGCGAGGCGATGTAGGCACCGCCTTTCTCGATAACGTTCTCGAGGTAGGACTCGCAGCATGCTTTGGCCATCGTGCGCACCCGCAGAATGTAGGCCATGCGCTCGGTCGCCGAAATGGCACCACGTGCGTCAAGCAGATTGAAAGCGTGACTGCATTTCATGACACAATCATAGGCAGGTAGGGGCAGCCCGAGGTCGAGCAGGCGCATGCACTCGCGCTCGGACGCGTCGAACCGCGCGAAGAGCATATCGGTGTCGGCGAACTCGAAGTCGTAGGCACTCTGCTCGCGTTCGTTTTCGTAGAAGACGTCACCATAGGTGAAAACCGCGCCATCGGGACCTTTACTCCAAACGAGGTCGTAGACGCTGTCAACGCCCTGGATATACATGGCAAGACGCTCGAGACCATAGGTGATCTCGGCCGGGACGGGGTCGCACTCGATGCCGCCAACCTGCTGGAAGTACGTGAACTGCGTGACCTCCATGCCGTTGAGCCAGACCTCCCAGCCCAGACCCCAGGCACCGAGCGTGGGACTTTCCCAGTCGTCTTCGACGAAACGCACGTCATGGTGATGCGGCTCGATGCCAATGGCGCGCAGGGAGCCGAGGTAGAGCTCCTGGACGTCATCAGGCGAGGGTTTGAGGATGACCTGAAACTGATAGTAATGCTGCATGCGATTGGGATTGGCGCCGTAGCGACCATCGGTCGGGCGACGACAAGGCTGCACGTACGCAGTCTTCCAGGCTCCAGGACCAAGCGAGCGCAGTGCGGTCGCGGTATGGTAGGTACCCGCCCCCACCTCGGAATCGTACGGCTGCAAGATGACGCATCCCTGGTCAGCCCAGTACTGCTGCAGGGTCAGAATGATGTCTTGAAACGTGAGCATGTTCCCAATCCAATCGTGCAAAGAGAAGCGATACGACAATAGACCTATAAGGTGCCGATACGGTCAAGCGGCCAATATCTGAGAACGGCACGGCCGGTGATGCTATCAAGCGGAATCGATCCGAACGCGCGGCTATCCGCAGAGTTAGTGCGGTTATCGCCCATGACCCAAACGCAACCATCGGGCACCGTGTACGGGTACTCGATGCCGGAATTGAGATCGTTGCTCGGCTTGCCGAGCGTATATGGCTCATCGAGAGGCACCCCATCGACGTAGACGACCCCGTCACGTAGATCGACCGTCTGACCGCCCGTGGCGATGACGCGCTTGATAAGCACGCGCTCGGAATCAGCCGGATCCTCGAAGGTGACGATATCTCCTTGTTTGGGCTCGCCGAAGGCATAGCTGACCTTCTCGGAAAAGATGCGATCGCCAACCTCGATGGTCTGCTCCATGGAGCCGGAAGGTATCTCGTAGGGCTGCATGACGAAGCGTGTGAACAACGTGGCCAGGCCAACCGCCACAACGATGATGATGAGTATCTCAATGACCAGACGTAATGGCGAATTTTTCTTCATGTGTGCACCCCCTCGTTCCTTCTTGTCGGACATGTAAGCGTATATGATAGCGCGACCAGAGCTCTATCTCAGTCAGAATCGGTGCGAATGGTATTCGCAAACGCGCGTTCCTCGTCCGTAAGCTCGGCGGCATCGAGCATGTCGGGGCGCAACAAGGCGGTCTTCTCGATGGCCGCGCAACGGCGCCAGGCGGCAATAGCGGCGTGATTACCCGAGAGCAACAGCTCGGGAACGTCCATGCCACGGTAGCTCGCAGGCCGCGTATACTGCGGAAACTCGAGTAGCCCGTCGCTGAACGATTCCTCGACGGCGCTATTCTCGTCGCCGAGTGCACCGGGAAGCAGACGGCAGACAGCATCGGTGACAACCATGGCGGCAAGCTCGCCGCCGGTCAAGACATAATCGCCCAGACTAATGCAGCGATCTGCCAGCGTGTAGACGCGCTCGTCGAAGCCCTCATAACGTCCGCACACCATGAGCAGGCGCTCGTACGAGGATAGCTCGACGGCCATGTCCTGGGTGAAAGGCTGGCCGGTGGGCGTGAAGAAGATGATATGTGGCACAGGACCACTCGAGGCGATTTCATCGACAGCCTCAAAGATGGGTGGGCAGCACATGAGCAGGCCGGCCCCTCCCCCATAAATCTCGTCATCGGTCGTGCGATGCCTATCGTGGGTCCAATCACGTAGGTCATAGGCGTGAAAGTCGAGAATGCCCTTCTTGCACGCACGACCGAGAATAGAGGTCGACATGACCTGCTCGAACATCTCGGGAAATACGGAGAGCGTCTCGACGATCATGATTCGAGCAAACCGTCCATGACATGCGTGCAGATGGGTTCGTCTTCATCCTGGGGATAGTCGATGATGACCTCGTCGACGACCGGAACGAGCACCTCACCATGTGGACCGTCGATGACCCATACATCATGGGCAGCCGTCTCGATGACCTCTTTGATCTGTCCAAGCTGGCCGTGACGCTCATCGATGACCGTGCGCCCGATCTCGCGCAGCGGCATATCGAGTCCCTCCAGGTCGCGCTCATCAGCGAGCAGGAAGCGTCCGGCAATCTGTTCGGCCGCGTCGATCGAGTCGATACCCGCAAAGCGCAGCTGGTAGGTGTTACCCGCGCCTTCGCTCACCGAAGTGACGTCAAGCTCGCGAGGCCCATGCAAGGTGGGCGGGACGACATGGACATGTAATCCCACATAGACGGAGAAGGGAAGGTTGCCGGCCGTCGTTGCCGTAACCTCCCCTTCAAGCCCGCGGGCCTTGCCAACGCGGGCGACAAGTTCGT
>CAYLYJ010000059.1:0-8863 GCA_964388185.1 uncultured Coriobacteriaceae bacterium
CCGTACCCGGAGCGGAGATGACGACCTTCTTGGCGCCGTTATCGAGGTGCACCTGGCAGGCTTCGCCCGTCTTGAGACGACCCGTCGACTCGATGACGACTTCTGCACCGACGGAAGCCCAATCGAGCTCCTTGGGCTCGCGCGTCTGGAACGCCTTGATCTCGTGGCCCTCGACAACGAGCGCACCCTCCTTGGCGTAGCACTCCTCGAAGACACGGCCTTGGCTGGAATCGTACTTGGTCAGATACGCCGCGCACTCAAGGTCACTCGGGTTGTTGATTGCGACGACTTCGACGTCCGGATCAAGCTCTGCAAGACGGAAGACCAGACGACCGATGCGGCCAAAGCCATTGATGCCGATTTTGAGAGACATTCCAGATTCACCTTCCCTGAAAGGTTACATAACGGCATAAGTATAACGGTTCAAGGATGGCCCAACCGTATCGCTTCGGTTGACGGGATAATGAGACAGGTTGGTCAGACCAATTTGTCTCATTCAGAAGATGACTAGCTCATCTCGGTTGATGAACTCACGAGCACCATGTTCGCCCAGAAGGCGGGCGAGCTCCATGGTCGAGTATCCGGCTAGACCACGTCCGATGATGCGCTCCTGCAGATCGACGACGTCGACCGGATCTCCTGCCTCGAACGTGCCCTCGATCGCGACGATACCTACGGGCAACAGTGAGCCGCCGTGATTCAGAAGCGCGTTGCAGGCACCATCATCACAGGTAACGCATCCCTTCACCTTGCCACCGAGTGCAATCCACGACTTGCGCGCTGCAAGACCGTTCGAGCTCTCGTCGAAGAAGGTCGTACCGACCTGACGCCCATGCACCGCATCGGTAATGGCTCCGCGACGATGGCCCTCGCAGATGACCATGGGAATGCCTGCTGCCATGAGCACGCGCGCGGCCGCGATCTTGGTGATCATGCCACCCGAACCGCTACGGCTTCCCACACCACCAGCGCCACTCTCAATTTCCTCGCTCATCTTGCTTACGGTATTGAGCAGTTCGGCGTCCTCGTTTTTACGCGGATCAGCCGTATACAGGCCGTCGATATCGCTGAGCAGCACCACGAGGTCGGCGTTTACACATGTCGCGACCATGGCCGCGAGCGTGTCGTTGTCGCCGAAGCGGATCTCCTCGACGGCGACGGTGTCATTCTCGTTGATGATGGGAACCACACCTAGCTCGAGCAGGCGCTCGATAGTGTCGCGCGCATGCAGGTACGACTCGCGCTGACCGGTGGTCGCACGCGTCATGAGAATCTGTCCCACCGTCACACCGAAGCAAGCGAAGGTGTCGGTGTACTGGCGAATGAGACCAACCTGCCCAATCGAAGCCGCAGCCTGCAGCGTGGGCATGTCATCGGGGCGATCGCCGTGAATGCCGAGCACTTCGAGACCCAGCGCGATAGACCCCGAGGATACGATGATGGGTCGGATGTCCTCATCGTGCATGAGGTTGGCGCACTCGGAAGCAAGGTGTCCCATGAAGACGGCATCGATCTTGCCATCCTTCACGAGGGTGGACGAACCGATCTTGATTACCACGTGCTTCATCGTCTAACCCTCTCGGTCAATGATATTGTCGAATTCCTCGTCGCCCCAGCCCGCGGGCTCGAACTCGAAGGCGATATCCATAATGCGCACTTCGTCACCTGCATGGGCACCTGCCGCAGTAAGCGCGCGCTCGACGCCGGCGCGTTCCATGCGGCGTTGCAAGAAGGCGACAGCCTCGTCATTGTCCCACTCGGTCTGGACGACCATGCGCTCGACGCCACGCCCGTGCACGCGCCAGGCGTGCGATTCTTCCTGTTCGACCTCGATGGCACGATCGCGCTCGAGGCGCTTGTGCTCCCAGATCTGATCGTACTCGGGCATCGGATCTTCGGCCGCCTGCTCGCGCAGACGATGAACCTCGGTTGCCGTCGCCGCGATGAGCGAGTCGATACCCGTTTGCGTCACGGCGCTCACCGCAAAAAACGGGATGGGGTTGGCGATGTCGATGCCCTCGTCGAGCAGACGCTCGGAGAGCTCGTCGCTCTCGGCCCTCACACGCGCACGCAAGCGCTCGAGGTTTTCCTCAGTCCCGGGCACATCGACCTTGTTGCCCACGACGATGACAGGGCGATCGGCAAGCTCGGGCGCATAGAGTTCCAGCTCCCGCTTGATGATCTCGTAATCCTCGACAGGATCACGCCCCTCAAGACCACCCGTCAGATCGACCACATGCAAGATGAGGGCTGTGCGCTCGACATGGCGCAGGAATTCGTGACCCAGGCCCTTGCCTTCGGCAGCGCCCTCGATCAAGCCGGGAACATCGGCAACCGTGAAGCTCAAGTCGCCATAGCGCACCATCCCCAAATTGGGCGTGAGCGTCGTAAACGGGTAATCGGCAATCTTGGGACGCGCGGCCGACATACAGGCGATGAGCGAGCTCTTGCCCACCGACGGCATACCCACGAGTGCGGCATCGGCCATGAGCTTCATCTCGAGCTCGATCCAAAACGGATCGGTCGGCTCGCCGAGCTCGGAGAAGGACGGGGCACGCCTCGTGGGCGTGACGAAATGCGTGTTGCCGCGACCGCCACGACCGCCCTTGGCAACGATTACGCGTTCGCCGTTGTGGGTAAGGTCAGCGATTTCCTCACACGGCTCCAAATCTTCGTCGAGTAGACGCACGACCGTGCCTACGGGCACTTTGAGGATGAGGTCCTCGCCATTTGCGCCATGCATGCGCTTGCCCTGGCCATGCGTGCCCTTCTGCGCCTTGAAATGATGCTTGTAACGGTAGTCGATGAGCGTGGAGACCGTAGCGTCCGCAACAATGACGATGTCGCCACCACGCCCGCCATCGCCGCCGTCAGGACCACCCTTGGGGACATGGGCCTCGCGGCGAAACGACGTGCATCCGGCACCACCGTTACCAGACTTGACCTGTATGCGAACCTGGTCGGTGAAGGTCCCCGCCATGCTAAATCCCCTTGAAGTCCATAAGCGGCTCGAGATAATCCGCTTCGACGCCCAGGCCATCGGGCGCAATCTGGAAGAGCAGCCCAATCCAGTCCTCGAGCGTACGGCCACAAATCATGGCATCGAGCTCGTCGGCAATGACGGCGTCGATAGCGTCCTCAACGCTTTGCTCGGTGTAAGGCCAGATACCGTCCTCGCCCACTCCGAGCGCACGCTCGATGATATCGAGGTTAGTCTCGCCATAGAAGATGCCCTTGACGAGCGCGGCATATCCGAGCGCGACGTCGAAAGGCACCGAGTCGCCCTGGCGAATCTCGACGTAACGCTTGAGACGCACGTCAGGCCACACCATGCTGAACAGGTGCTCGATATCGGCCTTGTCCATAGGCGCATCCGCATAGGCTTCGGCCGCGGTCATCGATCCGGTGGAATGCACATCGGGTCGCGTGATGAAGATAGGTGGTGTGGACAGGAGCCAGTCAGCGTACGCGCCAAAACCAAAGCCCTCGTCGAAGAGGCCGGGAATGGCACCGCAGCGCGCGGGATCGACCTCGCGCCACACCTTCATACGACGCAGCGGCGTGGAGTTTGGCTCGCCCTCGAAGACAGGGACATTATCGAGCAGATACGAAAAGACCGGGCCGAGCAGCGTTGCGATACGCAGCTTGCGCACGGCATCCGCCTCGCTCGCGAAGTCAATGGAAACCTGCATCGAAGTGGTCGCGCGCATCATGCGTTCAGCGTGCATGCCGGGCAGTTTCGAAAAGTACTCGTCCATGAAGTGATAACGTGGCTTGGGAATGATGGGGAGGTCCGCCGCATGGTTTTTGGGGTCATACCCCAAGGGGACGAGCGTGTAATCGTACGGCTTGAGAATCTGCTTCATGCGCAAGGCGAAGTTGTCGTACTCGTGCTCGACATCGGCCAGCGAGAGCATGGGGGATATCGAGACCTCAAGCTGGGCGGCAGGTTCTATGGTGACATTCGAGTCAAGGCGGAACAGCGACAGGATATCGCCCTCCTCGTTGCGCACGACCTCGGAATAGTACGGACTCAACTGTTCGAGAATGTCGCGCACGCCCAAGCGACCATGCTTCTCGATATAGGGCACGCGGTCACCGTCCTCGTCGAGTACGAACTGTTCGATTTCGACGCCGATGTAGCCCATGTCACCACCCTTGCACCCCGATTCGAGGTACTCGATGATGAGCTCGCGATTGTCGAATTGGTCGTTCATGGCAGCCTCATTCGCCGGTGGCTTTAGTTAGCTCCACATGGTACCGCATTGTGTGCCATATCGAGAGAATGAGCCAAGTGGACCCAGAGACTCATTTATGGAATGCAGAAAAATGCGATTGTGTGCGACCGGGGAAAGGGACATGCAAAGAGATTGCGATTATGTGGAATCGAGACGAAGCTGCCTGCATAAAATTTCGGTAGTGTGAACATCAGCACCAATTCAGCCCACAAAATCGAAAAAATTATTCCCCAAGATAGCGGGCAACGAGCGGGTTGCTTTTGATGACAGCACGCAAGTTGTCGATGTACGTCGCAAGCAGGCCGTCGAGCACGCGTTCCTTATGGATGAGATATCCCACGGTCATGGTGACATCGGTGTCGAGCGGGATAGTAACGATGCCGTCCTGCATCTCGGGCGTAAGTATGCCTGTCGACAGCGTATAACCATCGAAGTCGGTGAGCAGACTCGTAAGCGTCGCGCGATCCGAAATACGTATCTTGCGCCTGTGCGGCACTTCGGAGAGCGGCTCCTCGGAGAAGAAGAAAGAGTTGGCAACGCCCTGCTCAAACGAATAACGTGGATAGTCCTCGAGCTCATCCAGCTTGATGAGAGAGCGATGTGCCAACGGATGATGCTCCCCCACGAACACATTGACGGGTGCTTCGAAGAGCGGTGTGAACGTGAGCTGCGCATCCTTGAACGCGCTTTTGAGTACGCGCGCGTTGTGCCGATCTATATAGAGAATGCCGATATCGGAGCGATGCGTGCGCACGTCATCGATAATCTCGCCAGTCGCCGCCTCGCGCATGATGAAGTCGTATTCCTCGTCATCACAGCTATCTACGGTATCGATGAACGCACGAACGCAAAACGCGTAATGCTGTGTAGAAACCGAGAAACGCGCCTCATGACTCTTGCTCGCGTAATGCTCCTCGAGCATGTTTGCCTGCTCGACGATTTGCCGCGCATAGGCAAGCAGCTCATCTCCCTCGTTTGTAAGCGCCACGCCGCGATTGGTACGTGTGAATATCTCGATACCGAATTCACTCTCGAGCTCCTTGACGGCAATCGAAAGGTTCGACTGCGATGCGTACATCCGCTTGGCCGCAGCGCTCATGGAACCGGTTTCGGCTATCGCGATGAGATAGCGAAGCTGTTGGAGTGTCATAGTTCTCCTTCGATTGTATATATTACTAAGCAATCTATTTTATCAATAGCAAGGTATCGAAACTACGCATGGTCAAAGTTCTATGCAAACGTTCGAAAGAGTGGTGAAATAGCGGACGTCTATCCGAGAGCAAGACCGATACCACACGAAAGGAGCTCGGCATGGCAAAGAAGAACGTTCCATATGACCAGGAGTACTACGACAAAGAGATCGAGACCATGCCGCGCGAGCAGCTTGAGGAGTTGCAGCTTGGCTATCTCAAAGACGAGTTGAAATTCGCCTACGACAACTGCCCGTACTACAAGCGCGCCTGGGATGAAGCTGGCGTCTCGCCCGAAATCGAGACCCTCGCCGACCTGGAGAAGTTCCCCTTCATCAACAAGCAGACGGAGCGTGACACGCAAGGTGTCGGCAGCTTCTTTGGCGAGCTGTGCGGTGTACCCGAAGACGATGTCGTCTACATGGCCACTTCCTCGGGTTCGACCGGCGTGCCCACGATGAGTCCCTTTACCCAAGGTGACTTCGAGGACTTCATGAAAGCCGAAAGCCGCTTGTTCTGGCAGGCAGGCATGCGTCCCAACGATCGCTACCTGCACGGCATGAACTTCGCGCTCTACGTCGGCGGCCCCTGCGTCATCGGCGCCCAGGAGCTCGGCGCGCTCGGCATCTGGGTTGGCGCTGTTCCGAGCGACCGCCTGCTGTGGGCCATGAAGCAGTATCAGCCCACGTTCTTCTGGTCGTCGCCCTCATATGCCTGGCAGCTCGGCCAGAAAGCCATCGAGAAAGGCTATGACCCCAAGACGGACTTCGCCTCGCTCAATCACATCATCATATCTGGCGAGCCCGGTGGCTCTATCGAGTCAACGCGCAAGGCCATCGAGGAAATCTGGGATGCGAGCGTCTACGACTTCTTCGGCCTCTCCGATATCTACGGCGCCTGCGCTGCCATGTGTGATGCCAAAGACGGCCTACATATCATCGAAGACCAGATTCTCGTCGAGGTCGTCGACCCCGTCACGGGCGAGGTCTTGCCCGATGGCGAACGTGGTGAGATTGTCTACACCACGCTCAAGAAACGCGCTCGTCCCATGATTCGTTTCCGCAGCGGCGACATCGGTCACGTCAACCGCGAGACCTGCGAGTGCGGTCGTACGATGACACGCATTTACATCCAGGGCCGCAAGGACGAGATGTTCATCGTGAGCGCCGTCAACGTGTTCCCGAGCGATATCGAATACATCGTCCGCAACGACAAGGGGCTGTCGGGCGAGTACCTCATCCGCGTCTACGACGAGAACTACACGACGCGTTACGAGGTCTCCGTCGAGCGTGCGTTTGGCTCCGATGAGGCGTACGATGAAATCGCCAAGCGCGTCGAAAACGAGCTCAAGACCCATACAGGCGTACGTCCGGCAAAGGTTCTCGTGTTCGATACCGACAAGCTCGGCACCTCAAGCGAACACAAGGCCAAGCGTTTTATCGACGAGCGTAACCAGAACGCGTAGGAAGGCAGGGGATCAACCATGACCAAGAAGTTCGCGATTTCCGGACAGCACTACCTGTTCGATGTTCAATCCTTCGCAGCGCTCGTGCTCTCGCTTGGTGGCGATGATTACGAGTATGCGTTGCGTGACCGCACAACCAAGCGCGTCATCAAAGACGTCGCGAATGGCGAAAGCGAAATCGGGGTGCTCGTCGAGACGACGCGCTCGAAAGACGGGCTCGAAGAGGCCTTCGCACAAGCTGGCGTTGAATTCGTCGAGCTTATCGAGTCGACGCCACGTGTCGCGCTTCCCAAGAGCCATCCGTTCGTGAACGCCGAATCGCTCACACTCGACCAGCTCGAGGATTTCCCATACATCTACTTCGAGCAGGAGGAGGATGCTCCGGTCTATTTTGCCGAGGAGGCGCTCGCGGACGAGAAGCGTCATAAGAGCATCGCCTGCACGGACCGCGCGTCGCTCTCCGAGCTCATCGTCGCGCTCAATGGCTACACGGTGACAAGCGGCATTCTCGTCGGCATCTCCGATGGTTCGTCACTGGCCACGGTGCGCCTCGACACAGACGTAACGCTGCACCTGGGCTATATCGTGAAGAAGGGCGCGACACTTTCCGACACGGCCAAGAAGTTCGTGGAGAAGCTCGAGAGCAATCTCAAGAAGTATGCTAAGTTCTAACGCAGCTCATTGACTCGGCAGTTGCAACGCTCGAAGACCGGACGAATGCCCAACGCATCCGTCCGGTCTTTTGCGTCTATAATCTGGGAGCGAACCACGAGAGAGGATGCATCATGAAGTGTGGTGTGTGTGGGAACGAAATCGAAAACGGCAGCAGGTTTTGCACCTCATGCGGAGCACCTGTTGGCATGGAATCCCAGAGTGCACAGCAAGTCCCGACAGCAACCACGGCAACAACCAGCCAGCCGAACCAAAATGCCAAATCGCCGCGCAAAAAGCTCGCGATTCCGCTGACCATCGCGGCGATTGTCGTCGTGGCACTCATCATCGTGCTTGTCGTCATGCTCGTGAATAAGAACGATGACGCCACACCCGCAGCACCTGCAATCGCATCGAGCAGTTCGAGCGCTTCATCACCGGCTCCCACGATCGAGACCGAACTCTTTCGCATCACGCTTCCGGCGGATGTCGCGAGCAAGGTTACGTTCACGGAAGAAGACGGCAGCATCAACATGCAGCACGTGCCCACAAACACCAACCTTGCAACAATAAGCATGGGCGAGGGCTACGAAATCGAATACAAGCATGCCTCGTATTCACTCGGCGATGTCTATGCTTCCGGCTCGTTCACCCCAGCTTGGATGGTACTTCCATACGTAGATGCCGATAACAATGCCGTCTATTGGGCAAAAGACGTCCCCGTCGAGCTTGGCATTACGAAATTAATCGGCATGACCCCCGAAGAGTTCGCCGCATGCATCTCTCTCAATACGGGCTCCGAGTACGTACCTGCAACACTAGAACACACAGGAGGAGATACCGTCACCTCACCATCGTCCTCCCCCAACGATAACGGGGCCAACCCTCCAGCAGGAGCAGTCCCGACGCAAGCGTTCTGGGGCATTTGGGCACATGCGTCCAAGGACAAGGCAGAGATGGAATCAGCTGCCCAGCGCATAAGGAACGACTATGGTCTCAACGCCTTCGTTGTCTTGACCACGGACTGGAGCAACCTGAACAGTGAGCCGTGGTACTGCGTCTCGATCGGCAGCTACTCGTCGCAAGATGCCGCGAACGCGGCATTGCCCCAGGCACAAGCCGCATACGCAGATGCCTACGTAAAGTACTCGGGCAGCAAGAAGTAGCGATAATAAGTCAAGCGCAGGGCATTTATCCTATTTCGTGGCGTTGAGAGCAACTGCCTCGAAGCGGACTGCCTCAGTCGAGGAAACAGTCTCGACAACCGTGCTCGAGGTGAAGCCACGATCGGCTTCGACCGAATACGAGTCGATGACCTC
>CAYLYJ010000060.1:0-8698 GCA_964388185.1 uncultured Coriobacteriaceae bacterium
GCTTCTGCATGAAGGCGCGTGCTTCCTCGGGCGTGCGCAGGTCAGGCTCGGTGACAAGCTCGATGAGCGGCGTGCCGGCGCGGTTGTAATCGACGAGCGAGCGCTCTGCACCGTCGATGCGACCCTCCGAACCGCCGAGGTGCGTCATCTTGCCCGCATCTTCCTCCATGTGGATGCGCGTGATGCCGATACGCGTCGTGTAGCCGCCGTCATCGTCCTTGGGAACGTCGACGCGTTCGGTCGCTCCCTTGGCGGAAAGCTCCAGATCAAGATGACCGCGCATGCAGAATGCAAGCGGGCCCTGCGTGGTCTGGAAGTTCTTTGCCATGTCCGGATAGAAGTAGCCCTTGCGGTAGAACATCGTATGCTTCTCGATGTCACAATTGGTCGCCAAGCCGGCGAGCACGATGCTCTCAATGGCTGCCTTGTTGGGCACGGGCAAGGCTCCGGGCATCCCCAGGCAGACGGGACAGGTGTGCGTGTTGGGGTCAGCACCGAACTCGATGGGGCACGAGCAGAACATCTTGGTCTTGAGCGTGGTGAGCTCGGCATGAACCTCGAGGCCGATGACGGCCTCCCAGTCCTCAAGGACCTCGGTCAGTTCCTTCATGAGCGGGCCCCCTTCTCGAGCGGTGCGATGCGTGGAATGTCGGTGAGCGTCTCGAGCGCCGCGCCGACGCGCAGGATGACCTCGTCGTGGAATTGCGGGCCGACGATCTGCAGGCCGATGGGGAGCTTGGAATCCTCGCCCAACGCAACCGGCAGGCTCATGCCGCCATTGCCCGCGATGTTGATGCTGATGGTGTAAATGTCGGAAAGGTACATGGAGGCGGGATCGCTCACCTCGCCGAACTTGAACGCGGTACGCGGGCTCGTGGGCAGCACGATTGCATCGACCTTCTCGAAGGCGTTCGTGTAATCGGCCGTGATGAGCGTACGCACCTTTTGCGCGGGGATGTAGTACTCGTCATAGACGCCACTTGCGAGCAACCAGGCACCGAGCATGATGCGACGCTTGGCTTCCGCGCCGAAGCCCTGTGCGCGACTATCCTCGTAGCGCTGCTCGAGGTTCTTGCCGTGCGCATGATGGCCGTAGCGCACCGAGTCGAAGCGCGAGAGGTTCGAGAACGCCTCGCAGGGGCCAAGCACGTAGTAGGCGCTGATGGCGGCTGCCGCATTGGGCAACTCGACCTCGACGATTTGGGCACCGAGTCCCTCGAGCTTCACGACGCTCTGCTCAAAAGCGTGCTTGACCTCAGCCGTAAGGCCGTCAAGCTCGAGCAGGGAGGGCACGACGCCGATGCGCATGCCGCTGATGCCCATGTCAAGGTTTGCGGTGTAGTCGATGTCACAGGGCTGGCTCGTGCAATCGAGTGGGTCACGTCCGGAGATGGCGTTGAGGGCAAAAGCGGCATCCTCGACGCTGCGGGCGAAAGGTCCGACCTGATCAAGCGAACTTCCGAAGGCGACAACGCCGTAGCGACTCACGACGCCATAGCTCGGCTTGAGGGCGACCGTGCCGGTAAAGCTACCCGGTTGGCGGATAGAGCCGCCCGTATCGCTTCCGAGCGAAAGCGTCGCCATGCCAGCGGCGACAGCCGCCGCCGAACCACCGGAGGAGCCACCGGGCACGCGCTCGAGGTCCCAGGGATTGCAGGTCTTGCCGAAAAACGAGGTCTCGGTCGAGGAGCCAAAGGCGAACTCGTCCATATTCGTCTTGCCCAGACAAATGCCGCCGGCATCAAGTGCCTTGGCGACGCAGGTAGCCGTGAATGGGCTCACATAGGTTTCGAGCATATGCGAGGCGCAGGTCGTATGCGTGCCCTCGAGATTCATGTTGTCCTTGAAGGCGATCGGCACACCGGCGAGTATGCCGATGGGCTCGCGAGCGGCGATGACCTTGTCGACGGCATCGGCCTGACTGTATGCAAGCTCGGGCGTAAGCTCGAGGAAGGCATGCACTTTCGGATCGAGTTCATCGATAAGATCGAAGGCGGCGCTTGCAAGCTCGCGCGCGCTGAAGCTGCCATCACGCAAACCCTCGTGAATCTGTCGTACGCTCAGCTGGGGATAATCCTTCATCAGCGATCTCCTCCCTCGCCAAGAATCGAGGGAATCTCGAAGCAACCCTCACTCGTCGAGTCGCTGTTAGACAGTGCGACTTCGCGTGCGAAGGAATCTCCGACCTCGTCTTCGCGCATCACGTTGGAGAGACTTCCTATGGGATGGAAGGTCGGCTCGACACCCTCGAGCTCGTATTCCGTTATGGGTCGTAGGGTCTCGATGATGTTGTTGAGGTCGACCGTCATCGTGGACAGCTCCTCGTCCGTGAGGCCAATGCGCGCGTACTCGGCAATATCGCGCACATCCTTTTCGGTCAGGGTCACCTTAGTCCTCCTCGATGCGAATCATGGTTCCGATCTTGACCACGCAGGAAAGGGCTGCCACTTCCTTGAGGGCATCCTCGAAATGGGCCTCGTTGGCCGTATGGGTCATGAAGATGAGCTCGGCGGTACCGTCACCATGCGTTGTTGGTTGCACCATGCTACGAATCGACACCTCGTACTGGCTGAAGATCTCGCTGATGGCGGCTAGAACGCCCGATTCGTCCTTGACGAGTAGCCGCAGGTAGTACTTGGTCTCGAGTTTGCCGATTCCGCGTAGGGGCAGGTTGTCCGTGCATGTGCATCCGACGACGGGCTTCACGTCGTTGGCGACGTGACGTGCCACCTCGATCGTATCGCCCATGACAGCCGAGGCTGCAGGACCGGCACCGGCTCCCTCGCCAAAGAACATGCAGTCACCGACGGCATCACCCGTGACGTAGATTGCGTTGTAGACGCCGTTGACATTGGCAAGCTGATGGCTCGTGGGAATCATGGCCGGATGGACGCGCACGTCGATCTCGCCGTCAATTTTGTGGGCGATGGCAAGCAACTTGATGGTATAGCCCATGTCGGCCGCATGTTTGAAATCGACGGGCTCAATGGAGCGTATGCCCTGAGTGAAGACGTCATCGAGCGTCACGCGGGAGTTGAAGGCGATGGAAGCAAGGATTGCGATCTTGGCAGCTGCATCATACCCATCGACGTCGGCCGTAGGATCTGCCTCGGCATATCCGAGCTCCTGGGCACGCTTGAGGACGGTGTCATAGTCCAACCCGTGTTGCATCTCGGTGAGCATGTAATTTGTCGTACCGTTGACAATGCCGAGCACTGTGTTGATTTCGTTGCTGATGAGCGCGTGCTTGAGCGGCTGGATAATGGGAATACCACCGCCGACCGACGCCTCGAAGGCGACCTCGACGCCATTGGCGTCTGCGGCATGGAAGATCTCCTCGCCACGCGTAGCCATGAGGGCCTTGTTCGCCGTGATGACGCTCTTCCCGGCGCGAAGCGCATCGAGTACGACATCGGCGGCAAGCTCCGTGCCACCGATGAGTTCGATGACGATATCGATATCGGGATCAGCAATGATGTCGGTGTAGGAGTCGACAATCGCATCATCGGGAATTCCAAGGTCGCGCAGTTTGGAAAGCGTGCGCGTCGTCGCCTTGGCAATCACCATGTCGACACCGGCATGCCTCATGAAATCATCGTGGTGCCTCTGCAATATGCGCACGAATCCGCCGCCAACGGTTCCGCATCCCACCAGCCCGATCTTCACTTGCCTCATGTGCATCTCCTTTGGAAAACGTATGAATTTATGCGCTTATGTCGCGTGCGAGCAGATCGTCGTAAGTCTCGCGGCGCACGACCTCACGGGCAACTCCGTCACGCACGAAGACGATGCCGGGACGCACCTGCTTGTTGTAGTTACTCGCCATCTCGTTGCAGTACGCGCCGGTGCCGAGCACGCAGATATGATCGCCTGCCTCGCATGCTTGCAAAGGTGCGTTCTTGACGACGACGTCGCCGGACTCACAGTGCTTCCCAACGATATCGCAAATCACATCGCGAGGCTTGTCGGCGCGCTCGACGACGAATGCCTCGTACTTCGAACCGTAGAGCGCCGTGCGAATATTGTCGGTCATACCACCGTCGATGGCCACGTACGTGCATATGCCCGGAACGGTCTTGACCGAGCCGACGGTATAGAGCGTGATGCCCGCATTAGCGACAATGGAGCGGCCCGGTTCGACGAAGATGCGCGGATAGGGGTAATCATACTCGCTGCAGTTGGCGTGAACGGCGCCAGTTGCGATCTGCGCAAACTGCGCGATGGTCGAAGGGCGGTCGTAGATGGTGTAGGGAATGCCAAGGCCGCCGCCCATGTCGAAGATCTGCGCGACAAAGTCATGAGCCTGGCGCATATCGTTCATGAAACCAAACATCGTGTTGATGGCCTCAACGTAGGAAGTGAGTTCGAAGATTTGCGAACCGATGTGGCAATGAAAGCCGGCAACCTCGATACCAGGCAGCGTCAGGGCATAGATGAGCGCTTCCTCGGCCGCGCCATTACGGATGTTGAAGCCAAACTTGGAGTCCTCGTTGGCCGTCTGAATGTAAGCATGCGTGTCAGCCTCGATACCGGGACAGACGCGGATGATGATCTTTTGCGTGAGGCCCTTGGAGCTGGCATAACTCGAAATGCGCTCGATTTCCTCGTGCGTGTCAACGACGAAGCACGCGACACCGGCGTCAATGTACTCTTCGATTTCGCGTTGCGACTTGTTATTGCCTTGCGCGAAGATACGATCCATCGGGAAACCCGCAGCGCGCGCGATGGCAAGTTCTCCTCCGCTCGCGACATCGATGTAGCAATCCTCCTCGGCGACAATCTTATCCATGGCAACGCAACAGAAGGCCTTGGCGGCATAGACAATGCCGCTTTGCGGGTAGCATGTGCGAAACTCGTCACGATAACTCGCGAGCTGCCTGCGAATGTGCGCCTCGTCGTAGACGTAGAGCGCGGTACCAAAGTCGCAGGCGATATCGCGCAAATCGATGCCATCCAGCATCACCTTATCGCCGTCGACCTTCATGTTCATGGGAGCGACCTTGAGCAGGTCGGAGGCCTTCATGTAATCGGGCAGAACGTGCTCGCGTGTTGGTGCAATGGACATACTGGGTTTCTCCTTCGTTACATGCTCGTGGGAGCCGACACACCAAGCAAGGACAAGGCGTTTCGCAGGACACGTCGGGTCGCGTCACATACGTAGAGACGCGCCGTCGTGAGCCTCTCGTCGTCGCCGATGACATGGCATTGGGTATAGAACTGGTGGAACTCACTTGCCAAGCTCGTCGCGTAATGCGTAAGCCTGAAGGGCGCTAGATCACGCGCACAGCCAGCGACGAGCTCGCCGAACTCGTCGATACGGCGTGCGAGGCCGAGCTCGGCCTCGTGAGTGAGGGGCGAGAGATCGGCATCTTGCGGAATGAGCGATGCGGCAATCGCGTCGGGGTCGGCATCTGTGTCTTCGATGCCCGCTGCCTTGCGCAGTATCGAGCATATGCGTGCATGCGCATATTGGACGTAATAGACCGGATTGGTCGAATCCTGCTTCTTGGCCTGCTCGATGTCGAAGTCAATCGCCTGGTCAGTTGAACGCGCAAGCATGAGGAAACGCGTGGCATCGGATCCGACCTCGTCAAGAACCTCTTCAAAGCTCACCATCTCACCCGTACGCTTGGACATGCGTACGGGCTCGCCATCACGAAAGAGGTTGACCATCTGGCCGATGACGACCTCGGGTTGGCCGGGATGGTCGAAGACATGACCGACAGACTGAATGCGTTTGATGTAGCCGTGATGGTCGGCACCCAGAATATCGATGCAACGGTCAAAGCCACGATCGAACTTGTTCTTGTGATAGGCGATGTCGGGCGCGAAGTAGGTATAGCTGCCATCTGCCTTAACAAGCACGCGATCCTTGTCGTCGCCGAAGTCAGTCGTCCTGAACCACACGGCATCATCTTTGTCGTAGAGGTACCCCCTCTCGCGCAGCGCATCGAGAGCACGCGTGAGACGAGAGCTTCCGTCCTCGTCAGCGGCGTACGTGCTGCGCTCGGAGTACCACACGTCGAACTCGAGGCCGAAACCGGCGAGTAGTTCCTTCGTATGGTCAAAGACCGTCTTGTACGCGAGCTCCTTGAAATATGCCGCGCGCTCGCCGGCATCGGCATCGACCCAGGCGGAACCTTCGGCATCGTAGATGATGCCGGCGATGTCGATGACGTAGGCACCGGCATAGCAGTTTTCGGGAAGTTCAGCGCGATACGATTCCATATCGTCGATGATGATCTTGTAAGCGCTCTCGGCATCAGCGGCGGCGCCTTCGGCAATAAGACGTGCGACTTGCAGGTAACGAAGCGCCACGGATTCGGCGAAGATATCCATCTGATTACCCGCGTCGTTGATGTAGAACTCGCGGGTCACATCGTATCCTGCGAAGGAAAGGACATTTGCCATCGCATCGCCGAGCGCCGCCCAACGGCCATGCCCGAGATGCATGGGCCCGGTGGGGTTGGCGGAAATGAACTCGAGATCGACCTTGATACCTTCGCCAGCACAGCTCGAACCGTATCGCGTGTCCTCGGCTCGAACCGTGCGAAATATGCTTTGCAGCGCGGCATCAGAGAGCTTGATGTTGATGAACCCCGGACCCGCGATCTCGACGGAGGCAACCTCCGGAGACGCGGCGATATGCGTGACGATGGCCTGCGCGATGTCGCGAGGGCTCATGTGCGCCTGTTTGGCACAGCGCATCGCCACCGAGCTTGCCCAATCACCATGCAAAAGGTCTCGCGGACGCTCGACCTCGGCAGCCGGAACCTCCTCGAGGGGAAGTTCGCCTGACTTGATGGCTGATTCGATTGCAGATGTAATGATGTTTTCGACTTGCGCGCGCACGGAGTACGGTTCCTTTCAGGCTGTTTGCATACGAAACAAATATTCTAGCCGAATGAAGTCGCATGATGCGCGAGAAGAACAAGGTGGTTCGCGTTATTCGGTATAGGATGCGAGCGCCCTATTCGATTTGAGATACTCGAGGACAGGTGCCATGACGCATTCCCTGATGTCGAGCGTCTCGTATTGGTATCCGGTATAGACCTCGAGCGTGGCGTTGATCGAATTGAGCGATGCGCCATCAAGTGAGAGCACGGGCTTCATATCCTCATAGAGATAGCCGGCCTTTCTAAGCGCCTCATAGGCAATTTGGGGCAGTTCCTCGGTGATGGTCTCGAGGTCGGCACCGTTCGAGAACTCGACGGGTAGGTCGGTGGTCTGGAAAGGCGGCAAGACGACAATCGCATTCGAGTTGAAGACCGAATTGGGGATGATGTAGCTGTTCTCGTCGGCGTCGCGCATCTTCACGACGCGCCACGTGATGTCGTTGATCTGACCCGTAATCTGGCCGACCTTGATCCAATCACCAAAGGCAAAGTCGCGAGACAGTGACATCTGAAGCCCGCCGATTAGGTTCGAAATGGTGTTCTGCAAGCCGAGCGAGAGAGCGATACCACCAACGCCGAGCGCGCCCCAGAGCACGGAGGTGTTGTAGTTGAAGCACCACTTGAGAATGCAGGAGATGCATACGAAGCCGACGGCGATGCGAATGATGTTGGCGACGATGGAACCGCCGACTTCACCGCCCGTGGTCTTCTTGAGCGCCCTGTACATCACGTTCACGAGGATGTGGGCGATGAGAATGGAAGCGATGATCGTAAGCACGCCGACGACGGCAACGAGGGCGTAGCCGCCATGATGGTACAGGTATGTGTTCTGGATGGCCTCCATGCCCGGATCCAGTGTTTCTAGCCTGCGTAATCGATGAGCTTGGCAGCGACTTGTTTCTTACGCGACAGGACACCTGGCATCCAGACGGGACCATCATCGAACGAGATTTCGAAGGCATCAGCGATGAAGTCCGTATCGCCAGCAGCGATGAAATCGCTTCCCTCCACGATGATATCGGTCAGCAGCATGAGCGCGGCATCGTAGCCGCCCTCTTCCTGGATTTTGGTCACCTGCTCGGCAATGTCACTCGTACGAGCACGCAGGCCTTCGAGATCTACGGTCTCGTACTGTGCAATCCAGCACTTCTTGCCGCCAAAGTTGAACTCCTTGGAATCGCGGCTGCAGATATCCTCGACGGAAACATCATCGTCGCCGCCACGGGACTTGAAGACCTTCATGCCGAACTCGACCGGGTCGACACCGAGCACCTCGGCAAGTTTCTCGACATGCTTGGCGTCCGTCTCGGTCGCCGTAGGCGATTTGAGAATGACGGTATCGGTGAGGATGGCCGAGAGCAGACATGCCGCTATCTGCTCATCCGTGGCGATGCCGAAGTACTCGTAGAGCTTCGTGATGATCGAGGTGGTGGAGCCCCAGGGAAGATTGATGAAGGTGATGGGTGCCGAGGTGGAGACGTCGGCGATGCGGTGATGGTCAATAATCTCGGCGACTTCGGCGTCTTCGATGCCATCGACGGCCTGACCCATCTCGTTATGGTCGACGAGCACAAGCACGTCGCCCTCCCCCACGCTCTCGATGAGCGCAGGCGGCTCGATGCCATACTCCTCGAAAATCATCGCGCTTTCGGCGGGGAGCTCGCCCAGACGCACGGGGACGTACGTATTCTCGGAATCGGTCATGTTCTTGAGATTGGCATAGGTATATGCCGCCATGATCGAGTCATTATCGGGATTCTTGTGTCCAACTACGTAAATCTGTGCCATGAGAGCCTCTCCTC
>CAYLYJ010000061.1:0-8687 GCA_964388185.1 uncultured Coriobacteriaceae bacterium
TTATCGGGATTCTTGTGTCCAACTACGTAAATCTGTGCCATGAGAGCCTCTCCTCGAAATCGAAATATCGCGATTATACCTTTATCCGAGCTTCACGATGGGCGCATATCCCTTAAGAAGTGTCTTTGTCTTGCCGCTCTTCTTGAAGTAGACCGCAATCTTGTCGCCTTCGATGCCGACGACGACGCCTGGGCCAAAGGTCTTGTGCTCGACGCGGTCTCCCTCTGCAAAGTCGTTTGCAGTCGTGGAGGTCACGTCTTCACGGGCGGTATCGTGCGCCGCGGCATATCCACCGCTCCCATAGACACGCCCGCCATACATCTCCTCGCCTTGACCGCTGCCGGAAATACCACGACGATCCCCACGCTTCTCCCAGCCCGTGCCCGAATATCCGAGCGATCCAACGCCTTCGGAGGCGAGGAGCTCGGCGGGCATTTCGGAGATGAAGCGGCTGCGAGCATTTGCCTGCAAGTCGTTGAAAATGCGTCTGCGCGCTGCGCAGGTGAGAAAGAGCCGCTTGCGTGCACGCGTGATGGCAACGTAAGCCAAGCGACGCTCTTCCTCGACGCCGTTTTCGAGCATCGAGGCCGTATGTGGAAAGATGGACTCCTCCATGCCGGCGACGAAGACGTTGTCGAACTCGAGGCCCTTGGCGGAATGCACTGTCATAAACGTGACGGAATCCACTTGCTCGTTTCCAAGGGAGTCGAGGTCGGTCCTCAGACTTAGCCATTCCATGAAGTCGCCGAGCGTGGGCTCGTGATATGCCAGCTCGCCCTCTTCTCCATCGTCAGCATCACGTGCACTGCGGTCGGGAACAAGTTCGTGCTCGTCGACGTAATCACGCACGACGCCTAAAAACTCGCGGATGTTCTCGATGCGTCCGCGCGCCTCGTCGGTATTCTGCGCTTCGAGCGCTTCGATAAGTCCGGTCTTCTCGACAATCATGTCAACCACGGCATACAGGTCGCCTTTGTATGTGCGAGCCTCGTCAATGAGCGCGATGAAGCTCTCGAGGGCGCGCCGCGTGGCAGCGCGGCAGGCTGGGTCGAGCGCTTCGGAGCGCGCTGCCTCCAGGAAGGGAATGTCGCGCTGCATGGCCGTAAGTGATATGCGCTCGATGGTCGTCTTGCCGATGCCGCGTCGTGGCGTGTTGATGATGCGCATGCAGCTCACGTCATCGGCCGGATTGACGACGAGCTTGAGGTAAGCCGTTACATCACGAATCTCGGCGCGGTCAAAGAAGCGCGTGCCGCCAACGATGCGGTAGGGAACGCCTGCGCGCAGGAACATGTCCTCAAGTATGCGCGATTGCGCATTCGTGCGATAGAAGACGGCGATATCGCCATAGCGGCTCCCCTTCGCATGCAAGTCGTCTGCCATGGCGGCAATCCAACGACCCTCGTCGCGCTCGTCTGCCGCGAGAAAAACAGCGACCTTCTCGCCCTCCTCGCCACGCGTGTAGAGCTCCTTTGATTTACGCGATTGGTTATGTGCGATGACAGCGTTGGCGCATGACAGGATTGTGGCGGTGGAACGATAGTTTTCCTCGAGTTTGACGGTCTTTACCTGCGGCCAGTCACGCTCGAAGTCGAGGATGTTGCGAATATCAGCACCACGCCACGAGTAGATCGACTGGTCATCGTCGCCGACGACCATGAGATTGCCGTGCTCGGCTGCGAGGAGCTTCGTTATCTCGTATTGGGCCCGGTTCGTATCCTGATACTCGTCAACGAGGATGTAGCGAAAGCGCTCGCCGTATTCGCGGCAAATGTCCGGATGCTGCGAAAGCAACAGGTATACGTTGACGAGCAGATCGTCGAAATCCATCGCGTTGGCACGCTTGAGACGCTGCTGATAGGCCTTGAATACCTCCGCCGTGGCCTTGTCGAGCGGGTCATGCGCACGTGGCTTGTAATCTACCGCGCTGACAAGCTCGTTTTTGCATGCGGATATGCGAGAACGTATCGCGTTTTCCGAGAAACTGCGCCCGGTATAGCCGTAATCGGCCATGATATCTTTGATGAGGCGCTTGGAATCGTCGGAATCGTAGATGGTGAAGTCCTCGCCGTAGCCCAGGACCGTTGCGTTGGCGCGCAGTATGCGCACGCACATGCTGTGGAAGGTGTATATCCACATACCGCGCAGACGACCGGGTACGAGTGTCGAAAGCCTGTCGCGCATCTCGCGTGCAGCCTTGTTGGTGAAGGTGACGGCCAGAATGTTCCAGGGCGCGACACCGCAATCCTCGACAAGGTGCGCGATACGATAGGTAAGCACGCGTGTCTTTCCGCTACCCGCGCCAGCCAAAACGAGAAGCGGTCCCTCGCAAGTAAGGACCGCCTCTTTCTGAGCGTCGTTGAGTGTGGAGATGTCGATCACTAGACGATCTTCTTCCCAACGGCAGACGCGACCTGTTTGAGCTCGCCCAAAAGCTCCTCAAACTGCGGAAGCGTGAGCTGCTGGGAGGCATCGGACTTGGCGGTTTTGGGATCAGGATGCACCTCGATCATGAGCGCATCTGCGCCGGCTGCGATGGCGGCCTTGGCCAGGTCGCCAACGAGCGCCGTCTGACCGGCGGGATGGCTAACGTCTACGCAGATGGGATACATCGAACGCTGATGTACGACGGGAACTGCCGCGATGTCGAGCGTAAAGCGCGTGGCGTTCTCGAAAGTACGGATGCCACGCTCGCAGAGCATGACGTTGGGATTGCCGTACTGCGTGATGTATTCGACGGCGGACAGCCACTCGTCTATGGTTGCGGCCATGCCACGCTTGAAGAGCACGGGCTGATGCGAGCCCTCGGTCGCTTTGCCGATGACCTTGAGAAGCTCGAAATTGGCCATGTTGCGCGTACCGATCTGGATGCCGTCAACATGCTCGAGCACCTCGACGACATGCGTGGTGTCAACGACTTCGGTGATGGTCTTGAGACCATACTTCTTGCCAGCGTCTTCCATGATCTTGACGCCTTCGATGCCAAGACCTTGGAAGGAATACGGGCTCGTGCGCGGCTTGAAGGCGCCGCCGCGTATCCAGGAGAGCCCCATTTTACTCAGGCCTTCGGCCACTGCATCGAATTGCTCGGAGCTTTCTACCGAACATGGACCAGCGAAGATGATAACCTCGTCGGATTTGCGATTGGGAACGTAGGTCTTGCTCATGCGCGAATCTCCTTCATGACTTTGAGAATCGTCGCGTAAATCTCGCGGACATCATCGTTGTACATGGGACCATCGTTAATTGCTTCGAGACGCGTGAATATCTCCTCCTCGCGCTTGGGGTCGTAGAGGCCCATTTGCGCCTGCGGCTTGAGCATGCGAATGGCAAGCGACTCGGTTGCACGTTTGTTGAGAAGCGTGACGATCTGCTCGTCAAGCGAGTCGATGACAGCACGATGCTTCTCGATCTCGATCTCGGCATTGTTGTCTTCCGACATGATGTCTTCCTTTCCGTTTGAGACCATGATTGGCCGGATAACTACTTCTTGCGACGTGCCGTGCCCGTCGTGCTGACGGATTTGCGTCCGCCACGTGCACGATTCACGCCGGGGTAATCCCGGATGAGGTCATGCAGAAACTGATTGTAAACCCAAGCTGAGACAACGCCGACGAGAACGCCGACAAGGGCACCGACGATAATGTCAAAGGGCCACTCGACGCCAAGATAAATGCGGGACAAGGAGATGAGGACGGCCCCGACGAAGGCCCAGGTGCCCCAACGGCGTCCAGCGATCATCGCAATGACGGTCGCGGCCGCAAATGACGTAGCCGCATGAAAGCTCGGAAACGAATAGCCCGTGCGGCTTACGCCCATGACGGCACTCACCCCGATGCCCGCATCGTAGGGACGCACGTGTGCAAAGACGGGTTGGAGTATGAAGCCGACGATGATGCCGGCCAGAACCACGGTGAATAGCAAGGTCACACCAACGTCATTTCTGCCGAAAAAAACGATGAGGATGATGCCGAGGATGACCCAGATAAACGCATAGTTACCGAGCGCCGAAACGAGGGCAGCAACTTGCGTGAGGACCGGCAAGCGCAACGATTGCAAGGCAAGGAGTATGGTTGCTTCCACTGTCTGTCCTCTCCAGCCGTTCTAGCCGATCAGCATCTTGATGCCAAAGTAGCCGAGCACGACGACACCGACAATGATGCGGTAGACACCGAATGCCGTGAAATCATTATTCTTGATGTAGCCCATGAGGAACTTAATCGAGAGGACAGAGACAACGAAGGCCGTGATGATGCCGACGAGAAGGACCACAACTTCGGTCGTGGTCATGATGAGGCCCGCCGTGACAAAGGACTTGAACGCCTTAACAATGCCCCAGCCAAACATGATGGGAATGGCAAGGAAGAAGGTAAACTCGGCAGCTGCCGTGCGCGAGCAACCCGTGAGCATGCCGCCAATGATAGTCGCGCCGCTACGGCTCGTGCCGGGAATGATTGCGAGACATTGGAACAGGCCAATCTTAAGAGCGGCAGCAGGCCCGATTTCGTCAACGGTCTTGATGGCGAACATTTCGTCGGGATTAGGCTTATCATCAAGTTGACCGGTATCGTGAATGTATTGCACGTAACGACGGCGATTGCGGCGCTCAAGCACGATGAAAACGATACCGTAGAGTATGAGCATGGCGGCAACGACCCAGGCGTTGTGCAGGTGTTCGGTCACCCAGTCATCGAAGAGCAGGCCAACGATGGCGGCCGGGATGCAACCGATGACAACCATTCCCCACAGCCGCCAGGTATCCTTTCGCTGCGCAGGCGTTTTCTTACGCGAAAACGGATTGAGCTTCGTGAAATAGAGAATGATGACGGCCATGATCGCGCCGATTTGGATGACGACGAGGAAGAGCTCGAGAAAAGTCGATGACACGTCAAGCTTCACGAACTCGTCAACAAGGATCATATGGCCTGTCGACGAGATCGGCAGCCATTCGGTCAGTCCCTCGACAAGACCAATGAGAAACGCCTTGAGTGCCTCGATGAGCATGAGTCAGATCCTTGATATCGTGCCTACATGTAAATGCGACATTGTAATACAAGCATCGTTTCACGGGAATATGCTTGATTTTTCTCTACCCCGCCCACATGAGATGGCGATATGCGATACCTTAGATATATGTTGACGTTTGAGAATCCGTTAAAACGAAAGGATGCGGGCGCTTCATATGGAATACCTCGTCATAGCCCTTCTCTATATCGGAGCCGTTCTCGTTTCGTCCGTTCTCGACCAGTTTCTGCGCGGCGTCTCCCTACCCCTCGTGCAGATGGTAGTGGGTGTTGCCATCTACTTCTTCGTAGACCTTCCCATCGACGTGACGATCAACTCCGAGCTCTTTCTCGTCATGTTCATCGCCCCTCTGCTCTTTGATGAGTCGCGAAACATCAGCAACCGCATACTGTGGGACAATCGCAGCACGGTGCTCTCCCTCGCCATCGCCCTCGTGGTAGTTTCCGTTCTCGTGGTCGGCTTCGTGTTGCATTGGCTCGTACCCTCCATCTCACTGGCGGCAGCATTTGCCCTTGGCGCAGCCCTGGGCCCCACCGATGCCGTCGCCGTCGCCTCACTTGGAAAGACCGTCAAGCTCGGCAGCAGGCAGAAAGCTTCTCTTCTGGGTGAAGCGCTTCTCAACGACGCTTCGGGCATCGTCTCGTTTCAGTTTGCAATCGCCGCTGCGGTCACCGGTTCCTTCTCGCTCGCCAATGCCAGTTGGACTTTCGTCGTGGAGTTCGTTGGCGGCATAGCGCTCGGGCTCCTTCTCGGTGCTATCGCCTTCTTCATCATGCAGCGCATGAGGCGTGCCGGTGTGGAAAGCGCCACCGTGCATGTATGCTTCGAGCTCTTCCTCCCCTTCTTCGTCTATCTGGTCGCCACCAGGTTCCATGTAAGCGGCATCCTCGCCGTGGTGGCGGCGGGCTTGCTCATCTCCTACATTCCGCAGCGCATGTCAGTTCGCTCCCGGAGCTTTTCGACGTTCTCCACGCGTCTCAACATCGCTTCCGAGAGTGTCTGGCATCTCTTCTCCTTTGTTCTCAACGGCGTCATCTTCGTCAATCTCGGCATCGTGCTCTCCTCAACCCTCGTCCCGGCTCTGCAGGAAAACTCCGCTGACCTCTTTTGGATCTTCAGCCTGGTGTTCATCCTCACTGCCGTGATCGTCAGCGTCCGTTTCCTCTGGATACTCTGCGCAGACCTGCTCTCCGACAATCCGGAAACAGGCAAGCGCATGAAGCTCGGCGGCCCCGCGATTCGAAATGCCCTCGTCACAACCCTGTGTGGACCTAAGGGCGCCGTATCGCTCTCCATTGCCTCGACCATTCCCTTTACCGTCGCATCAGGCGCCGTGTTTCCCCAGCGTGACCTGCTTCTCTTCCTTGTTTGCGGCGTAATCGTCGTGACATTGCTGCTCGCCAATTTCGTCGTGCCGTTCATTGCGCCCAAATCCGTAGATGATGATGACGACGAGCTCGACCCCGAATACGAGATTGAGATGATTCAGAACGTCATTTCGGGTCTCAAACGCAACCAGACCGTCGAGAACAAGCAGGCAACGGGACGTGTCATGCGCATGTACCACCGTAGGCTCACTGCCGCACGTCGCAGATCCGTCTCTGGCCGACAGTTGCGCTTCCTACGTCAGGAGGTACTGCTACACCAGAGGGACTTCATCAAAGAGGCCATAGCCCACGATGATGTGGACAAGCGTCTGGGAGCCACCTACCTCAAACGCGTTGATCGCATGCTCAAGCTGCTCACGCGCAAGAAGACGCTGCTCACCTCCGAACGCCAGGCGCAGCCCCTCGCGGGTTCCACATCGACGATGCGCAGGATCCAGGATCAGGTCACGAGCACAAACGAGACCCGCAAGAAGCTCGAATTCAAGATAGATGTCGAACGCGTCGCCGTCGATTACCTCGAGCTGGTAAGCCACGAGCCCGATGATGCCCGTGTCCAGGCTGCCCTCGCCCTTCTCGGCGAGCACAAGGCGCTCCTCTCCGCTCTGAGAGCCCAACTTCGCGCCCTCGACAATGCCCAGGGCATCATTGCATCTGTTCCCGAAACCGCCGGGCGGCATAGCATCGTGCGAACCGACACGGGAAGCCTCTATCTCGAGGCATCAGCGGATCCCGACGACCTGCCAGGTCTTGCCGACGTGCAGGCAGAGGGGTTACGTCTTGAGCTCGACGAGATACAGGAGATGTACGAGTCGGGAAGGATATCCCAATCGCTTGCCCGCGAGATGCGCGAAGAAATATATCTGCTCCAGATGGGGCTTGCGGAATAGAAAGGTCACACAATGAAAGTCAAGGAAAAGCAGCTCGAAGACGGTGCAATTCGCCTGAATATCACAGCGAATGCCCAGGAGGTCGACAACGCACTCGACCGAGCACAAGCCGCCATCGCGAGCAGGTTCGGATTACGTCCCGACCCGGACAAGACCGTGAGCGAGGCGCTTGCCGAGCATCTCAAGATCAACGATGCCGATTCCGTCTTGCAATCCCAGGCCATAAATATGCTCGTACCTTATGCGCTTGACCAACGTGGCATTACGCCACTCGCACAGCCCAAGGTGCAACCCTCTCCCAACTTCAGACGTGGCCATGCGTACAGCTTCCAGATCGATGTCATTCCCAAGCCCCATTTCACACTCAGCTCCTATGATCCCGTCGAAATCACCGTACCCGCATTCAAGCCCGTCGAGGTCGATGTAGATGCCGAGATACGCGCAAACATGAACATGTATTCCGATTTTGTGACCGCTGACCCTCATTCGGTCGGTCCTGATGACAGCTTTCTCATCGCCATCGAGGTGCGTCTTGATGGCGAGCGCCTAAGCGGCATAAGCACGGACAGCCGCGTCTACTCGATGGGCCGTGGCTTCATGCCCGAGAGCTTCGACGAACAGCTACTGGGCATGAATGTGGGCGAGACGAAAACCTTCGAGTTCGAGGGCGAGGGTTACGATTCGAACGGCTTACGCGTCATGCGCACCTACGACTGCACGGTGACCATCAAGGAGATGAAGGAAGAGGTTCTTCCCGAGCTTACCGATGAATGGGTCAAGCGAGTCATGCCGAGCTACGACTCCATCGACAAGCTGCGCGAGGAAATACGCCTCTCCTTCGAGACCCAGGCCTTGCATGACTATCAGATGCAACTCATCACAATCGCGCAAACCGAACTTGCCAAGCGACTCGAGGGTGAGATTCCCGATGCCGCCTTCGATGCGACGGCGACTTCCATCGAGGCAACGTTGCGAAATCAGCTCTCGCAGCAGGGCGTGACGATGGCAGAGTTCGTCGAAGAGCAGGGCGGCGAGCAGAACTACAAGATCGGGATTATGATGCAGGCACGTCAGACGCTCGCCTGCGACTACGCGCTCGATGCCCTGTTCGAGCACGAAGGACTCGTCGTGACCGAAGACGATATCATGGGCGCCTGCACCGAGCTTAACCCCATGAACCCAGATATCGTGCGCCAGGAGATGGAGTCAAGTGGCCGCGGTTTCGCGCTACGCGAGGTCGCCGCGCGCTATGCCGCCAGTCACTATCTCGTGGATAACGCCATCATCACGACGCTCGACGAATGATATACGCACATGTGTTCAGACAGGCCGCCTCGCTTCGACGGTCGCTTCCCGACAGCCCGCTTCGCGGTCTTTACGGCGCGCT
>CAYLYJ010000062.1:0-8381 GCA_964388185.1 uncultured Coriobacteriaceae bacterium
CAAGCCCCTGCGCGCGCAGTTCGGCACGCACACGACCGATAAGCTCGCCTGCCGCTTTATTGGTAAACGTGATTGTAAGCAACCGGTCGACATCGCCGATGAGCGGGCCCGATTCCTGCGAGAGGCCATACGCAATGCGCTTGGTAAGCGTAAAGGTCTTGCCCGTGCCAGCACCGGCTTGGATAAACAGAGGCTCATGGGCACTTTCGACCGCAGATTGCTGACTGGGAGTAAGAGGCATCAGGCACCTCCTTTGGGACAAAACGAAGCCGCTTTGCAGTACTCGCACACATCGCTCGAAAGAGGAGATGGCGCGATATCGCCCACGCGAAGGCGCTCCATGCATGACGCGACCATATCCTCGACACGAGCCAGATACGCATCGTATTCCTCACCGCTACCAGCACGAGGCAGCGCGTCGAGATCCTCACGCAGCTGCTCGGTGTCACCCCACGGTATGCCCCGCTCATAGACGCCGCGCAGCGCGTTCTTGGCGTACGAGCGATAGACGGAGCCAACGACGTGAAGTGGTGTGCCGAGTGCTGCAAAGTGCCGTTCGACCAAGGTGGCGTATATGTCGGTCTGAATGCGCTGCGGCAGCTCGTCGTCGTAACCGAAGCCATAGCCCGCAGAAAGGCCACTGAGCTTATAGTCGATGATAACGGCGTTTCCCTCCGCATCGACATCAATCCGGTCGACCTTGCCACGCACGGGCACCCCCGCGTATTCAAGAGGCTGCTCCGAGGAACGGCCGAGCTCAAGCTCGAAGTAGGTGGGAATGAAACCCGGCAAAAACGTAGCGTCACGACGTACGAGGTCAAAGACATGCCGGCGTAACTCTTCGCACGCGCACGAGTCGTACTCTGTGCGCAGGTAGAGGCCCCGACGCTCACGCGATTGGTCATCTTCAACCTGCCGATCGAAGGCCTCGTTGGCGATGGCAAGCGCCTCGTCCACATTCTGCTCTGTCACGCGGTCGTGTCCGGCTTGCTTGAGGCAACGGTAAAAACGCTCCATGACCGCATGAACGAGATTGCCCTGAGCAGCGGCGTCGAATGTGACATCCATGCCGTTGTAGCCCACGCGCCTACACGCGAACCACCGGTACGGACAGCGATAGTAATCCTCGAAGGCCGTGGGCGAAAACACGAGTGCCTTGCCCTTGAGGTCGTGCATGAGGTCATCGAATGCGGCAGCTGCAACCGAACCGCGCGTAACGGAGAGATCGTTGCGGCAATCCTCGTCCGCAAAGAATACGTCGGCCTCGTTCAGTGAAAGCAGCCATGGCCTGAGAGCTTGCGGAACGGCCTGGACAGAAAGCCCTGCCTCGTCCTCTTCAGGACTGCGATATGCGGCAACAAGCTCCTCGAACAGCGCACTCGGGCAACTTTCGTCACCACTTGCATCGTGCGTCGTGCGCGTGAAGGCAAGACAGCTTTCGCACGATTCGATGATATTGAGCAGCATGATGCGCTGATCACGAGCAAGCGTATCTGCGCGCTCGATGTCGAGCTTGCGCATGAGCGCGTCGAACGGGCCGCCCTGCGATGCCATCGGATAATGAAGCGCATCCAGATCACATAGAATGATGCCACCCGCGTGAATGGGCCCAAGTGCATCGGGCTCGATGATGCGAAGGGCCTCGCTCGGGTTGCCATACGAGCGGTTGAGTGTGACGGGAAGATTCGCCATCTCGTCAGCATCGGGCCTGCAGGTGAAGCGTTCGCAAAGCTCTAGATAGTCAAGCAGTGCCTCGGCCGCGGCGCAGTCGTCAATGAGCGCGTCGGCATCAAGATGCGCCGCACGAGCATGCTCGAAGAGCAATCTAACTCGCTCGGAACGCGAAGCGTCTATGAGCTGCACGAGGGGTTTGAATCGTTCGCTCGTAATTGCAGCATTCGCGTTTCCCTGCGCGAAGCCCTCGCGTAAATCACGCATCCGGCCGGCTGCTGTTGACCCAGCCTGCTCACGCCAGCGCATCTGCAGTGCGCGGGCGTCTTGGGTGGGAATCCCTGCATAGGGGCTGCACAGCACATCGACGAAGGGCTCAAAGGGCGCATCATCACCCGCCTGCGCGACCAACTCGAGCGCAGAAAACGCAGCGCCCAGGCCCGTGCGCGCACAAGGCACGACAAACTGCGTGGCAAAGGGAATACCCGCACGGGCAAATGCGTCATGCAGACGCGGATATGCATCGGCAGTACTCGCGCAGCAGACGAGCATGTCCGCATACTCGACACCGTTTTCCTTATGCATGCCACGCACGAGACCCGCAACCACATCGCTCGCGACATGCGCTCCGTGGGCCTCGCCCACCCGCACATGACCTCGTGCTTGAACGCCACCTTTACCCGTGAAGAGACGCTGCCTCAAGGCAAGGAGCTCGTCATCTTTGGGCAAGGCACCTGCGCCGATGACGAGATGCTGCTGTATGACGGAAACGACCGCGCTTGCCTCGAGTGCGCCAATGAAATGGCGCATGTGCGCGCTGTGCAAGTCGGGGGCCTCGAAGACCAACTGCGTGCCCCGGCAAACGCCGTCCTGCGCGAGCAAATACTCCGCCTGGGCGAGCTCGACAAGACCCTCGTGCTCGAGCTTTGCCTCGTAAAGAGACACGAGCTCCATGAGCTTTGACTCCGAGATGGAGAGCGGGGCATTTGGATGCAAGCCGGGAGAAATTGCCTCCTCGACAAATGCACCAAGCTGCGTGACGAAACCAGGGGAAGGAAGCGCATCAAAGAGCCCGACCTGCGTAACGAGTGGACGTAGCAGAACCTTGCGCGCAGTTGGCTCGACGATGGTGGACCCATCCCCATGCACATCCCAGAGTTGGGCCACGAATTGCCGATGCGTCACGACGTCGACCCCGGTGGGGGCAAGATGACGGAGCTGCAGTTTGCGTTGTTGACCCCATACATGCGAAGGCACGATAAGCGTGGCAGTAGCACCCTCACCTTGCGCGCGCAGTAAGGCTGCGTTGCTCGCCTCAAGCAGTGCGCCAAGCGTGCTAACCGTCGTCACTCCCATCGTGTGGACCTTTTAGCGACTCGCGTCGACGATGTCGAGAAGCTCGAGCGGACTATCGATGATGAAGTCGGGGTATTCTTCCTCGAGCGTAGCGAAATCCCTGAATCCCCAAGTGCAGCCTACGCTCGTGCAGCCAGCGTTCTTGCCCGTGCGTACATCAGGCTGGGAATCGCCCACGAACCACGCATCTTTGGGGCACGAGCCGAGAAGCTCGAGCGCCTTGAATGCCATTGCTGGATCGGGCTTGGGTGCGATGCCCTCGACACGACCCACGGCAACGGGAATGAAGTCGGCAAACCATAGCTTGCGCAGGGCCTCCGTCTCAGGCTGAACCTTATTGCTCACGATGGCCATCTTGAGGCCGCGCTCCGCAAGTGCGGGAAGTAGCTCCATGATGCCATCGTATGGGCGTGTTGCGTCGTTGCAGTGTGCCTTGTAGTGCGTATTGAAGTCATCGAACACGCGCTGAAACTCGGGCGAGCCCGTCACGAAGGTATGCTTCGTAAGCATCTCGATGAGCACGATAGAGCCATAGCCAGCGGCTTCGCGCGTCTCGTCAAGCGTGACAAGCGGAAGGCCTGATTGCTCGAGGGCGTAATTGACGCTCGTGTGCAAATCGTCGAGTGTGTCGAGCAGGGTACCGTCCATATCGAAAAGTATCGTGTCCACAGTGCATCCTTTCTTATCTGCCCAAAGATTCTACCGCAGGGCTGTGACATATTTTTTGACATGCGCGACACGGCATCCACAAATCACGCTACACTGCCCACATGAACGAAGAAGCTGAACTGATATTAGCGTCGGGCTCACCTCGTCGCAGGGAGCTCCTCGCGCAAACGGGCCGATTGTTTCGCATCATCGTAAGCGATGCTGACGAAATCGAGACGGCGGACATGTCGCCCACCGAAGTCGCCGTGCACAACGCGCGGGTCAAGGCACTGGCCGTCGCTGCCAATGTACCTGACAGTGCCACCATCATCGGAGCTGACACCATCGTTGTGCTCGACGGATGTGTTTTCGGTAAGCCGGCAGACGAGGAAGACGCCCGACGTATGCTGAGCGAACTCTCGGGCAAAACGCACCAGGTTATCACCGGTGTGTGTCTCGTGCGCGGCGAGCAGTGCACGACCTTCGCCGAGACGACCAACGTGTACTTCAGAGAGCTCACAGCAGGCGAGATCGACGCCTATATCGCCACGGGCGAACCGCTCGATAAGGCTGGCGCCTATGGTATACAGGGCGCGGCGAGCGCATTTGTCGATCATATCGAAGGTGATTACGACAATGTCGTCGGCTTGCCGGTCACGCGCCTAGAGCGAGCGCTTGATCTTGAGAGCGGCAATGAGATAGACGACGGGCAAAATGGCGAGTGCTAGCGCATAGAGCAACGCCGTGACCACGTACTGTGGCGTTACCGCCAGAGCATAGCCCAAGAATGCGACTACAAGCACGAGCGCGACAATCGCCATGACGATGGCGACCATGACCCTGTTCGGGTGCTTGGCAACGTAGATCGCGATGACTGCCGGCGGAATGAGCGCGATGCCACAGGCCAACGCCGTGCCGTAGAGATACATACCCAACACTCCAATGTCGGGCATGAGCGTGGCGATATCGGCGACGCGAATGAGCTGCACGATGCAAAACGCGATGAGCACGAGCGCGATGACGAGCATCGCGACACCCAATCCCGCGAGCACGCGATGACCCCAGGTCTTCTCGAAGGTGAGAAGATCGGGATTATCGCGATCATCGGTGAGCACCGACGGGTCGACGGGATGTGGATCGTGCTCATGATCCGAATAGCCCGGCGTCCTGCCCGTGCGTGGAGTTTCCCTATAATCGTTGTAATTCTCCATGCGTCTTGCCTAACTATGCACGATGGTCTTCTCGCCACATGAGGGGCACTTCACGGCAATTTTGCCCTTGCCGGCCGGCACGCGCATCTGTTGGCCGCAAAACGAGCAGCTCAGGTACTTGTAGCCAGCCTCGTCTTTGCCCTTGCCCTTCGCCTTGTCCTTGGACGAGATGTCCTTTGACGAGGTATGCTTGCGCTCGGCACGACGCTTGCGGCGACGCAAGAAGGCCTCGTTCTCGGCACGGCGTGCATCGTGATTGCGCGATAGCGCGCGAAAGATCATGACCACGAGCAAGATGATGCCAACCCAGTTGAGGATGGTCGAGAGCCAAGCAGCCCACATCATGCGCAACATGTTGGCGAGCACGCTGCACAGGATCGAGAGGATCCACATCACGACCACGCCAACGCTCAGGGCCTGCCCTAGCTGATCAAAGCCATAGCGACCCTGCATGAAGTTATAGAGCCATGCGCTGATTCTGTTCATGAACTATTTGAGCGAGTCGATATGCTCGACGATGTCTCCGATAGTCTCGAGGCCCTCGGGCTCACCGAAGTCGATGCCCTCGGCATCTTCGATGTCGCAGATAAGCTCGACGAGGTCGAGCGAATCGATGTCGATGGAATCCAACGTGGTGTCTTCCTCGATCTGCTCTGGCTCGATGGAGAGATTGTCTTCGAGAATCTGCCTAATGGTATCAATGGTAGCCATGGTGCTCCTTTCGTCATGGGGAAATATAGCGAAATGACGCACATCAGGCAACGGGAAACCCCCAGTCTATAAAATGCGGCAGGGGCCAAAATGTGACAGGGGCCTGACCCCAATGTGACAGGGGTCAGGCCCCTGTCACATTTTAAGCATAGCTTACATGCCAGAACGTGAGGCCATGGGCCGGGACTGTCTCGCCCGCAGCGTTGCGATCGCATGCCGCCAGCACGTCGGCAACCCAGTCAGGATCGCGATGCCCGGCGCCCACCTGCACGAGCGTGCCGACGATGGTACGCACCATCGAATGTAGAAAGGCGTTGCCAACAACCTTGACCACAAGGCAGCTCTCCCCCATCTGCTCCTCACATATGATGGAAATATCGTCCACGCGGCGCATCGTCGTCTTGCCCTCGGCGCTTGCGGCTTTGCAAAACGACTTGAAGTCATGCTCGCCGATGAGATGAGCCGCGCCCTGGCGCATGGCCTCGATATCCAACTCACCCCTTCTCCACCAAGCGAAGTCCGACAAAAACAGTGGTGGAACAGGGCCGGTGACGATGCGATAGCGATACTCGCGAGTCGTTGCATCAAAGCGAGCGGAAAACTCGGGACGTGTAAAGTCCACCGCCTTGATCACGATGTCATCAGGCGTGAGCGCGTTGAGCGAGATGATGAGGCGCCCGGGCGTGACACCGTCGAAGTCGGTCTCATCAAGCACACATGACACAACTTGCCCAAGCGCATGCACGCCGGCATCGGTACGCCCCGCGCACACGGTCTCGACAGGATGCCGAAAGTAGGTTGACAGAGCGCGTTCAAGCTCACCTTGAATGGTGCAGAGACACGGGTCCTTCTGCTTGGCAAACCCCGCATACGCGGAGCCGTTATAGGCAAGCGTGAGAACGAGTGATTGTTGCTTCATCAATGGCTCCTTCTGGATGGACAGATGCGGGAGTGGAACAAGAGGACAGGTCATTTGCCCCACCATTAAACAGGGCGGAGGTATCACCGCTGCGCGATTTCCGCACGAGCAGAAAGCGCCAGTGGCGCTTTCAAGCGAGCACAGGACTATGAGCGCAGCGGCGACACCTCCGCCCTCTCACAGAAACACGCAGAGTGCGACAATCGCCAAGATGCCGACGACGAGCGTCACGATATCGCTTGCATTCATAGGCCTCGCGCTCATACGCGTGCGTCTGCCGCCTGCGTAGCAACGCGCATCCATGGCATCCGCAAGATCGTCAGCACGACGGAACAAGCGCACGAAAAGCGGAATGAATACGGGCACCCATGATCTGAGGCGCACGAACACGTTGCCGTCATCGAAATTGGCACAGCGTGCCTTTTGGGCAAGCTGAATCATCTGCGCCTCGTGTGCCGTCGTAGGGATGAAGCGCAGGGCAATCGATATCATCATCGCGATGTCATCGACGGGTACGCCAAAACGTCGCAACGGACCAAACATGCGCAGCATCGCATCGGTCAGCTCCATCATCGATGACGTGAAGGTCAGCAGCGAGCAGATGAGCACAAGCAGCACGATGCGCAGCGCGAAGAAGAGGCCCCTCATCAGGCCGTCAAGCGTGATGCCGAAGCTTCCGAAGAACACCCACTCCTGCGTAAGCCCGAGCGAGCCTGCTGTGGAGAGCCCCGGTGCTGCAGCCGAACCCAAGCTGATGCTGAAGGCGTGCACGATAATGGTGAACGCGAGAATGAAGATGATGGGGATAAGGCCACGCGCAGCCCTGGCTACGGGTACGCGGGCCATCACGTAAAGCATAGCCACGAATGCCGTGACGATGAGCAGTCCCGCCCAGCTCTCGACGAAAAAAACGGCAATAGAGAAAACGCAGGCCAAGATAACCTTGACCTGCGCATTCAAAGCGTGGATAGGACTCGTGCCGGGGATGTAGGTGCCAAAGGCAAGCGCCTGCGTCATCTGTACTCCCGGTGAGAGACGAGATTCCTACTCGTCATCCTCGTGCTTCTCGGCCTTCTCGTCTGCGTCCTCGATAGCATGCTCTTCCTTGGACAGAGGGTTGACATCATCGATGAGCTCGCGCTCCTCCTCGGCGATCTCTTCCTTGATCTTCTCGATGTTCTCGGCTTCAGTCTTAGCCACCTCTGCCTCTTTGGCCTCGAGAATGGCATCCTCGACGGACTCCTCGTCCTCGGCCTTCTCGGCCTCAACGGCATCTTCACGCACGTCGGTCTCGGCAATGGCATCGATACGGTCGGCTTCGCCCTCGGCGAACTCCTCGATATCGTCCTTGTCGTTATCGTTCTTGTCCTCGGTACCTTCCTCGATCAGATCCTCGATCCCATCGACAGCCTTGTCCTCGGACTTCGTGGCCTTCTTTGCAGCAGACTTCTTGCTCGTCTTGGCAGGCTTCTCGTCCGCCTTGGCCTTGGGAGTCACAGCTTCCTCGACAAGCTCGAGAATCGCCATAGGGGCATTATCGCCCTTGCGCGGACCGAGCTTCAGGATACGGGTGTAGCCACCGTTGCGGTCTGCCCACATGCCTTGCTCGACCTTCTCGAAGACCTCGCGAACGAGCTCCTTGTCGCCCAGGGCGGCAATGGCCAGGCGACGGGAGTGCAAATCGCCCTTCTTGGCCCAGGTGATGATGCGCTCAACGGTGCCGCGGACCTCTTTGGCACGCGGGACCGTAGTCTTGATGCGGTCGTTGGTGAACAGTGCGACCGCAAGGTTCTTTTTCATGGCCTTGGTGTGGCTGGCGTCGGTGCCCAGCTTGCGGCCCTTCTTGTAATGCCTCATTGAATCTC